>NZ_LKTL01000009.1:0-164783 GCF_001401775.1 Shewanella sp. P1-14-1 | reverse complement strand
GCGTGTACACCATGCTATTGCGTGGTTTGCCGTGTCAGTGGATGCGCATTATAGGGAGATTATGAAACCGTGCAAGGGCTTTTTGCAAATATTCAGATCGAATGAGGATCTTTTGTGCAGATCGTTTTATTTTTAACTATTATGACCGTTTTTATAGCAGTTTTATTCTATTTCCCTGACTTGTTATGAACTAATTATGGTGTTTTAAGGTCATTTTTTCGTCAGAGTATGGTGAAAGCGCAAATAATTCATTACCATAGCTATGCTTTTTAACAGTTATTTATCATTTTTCATTTTTATTAGAGATAAACTTATGCAGAAGTCATTTGTTATTACCTTAGTTACAGCGCTCATTGGCGCAGTTATCATTTATGCTCTATCTAGTAATGTTCAACTTGTTATATCTTTTATTGCAGGTGCAATGTTAGCTAGTCTTATTTTTACTTTCGTTCCTACTTCAACCGCAGCGGCTTCAAATGAGCCTTATGTTGGCCCAACTATGACACTGTATGTGGGTAACTTGCCATACCGTGTACATGAAGGTGAAGTGAAGAGTCTTTTCGGGGAGTATGGTCCTGTCAATTCAGTACGTTTAGTGAGAGATAGAAAAACAGGTCGCCGTAAAGGTTTTGGTTTCGTTGAGATGTCAGAAGCCGGTGCTAAAAAGGCGATGAACAAACTAAATGATTACAGTTTCCAAGAACGTACTTTAAAAGTAAGAGAAGCTAAATCACAAGAATCAGATCCAGCGGATCAAAATAAAGATTAGTTATATCGTTAGCTGGCTATGGAAAGACACTCAAGTTGTGTAAAGCCATAGTCAGTTAATGTCTGTTTTAGCCCATCCCCAATCTCAGCTGTATACCCAGCTTTTAAAATCACATCACAATTCTGACTCTTACTTTGACTACCTATCAAAAACAACACTCGTGTAGCAATCGCACTACCTGAATCAAGTAGTAATATATTAGCACCTAAAACTTGTGCTATTTCTTGGCGTAAAAACGGAAAATGAGTGCAACCCAACACCACGGTATCAATAGATGAGTTTTGAATAGGTTGTAAAATCTGTTCAATTTTCTTTATATCAACACATTTTCGTCCCGCTTTGTCTTCTGCTATTAGTACTAATTCAGAAGAGCCAATTAAATCTACTTGGCAACCACCCGCAAATTCAGTGATCAATTCTTGGGTATAGGCTCTATTGACAGTGCCTGGTGTAGCAAGCAATGCAATATGCTGGCTTATGGTTTGTTGTGCTGCTGGTTTTATTGCTGGCACGACACCAACAACTGGAATGCTAAGTTGTTTTCTTAGTTCAGGTAACACTAAGGTACTTGCACTATTACAGGCCACAACAACTATCGAAGCGTTTAACTGTTTTGCTTGTGTAACAACTAACTTAACGCAGCCATCAATTAACTCTTGTTCACTTAAATCTCCATATGGCAAACGCGCATTATCAAATAAGTAATAGATATCATGCTGAGACAATTTTTTATGAACATGTTCAAACACGGATAAGCCACCTATGCCTGAATCGAAAATGAGTATGGGACCGCCCAAGTTAATCTCCATTGAATGGGGTTAATAAGTGAAATTCATCGATTTCTGTTGTTAATATTCTAAGACTTCGCCGTTCTACTGGACATCAGCGGTGTGTAGTATAATATTTGCGCCCTTATTTTACAGCATATGGTGGAACAAAATGAATTTAGCAGCAATGGATCCTAAGAACTATGATGCGCAACTCGAACAAAAACGTGTCAAGCTTGAAGCTGCCTTTGCTGAGTTTACTCCGCCAAGTTTAGAAGTTTTTGGTTCTGAGCCAGCTCACTACCGTATGCGAGCGGAATTTCGAGTCTGGCATGATGGTGACGACTTATACTATTACATGTTTGACAAAGCATTGAATGAAAAAGTTCGTTGCGAGCAATACTTACCTGCTGGAGCGCTTATCAATGAGATGATGACAGCATTGATGGAAGAACTTCGTCCAAACCATGCACTTCGCTTTAAATTATTCCAAGTGGATTTTTTATCTACTCTTAGTGGCGAGATCTTAGTCTCACTTCTTTATCATCGTCAATTGAATGATGAATGGCGAGAAGAAGCTGAACTCATGAAGCAACGTCTATCTAAAAAGTTCAATGTGAATTTTATCGGTCGTGCCCGCAAACAAAAAATTGATTTAGATAAAGATTTCGTGGTTGAGTCCTTAACTGTCAATGGTAAAGAATTACAGTATAAACAAATTGAAAATAGCTTTACTCAACCTAATGCTAAAGTGTCAGTTAAAATGCTTGAATGGGCTATTTCAACGACTCAAAATAGCACGGGTGATTTATTAGAGCTTTATTGTGGTAATGGCAATTTTTCAATTGCTTTAGCGCAAAACTTTGAACGTGTATTAGCAACTGAGCTAGCAAAGCCTTCCGTGGACGCTGCGCAATATAACATTGCTATTAATGAAGTCGATAATCTTCAAATTATCAGAATGTCAGCCGAAGATTTTAGTGATGCAATGGCTAAAAAACGTCGCTATCGTCGTTTAGAAGGTATCGATTTAGACAGTTATAACTGTAATACCATATTTGTTGACCCACCGCGTGCAGGTATTGACGACAATACGCTTAGCTTAATGCAAAACTATGACCGAATTTTGTATATTTCGTGCAACCCTGACACGTTGAAAGCAAACTTAACCAAACTGAGTGAAACACATAAAATCACTCGATTTGCACTGTTCGACCAATTCCCATATACCGATCATATGGAATCAGGTGTACTTTTAGAGCGTAAATAATCACACTGCAATAAAAAGGCGATGCTATGTAAACAGCATCGCCTTTTTATTGCCTAATAGCTTAATTTATTTAGTTTCTACTTTATGCTGTAGCGCTTCAGCACCTTTAGCAACCATGCGTAATTGTAAAACCAAATGATCCGCTAATACTTTTCTATCAGCTCGTTTCATATCTAATGCCGATGCGCCAGCATTAAACACTAAGGTCACTAAGGCTTCAGCTTGAACTCTCGCTAACATAGGTGTTCTACCAGCGGTAGCTTCAGTGTAATGAGACAACTCCGAAATAAAGTGCTCAATCTCTCTCGCAACAGCAGCACGAAATGCCGCAGAAGTCCCTGAACGTTCATGCAGAAGAATACGAAAAACATTGGGATTTGATTCTAGCACTTCAATGAAAGTATCAACTGATATACGAATAACACTGCCACCTGCTTCGGCACGCTGGCGACCTTTACGCATCATTTGTCGCAATGTCAGACCACCTTCATCGACCATGGTTAAACCGAGTTCATTCATGTCTTTAAAGTGACGATAAAAAGAAGTTGGCGCTATGCCAGCCTCTCTTGCAACCTCACGTAAACTTAAGCTTGAAAAGCTACGCTCAGCACTGAGTTGATTAAAAGCGGCATCTACCAATGCACGACGGGTTTTTTCTTTCTGTAATGCTCTTACACCCATGTAAAGATCCATTTAGTAAATGATAGTGCACAGATAATACCGTTTTTAACAAAGAAACACAGCCCCATAAGGGTTGACCATATATTGAGGGTAAGTTAAATTAGCGTACAACTGTACGCCCAATAAGATTTTTGGATTATCTTAATGAAAAAACCACCGATTATTTGGTTAAACACATCACTATTTGCACTCACGCTATTAGGCGCTATTACTTTGGTTCCATGGCGTGGCATGACCCATGGATTTGAGGCCATCGAATGGATAGCATTTGTCGTGCTTGCTTTTGCAAGTGGCTTATCGATTACTGCGGGGTATCATCGCCTTTGGTCCCATAAAGCTTATAAAGCACATCCTGTCATGCGATTCTTATTTGCATTGGGCGGAGCTCTTGCACTACAAAATAGTGCGCTGCATTGGTCTTCTGACCATCGAGTTCATCATAAGCACGTCGATAACAACGATAAAGATCCTTACTCTGCTAAAAAGGGGTTTTGGTACAGCCATATTGGTTGGATGCTACGCGAGTACCAAGCTAGTCGCTACCATGACTACAACAATGTTCGTGATTTACAAAAAGATGCCATTGTTATGTGGCAGCACAAACATTACTTATCATTGGTTGTCATAATGAATATTGGCCTGCCTGCATTTTTAGGCTGGTTAAATGGTGACATTATTTCAATGGTATTAATGGCAGGATTACTTCGCTTGGTTGTCGTACATCACTGTACTTTCTTTATTAACTCACTGGCTCACATTTGGGGCAGTCAGCCATATACCAATAAAAATACGGCTCGAGATAATGGTGTTATCGCATTATTAACCTATGGCGAGGGTTATCATAACTTCCATCATATTTTCGAAAATGATTACCGCAATGGCATTAAATGGTGGCATTACGACCCAACAAAATGGCTCATTAAGTCGATGCAATGGGTTGGCCTTGCAAGTGATTTAAGAATGGTTCCTCAAGAACGAATAGAGAGTGCCAAGTTACAAATGCAATTACTTAGAGCACAGGACAAAGTGGCGCATTTACCTAACTGTGACGAGATCATTGCTAATTTCCAAGCTGAATATGAACTCATGAAGCAGCACTTGATGGAATACTATCAAGCTAAAAAGAGTTTACTAGAAGCCAAGCGCAAAGAATTGAGCGTCCAGCAGCTAAATCTGCAAGTTGAAGAGTTAAAAGCACGCCTGTTAGCTCAAAAGAAAAACTGGAAAAGCTTAACCGCTGCATATTAACGTTAGTAATTATCAATATTGTGAAACGGCTACCTTACTCGGTAGCCGTTTTTTGTTTCGCCAGAATGAATGTCACAACACACATTCAGCACTCTGCCATGAGCATATACATTATCGGGTCATTGACCCTTTATGACTTGCGCTCAAACAACTCACTTACCTGCTGATGCAAACCATGGCGACCTAATTCAACACCATTTACAGTCTCACCAATGTTGACTTCAACTCTTGACCAGAAACGCTTTGGTCTCGTCGTTAAAGCATGACCACCTTTATGGCTAAAGTATGATCCCCATAAGCCTTTTAACGCCATTGGTGTGACGGATACAGGGTCGGCAGCTAGGATTCTTTCAATACCAGGTCTAAACTCAGCAATATCGCCATCGGCGGATAATCGACCTTCAGGAAAAATACACACAAGCTCTTCGTTATTCAGCGCTTGATGAATGTGTTCAAATGCCTGCTCATAGGTCTTTTCACATTGTTTTGGCGAACAAATCGGAATAACACCAGCATGACGGAACAAATACTTTAAAAGTGGTATTTCACTAATAGACTTATCCATAACAAAACGCATCGGTCGCGTTGAAGATCCCATAATAATCAGTGCATCAACGTAACTCACATGGTTACACACAATAACACCTGCTCCCTGAGCTGGAATATGTTCACGGCCTGTTACGTTAACTCGGTACATGACATGGCTAAGAATATAGCTCACGAAGCGTTGAGCAAACTCAGGCACCTGTGAATAAACATACAAAGCCACCACAGTATTCAAGGCTGCAAGTAATAAGAATAACTGTGGAATGCTCCATTCTAGGAGCCCAAGCAATACGATGGATAACACCGCTGCAGTTACCATGAAAAAGGCATTAACAATATTATTTGCCGCTATAGCTTGTGCGCACTCGCCTTTTTCTGCTCTAGACTGAATAAAGGCATATAACGGAACAATGAACAGCCCACCACTTAGGCCCACCATAAATAAGTCAGCCATGACTCTATAATGCTGGGATGCAGCAATAAAAGTACTAAAGCTATACACGGTACTCAAATCAACCGGCGCTGGCGGTATAGCAAAAATTAAATCCACACCAAATACCGTTAACCCCAACACGCCAAATGGAATGACGCCCAATTCAACATGACTATAAGAAACTCGCTCACAAATCCACGAGCCTACCGCAATGCCAATTGAAAATAACGCCAGTAATAGCGATACCACTGTCGCATCTGCATGAAGGTGTAATTTGGCAAAATTAGGAAACTGAGTCAGATAAGTTGCACCTAAAAACCAAAACCAACTGATGGCCAAAATTGCCATCCAAATACTTGGGGTTTGACGCACTTTAGCAATACTGCGCCAAGTACCAGAAAGTGGCGTAAAGCGAATTTTTTCAATCTTGCCTTGAGGTGGTAAAGCTGGAATTGCTCGACTTGATAGATAACCAATTGCAGCAAGAGTGACAACGGTTGCAGAAGCGGCTACTAAGCTATTATCACTCGCAACAATTAACCCTGCAGATAACGTCCCCACAAGAATTGAAATAAATGTCCCCATCTCAACCCAAGCATTACCAGTAACAAGTTCATTTTCTTTTAGCGTTTGTGGCAATAAAGAATATTTAACAGGGCCAAAATACGCAGACTGCGTGCCCATTAAAAACAGGAGTAATAACATCACCAAATAGCTTTGAGACAGAATAGCGACCGCAGCACATGACATGATAATAAACTCAATCAACTTTAATCGTCGTATGAGCATGGCTTTATCAACATTATCAGCCACCATACCTGCGTGGGCTGAAAACAAAAAGAAAGGTAAGATAAAAACACCCGCCGCCAGATTTACAAACATATTAACGCTAATGGGTAATTCGTTAACTTGGCTATAAGTCACCAATAGCAACAGCACATTTTTATAAATGTTGTCATTCAGTGCCCCAAGACACTGAGTAACAAAATAGGGAAAGAATCGTCTAGAGATTAACATGCTGCATCCTTGTTTTTTGTCATTCCTAAAATGTAGCCTTGTACATGACTACTGAGCATTGCTGGTATTTCGGTTTCAGTGGTAAATAACTTTTCATCAATCGCTAAGCAAGTTAATCCATGAATCCCCCCCCATAACACTCGGCTCATTAATGTAATTTGTTGTTCTGACGCCTGTGCAAAAACATGTTTTAACTGCTGCGAAATCAATCCAAATAATGAATCAATAGCGTGCTGATGACTAGATGACAATGACACATTGTCTGGCGCTGAAATTTCAAACACGAGCTTAAAGCCAGCCTTATGTTCAAAAGCAAATTGGCAATATCCATGTGCCATGGCTTCTATGATATTGATAGGTTCATCTTGAGAGCAGTCAACATTAAGATCGGCTAGGTGTTGGTATAAGTTCACCAAAACTCGCTCAGAAACACGTAAGAGTAATTGTTGATATGACCCATAGATATTAATTAAGGTACTAGGTGCATAGCCTATTTGACTGGCCACTTTGCGAAGTGACAAACCATCAAGCGAAGCTGCTTGTAAGTATTCCATGACTGCAACTATGGCCATCTCATTAATTTCTTCATGAGTATGTTCCTTCCTTCGCGCCATCATAATCCCTATTGTAATTAACTAATGTGGTTAAACTAACAACAAACAAAATAAAAAACAATGTTCATAATAATTTTTTATTCATTCAATAATCATAATGAGGCTTGTTCAGACACAAAAAAGCCCTCAATAGAGGGCTTAAGGCATAGTTGAATGCAAAAATTATTTAGTGAGAATATCATCCCAAGCTAAACTTGGACTGCCAACAACGATAAAGTTAGGGTTTTCGAGCGTTTCTCGTTCGTTATAACTCATTGGCTGTAAATTGATATCCATTAACGCGCCGCCAGCTTCTTCAAGAATAATTTGCGCAGCACCAGTATCCCACTCACCTGTTGGGCCTAGGCGTACATAACAATCGGCACGTCCTTCAGCAACAAGGCAACTCTTTAACGCTGCGCCACCAAGGACCACTAACTCACAACTATTAGGATGACTTAATAATTTAAGCACTGACTGCGGATCTTGACGACGACTCACTGCAAGTTTCAAACCTGACTGTTCAATGTCACCAATTTGTCTGCTCATGATGCGAACTTCATTCTTAGTATCACGCTTATACGCCCCAAGCCCAGCAATGGCGTAATAACAAACGTTTGTCATCGGCACATAAACAATCCCCATAACAGGGCGATTATGTTCAACGAGTGCGATAATAACGGAAAAATCACCGC
Organism: Shewanella sp. P1-14-1; assembly: GCF_001401775.1. Classification (NCBI taxonomy): domain Bacteria; kingdom Pseudomonadati; phylum Pseudomonadota; class Gammaproteobacteria; order Alteromonadales; family Shewanellaceae; genus Shewanella; species Shewanella sp. P1-14-1. The sequence goes on along the minus strand of NZ_LKTL01000009.1, from coordinate 156,764 downwards.
TGCCGGCGATAAATTCACCAGTACCGTCTAAAGGATCAACCAACCAATAACGCTGCCATTCAGCACGTTCTTCAAATGGAATATCGGCAGCTTCTTCACTCAAAATGGGAATATCTGGGGTTAATGCTGCGAGGCCGGCACAAATGATTTCATTTGCCGCTAAATCAGCTGAAGTAACAGGCGTATTGTCTGACTTAATTTCTCTGTCAAAGTCACCTTTGACATAAATATCTCGAATTTTTTGCCCTGCTTCAGTGGCAATTTTGATGACTTGTTCAATTACTTCTTCTGGCTTCATACCCACTCCAATCGCCAAATAATACGCTGAATACTGTCAAGTTAGTCCAACTTAGGCTTTTTTAGTAGCTTTCATCGGCTAATATTTTGTTTTTATTTTAATTAATAACCGCTATTTTGCTAAAAACTGCTGTGCAAGAAATAATGCACTGACACTTCGTGATTCAGAAAAGTCAGCATCTTCAAGCAAGGTTTGCCAATCTTCTAAAGGATATGGAATGACCTCTATTGGTTCAGGCTCATCACCTTCAAGGCGACTTTCATATAAGTCTTCTGCAATAAAAATCTGCATTTTACTGGCAAAGTAGCCAGGCGCTAAACTGAGTTCTTTTAATAAAGTCAGTTTGTTACTGGCAAAACCGATTTCCTCTTGTAGCTCTCGGTTAGCAGCTTCAGCGGCCTCTTCTCCAGGATCAATTAAGCCTTTAGGGAAACCCAGTTCATAATTATCGGTACCTGCGGCATATTCTTTGGCTAACAATAATTGACCTTGATGCACAGGGACAATCATTACTGCACCACGGCTACCGCCACTCATTCTTTCATATTGACGCTCTACGCCATTAGAAAACTTTAAGTGCAGCTGCTCAATTTGAAATAGACGACTTTTTGCTACTATTTCACGATGAAGGATGTCAGGCTTTTTATGCCGAGTTGTCATTCAAACCTCATATATGACGAATTTAGATAGACAAGTTACAATCTTACTACCCTAGCTATATTCTACAACTGGAATTTTCATGTTTCCTTGGCATAAGATAGACACAGTTTTACTCGATATGGATGGCACCCTACTCGATTTACACTTTGATAATCACTTTTGGTTATCTTTAGTGCCACAACAATTGAGCCAACAGCGGCAGATATCAGTAACTCAAGCGCAACAATTAGTCGAGCAATCTTACCAAAAGGTAGAAGGAACATTAGATTGGTATTGCATTGATTATTGGCAAGAAAAGCTTGGTTTGGATATTTTAACTTTGCATTATTCCTTGGCAGAGCGAATTCAAATGCGTCAAGACAGTATGCCCTTTCTTAATGCACTAAAAACAGCAGGGAAACAGCGGATATTAATGACAAATGCTCATCCCAAAAGCTTAGCATTAAAACTTGAACATACTGAACTTGCACACGGACTTGATGCAACTTTTTCAAGCCACGAAACAGGCTACCCTAAAGAGCACCCTAATTTTTGGGAGCATGCAATTCGTCAATTCAGTCTTAATCCAAGCCGTTGTTTATTTGTTGATGATAATGAGCACATTTTAGAAGCGTCGAAAAAAGCGGGAATTGGATATCAACTTGGTATATCCAACCCTGACAGCCAAAAACCTCATAAAGACTTTATCGACTTCCCTGCCATTCATGATTACCAAATGCTGCATCAGGATCTGCTCGACGCGTAGATTACTTTTGGAATGAAAAACAGAAAAGGCATGTGATTAACATGCCTTTTTTATTGAAGCTGCCAGTCTACATACCTGGAATTACGCCGTTATAATTAATCGGGTAATATCCTTGGCTATCTTGCTTACCTAGGAAGGATAATGCTTGAGTAAGATCTTCTGGTTGTTCTGGTGTTGGTTTAATTTTAGCGCTGACAGAAAAGCGATTACTTTCACCTAAACTTGCAATCCCTTCAATACCCATTTGGTTCATTGTGTCATCAGTATTTAACTGCACCATGCCATCAATACACTTCAACCCTAATGCAATGTTACCTAATGGATACTCTCCAAACTGGTTTTTTACATCAATACGATTTAAAAATAACTTACCTGACAGCTGTTCACACCATGGCTCACCTTGCTCAAGACGTTCAACAATCAAGCTAACATCACCATTCACTTTCGTTCTGAATGGCAGACGGCTATTACCTAACAAAAATGAATTTGGCGCTTCAAAACGTAAGTTTTCAGCTGATATACCTGATAACGACCAAGTGATATCCCCTTGTCCACTGACTGCTGTCGCACGATTACCAATGTTGACATCAAGGTTCACTTGGCCAATAAACAATGCCCATGGGTTCATGTCCCAGCTCACTTGTTCAATGATGCGACGATCAATAGATACCAGCTCAGCATGACCTTGCCATAACGTGCCTGATACACCACTCACTTTTATGTTATTAGGTAACGGCGCAATGCCTACTACCCAATTAGCAGGAATGTAAGCCACCATAAAGGCGAGATAAATAACAACGCCTATTACTATTTTTTTAATCAAACTCACTACAATACCTGCTTACTTAGACAGCTGAATACGACGTACTTTGACAAAACCGGCCACATCAGACTCTGATAAATCCACACTTTCAAGGGTTAAGCCTTTTTGTTCAACCAGCTCATGTAAATAATTCAATAAGCTGTCAAAAGGCACATCATCCATCCACAACTGGATTTTATCACCCTGAGGCTGCATTCGTGTGATTTCTAACTTATATTGACCCGCAAGTTGATTGACCACAGAACTGAGGCTGCCAGTTGACGTTGGTTTCGAGCCTGATTGCTTCAAACCTGCGATTTTATTAGCCGTTTGTTTGACATAGTTGAGTGTTTGTAATTCTGATTGGTGCCTCATTTCAGCATTTTCAGCAGCTGAAGAAATCGGGCTCCAAATTCCCCAATATAAGATACCAATAATGACAAACACACCACAGCTGGCGACAAGCTGCTGTTCTCTGAGGGCTAAGCCTTTCCACCAAGCTTGCAAATTTTCCATCTTATTTGCCCCTCAATGTTAGGGTTGTATTCACTTCGTCTTCACCGCTATTGATTGCACCCATATCAAGGTCATATCGTGTTTCAACTAACTCTTTAAACTTATCGACTTGGTCATAAGTTTTGGCCGTCACTTGCATACGCAGTTCATTACGGTTGGCATCAAAACGTAAAGAATTTGGTTTTAAATCCGGTACCTTTTCAAAAGCATCTTTTAAGCCATCAAGCATTTCAAAAAATGCCGCTCCACCACCCTGACCTTGCATACTGCGTAACTGAGAATCCATTTGCGAGCGGATATTAACAATACGATTAATGCCTGGACTGACTCTTTTAAAAATCGCTTCACTTTGTTGCTTAACTTCAGCAGTTTGCGCTTCTAGCTGATAAATCGTTAAGCCTTTATTGACCAGAGATAAAACGATCGCTATCGCCATAATGATGGCGACATTACGCCATAACATTAAATGTTTACTGTATTCACGCTTTGGCTGATAAATGCCACTGAGTAAATTGATCGGCGCTTGGATAATGCCTTTAGCCAAAACCATCATAGGTAAATCTAAGGGTTTAGGCTCAACTTCCGCTCCCATAAAGACTAAATCTTCGCTGTAAGCTGCAATATTGAGGGGAGCTTGATCTTCTTGCTGTTCAGGCATCAGTTGAGGTAATGCAAAATCTAACCATGTTTTAGGCAGACTAACACCGCTTCCTTCACCCGTGCGTAATAACAGTTCATCACCCATATCCAGTGCCGCCCAGCGACACTGTTCTAATGGTAATGCTAAACAATCAGGTACGATACGTTTTACCTTCATACCGGCATCAAGCAGCCAAGATAACCAATCTTGCATTTGCTCATGGGCAACTGCAACCACGTTCAGCTGCTCACCATCACGTGGCCCAACGACAAAGTGCATATCTTCAACATCAGATGCAATCGTTTCTTCTAGCATAAAAGGCAATGCTTTCAATGATTGGCGCTGGTTTTTCTCAGGTAATTCAATTTGAGTCAATGTCATGCTTGACGCTGGCACTAATACATCAACAGGGCGATTTCCAGCACGCTCAGTTAAACTTGATAGGCTTGCTGCATCACTTAACTCGCCAGAGGCGATAATTTCTTGCTCCTGCTCTGACCAAACTAGCCAAGAACATGGGCTTTCTGATGTTTTACCTAATCGGATAAAAAGCCGTTCAGACACTGTTACTCTCCACTGGCTGCAAGGGTTTCAAAAAACTGTGCAGCGGGTTGTTTCTCTTATTCATTACTGTTGCCCACCATACTGGCGAGTCAACACGTCAAATTTATCACCGCTTCGCTGTAGCACACTGTCCATTCTGAACGTGGCATTATCAACTTTAGCGCCCGCTTTCAGTAAAAAGAAATTACTGTCCACTACAATACTCGACTTCATATTGCTCTCAGTCGCTAAACTAGCAAGCGTATTATTCTCCCAAAACTCTGCAGCAGTTTCGAAACCATCAGCAGGTCTTTGGTTAATCAAGCTTTCGGCATCACTCAATGAAATTTTGTTATCTAACATGCCAACAAGTAATGCGGCTTGTTCTACTTCAATGGTGTTGACATTCAATAACTGTTGGTTGTTACCTGGAATCGCGCAAATATAAGGTAATAACGTGGTATACACTTGCTGGTTATAGCCAATCACCGCCCTTAATTCACTATGATGACTCATCAAAGTATTCGCTGCTCGATACGGGATATTACGCGATTCATAATCCGCATCTTCAGCACCATAAGGCATAGAAACTGTGTCATCATCAATATAATCAACCAAGGTATGAGTCAGCCTTTCTGCACCAAACTCGTCCATCCCCAGTGCGACTAATAACGCTTTATATTGGCTTGCCGCTAAACTGAGCTTGGGCTGACCATTCTCAACTTCTGTCGAAGTCACAGATAACGCATTGATATTGAAACAGGAGCGCATATCCTGAATTTCGCCACCAATTTCACCGTACTCGGCAGGAAAAATAACATCAGCCAGTGCCCAATATTGTTGGCGATGCACAGTGCCATCACTGTCTTCCATATCTTGCTTTAAAATCTTTTTCGCTAACTCTTCTGCAGAAATAGCATACCAATATGCTTGGTCATATTGCGCCAAGTTTAACGTTCGGCGCATAGATAACTGGTTACGGCTGGTGATGTTGGTAGCGATAATCACAACCAATGCCACAATCAACAGTACAACTAATAACGCCACTCCGCGCTGTTTACGAAACCCCGGTAATTGTGACTTCATCATGTGTCGTCACCTTCAGTCTTTTCTCCGGTTTCATCAGTGTCGCTGCTATCGCTATTGTCACCGTTATTGCCACCACTATTACCACCGCTGCCGGTGCTTGAGCTATCTCCACCTTTAGGTAGTAAAAAACGACGTTCAATGGTGCCTAAGCCTTCAATCTCAACTTCCATCGCTATCGCAAGCGGTAAGGTAGAAGCATCAACTTTTCGCTCCCATTTATCACCTACAAAAAATGAATACTCAATGGAAACGACATCTTTCACGATTAAACTTTTTAACGGCTCTGCACCGACCTCTGGCTCTGGGTAAGGATAATACCAACGCTCTAAGCGGCCATCTTGAACAACATAAGCAACAGACTGCAAACTACCACGAGGTAACATGCCATCTGGATTCAACCAACCTAAGCGGAAAAACACTAAGGCTTCAGTTTCAGAATCCAGCATATTATCACCGGTTTGAAATACAGATGTTGTACGCTCACCATCAAAACCACGCTGAGTTCGCGCCACGATTTGGCCTAAGTCTCGCTCAATAATCCCAAACCCTTGTTGCAACGCTTTGAGTCGAACCGAAAACTCTTTGGTCGCTTCATCATTTTTCATCACAGTCGATAGCACAGCATTGGCGGCCAATCCAATCATGGCGAAAATGGCTATTGAGATCAGCATTTCTAATAGGGTAAACCCTAACTGATTATGCTTTTGTGATTTAACCTTCGTTGTGAACATAACTACTCACTTGGGCAACGGTTCGGTTAAACCTATCTTCATCGCTCACTAAAATTCTTATCATACGGAAATTGTCGTCTGTGGTTTTAACCACTTCTTGACGCCAATACCAATCTTTTCCTGCGAGTTCGACTTGGCCATTTTTAGTACCAAGTTCAGGAAATTGCTGAATTAATCTGGCTTCAACCATCTGATTACTCGCAACCCATTGCGCAAGGGTTCTTTCTTCTAATATCGGTAGGTTCGCCATTTGATCACCGATACTTTTAGTGACGGCAACGGCTGCAATCGAAAACACTGCTAACGCAACGATGACTTCGAGTAGCGTCATGCCTTTACAAGTCTTCATCGAAACTTCCTAGCGCTAATCGTCCCATTGAGTCACCGACAACTAAGACTTCAACTTCTTTGCCATTGGCATCATCAGTTAAAAAACTCAATTCAAATGTCGACATTTCACCGCTTGGAAATAACAAAATTTGCGGCTCTGGGTTTTTCTTCTTGTCTTCTTTGCTTTCATCAATGAGTGGCTCATCGAACCATGACTCATCTTCTTCATCGTCTTGTACTAATGGCAAACCGTCCAGTAGCAGGCTCATCATGACACCTTCCTCCATTTGTTGTGGAGCAAGCTGTCTATCACCTGTTAGCGGTTCCCATTTACCGTCTTTGTAATATACAAATTGGTATTCATCTTCTTCTACGACAATCCCTAAAAACTGGCCACTGAGGATGGTTTCTTCAATCACTAACTCAGTGGTTGCTATAAATTGTCGAGCTGTTTTAGTTAACGCCTGCTCTGGTCCTGCTGTGTTCGTCGTCATGGTGACTGCTGCTGCAGTTAAGCCCATCAGCAGTGCAACCAATAACACCTCTAAAAGAGTGAACCCAGCTTGGCGTGTAAACTTCATTGAATTATCTCAAGCTTCCATTACTGGAAGTTTTGTAAATTCCAGTTACCAATATCGTCTTCAGTGCCCACTTGTCCGTCAGGACCTGCACTGAAAATATCGATACGACCATTCTCACCAGGGCTTAGTAGGTAATAATCATTACGCCATGGATCTTGTGGTAAACGCTTTAAATAACCATCTGGACGGTAGTTACGAGGCTCTGGCGAAGACGTTGGCTTTTGCACTAATGCATCTAAACCTTGGTCAGTTGTTGGGTATACACTGTTGTCTAAGCGGTACATATCCAATGCATTTTCTAAAGCTACAATGTCTGAAACTGCTTTTTGTAAATCCGCTTTATCTTTGTTACCCATTAAGTTGGGAACAACCATTGAGGCTAAGATACCCAGAATAACGATTACCACCATCACTTCTAAGAGGGTAAAACCACGTTGTTTACGATTGACTTGCATTGACGACTTCCTCCGATACGCACGACAAAGTGCGTGATAAAAATTACCTTAATAACCTAATCGGTTTAACCACTGATCAAGTTATTTAATTCTAAAATAGGCTGTAAAATAGCCATGACAATAAACAGCACCACTGACGCCATGCTAACAACAAGCATAGGTTCGAATACCCCTAATGCGATGTTCACATTAGATTCAAACTCACTGTCTTGGTTATCAGCAGCACGTTCTAGCATTTGCTCTAACTGACCACTTTTTTCACCCGATGCAATCATATAGAGCATCATAGGCGGGAAAAGTTTAGTATTTGTGAGCGCAGCCCCTAAACTAGTACCTTCACGTACTCTTGCAGTAGCATCATCAACTGCGGCGCGTACTTTCACATTCAATAATACTTCACTGGCAATTCTCATCCCTTCAAGAAGCGGAACAGAACTCGCAGACAAAATACTTAATGTTCGTGCAAAACGAGCGGTATTGATGCCCTTGCTGACCTTACCTATAACTGGCGCTTTTAATAACCAAGTATCAAAGTGCATCCGAAAGTTCGGTTTTTTGAGCATCTGCTTAAACAGTACAAACGCTGCGAATAACAGGCCTAGTACGACTAATCCATATGCTTGCACAAAATCAGAAGCTAAAATTAAGAACTGGGTCGTTCCTGGTAACTCTTGCCCCATATGCTCAAATTGCCCCACAACTTTTGGGACAACGGCTGCTAATAATACGGCAATAACGCCAATCGCAACGACGGTCAATACAATTGGATAAATCATTGCTTGAGTGAGCTTTGACTTTAATTGCTGACGGCGTTCGGTATAATCCGCCAAACGGTTCAATACCACTTCTAAATGGCCTGACTTCTCACCAGATGCCACCATTGCGCGATATAAATCATCAAAAACATGGGGATATTCGGCAAGTGAATCAGCCAAGCTATAGCCTTCAACAACACGAGAACGAACTGCCATCACTAGACTAGCAAGCCTGTCCTTTTCACATTGTTGACCTACTGCTTTTAATGATTCTTCAATCGGCAAACCAGCTGCAACCAGTGTCGCTATTTGGCGTGTAATAAGTGCTAACTCTGCAACTGAAATACCACGTTGGAATAATTTAAAGCCACCCGTTTTAGCTTTTGCTTCTTTCTCTGCAACCGGTTGTAGCTCGATTGGCATCAAGCGCTGTTCACGTAATTGACTACGTGCATGGCGAGCAGTATCAGCTTCAATGACGCCTTTTTGTTGTTTGCCATTGCTATCAAGGGCTTTATATTCAAACGCTGCCATTGATTATTCCTCGCGGGTCACGCGTAAGACTTCTTCAAGCGTTGTCACGCCATCAAGTACTTTACTCATGCCATCATGACGAATACTAGGAATGGTTTGGCGAACATACTTTTCAATGGCCAGTTCACCACGTCCACCATGAATAAGCTCTCGAACATTATCGTCAACAACTAATAATTCATGGATACCAGTACGGCCTCGGTAACCGTTATGACCACAGGCTTTACAACCATTGGCACGATAAATCACTCGAGTATCGTTCGCAGTGACGCCTAATAGCTCACGTTCACGTTCATCTGGCTCATGCTCAATCTTACATTCATTACACAAGGTTCTGATTAGTCGCTGGGCTAATACACCAAGAAGACTTGAAGACACGAGGAAGGGTTCAACACCCATGTCTTGTAAACGCGTAATCGCACCAGAAGCGGTATTGGTATGTAAGGTTGAAATCACTAAGTGACCAGTTAATGACGCTTGAACTGCAATTTGTGCTGTTTCTAAATCACGAATCTCACCAATCATTACAACATCAGGATCTTGACGTAGAATCGCACGTAAACCACGAGCGAATGTCATGTCGGCTTTCATGTTAACTTGCGTTTGCCCAATCCCTTCAAGCTCATACTCAATAGGATCTTCGACAGTCAAAATATTCGTATCTTTTGAGTTAATTTCAGTTAAGCCAGCATACAAGGTGGTACTTTTACCTGAACCAGTAGGGCCTGTAACCAAAATAATTCCGTGAGGCTTACGGATAATGGCATCAAATTGTTCACGAATTGACAGCGTCATACCTAACTGTTTCAAATCGAGATTACCGGTATTTTTATCCAGTAGACGCAATACCACACGCTCGCCATGACTTGACGGCATAGTAGACACACGCACATCAACCGCTCGACCTGCTATACGCAACGAAATACGACCATCTTGAGGAACACGTTTTTCAGCAATATCAAGGCGTGCCATTACTTTGATACGTGATACCAACAGTGACGACAACTTGCGATTTGGCTTTAATACTTCTTTTAACACGCCATCGATACGGAAACGAACGACCAATTGTTTTTCGTACGTCTCAATATGGATATCCGACGCTTCTTCTTTAATCGCTTCTGATAATAATGCGTTAATTAACTTAATAATTGGCGCATCATCATCACCTTCCAATAAGTCTTCTGTTTGCGGCAATTCTTCGGCAAGAGTGAATAAATCCATCTCGTTACCTATATCTTCCATTAATTGCTGCGCTTCAGATGAATTAGCTTGGAAAGTTTGGGTTAACTTTGCTTCGAATTCTTCGACAGGTAATTGACTTAACACTAAGTCTTCACCAGCATAACGGCGTACTTCTAACATCGCAGTCAGCGGCGTTTCACTGGTGTAATACAACTTCAGTGCATCGGCTTCTTTGGCTAATGCCAAGTTAAAGCGATGCGAAAAAGCAAACGGTAAGCGCTCACGACTGGTTGAGTGGAAGACCTCATCATTAAGCTCTTCCGATTCAATACCTAACTCGTTAGATACTTGCGCCAACTGCTCAGTCATTTCTGCTTCACTCATTGGCATCATCTTCTTGTTCTGCATCGACTTCAGTTTCTGCAGGCTGCTGATCTTTGGCTTTACTCTCGCTGATATGCTTTAGCGCTGGGTCGGTTTCACGCATCTTAGTTTCTAAACTCTTCCCTTCTTTGTAACGATTCAGTACTTCGTTAACTTCATCAGGCAAGTACGCTTCTTGATCCCACTCTTCAAGCATCGGCACATCAGTGTTTGGCATTAAATTAACGCCACGTTCTTGTTGTTCAAGTTGCAATGCACGGAAGTAGTTATACTTGCGGCCCGCAATGCCCTCCATGGTAATCCCGTCACGAATAATCGTCGGCTTAATAAATACCATCAGGTTCTTCTTTTTCACGCCACTTGAAGATGATTTAAATAAGTGACCAATGATTGGTAGGTCGCCTAAGAATGGCACTTTTTGCACTGATTCTTGAGTTTCTTCGTTAATCAAACCGCCTAAGACAACAATTTGACCTGAATCAGCCATTACAGTGGTGGTTAATCGACGAGTCGCAAATGTCACATCGACACCTGTTTTACCGTTAATACCTGACACTTCTTGTTCGATGGTTAACTTAACAGACGTTCCTTCGTTAATTTGAGGAACCACTTTTAACTTCACACCCACTTCTTTACGTTCAACCGTTTGGAAAGGGTTACTGTTACCATTACTTGAGTTTTGGCTACCTGTTAAAATCGGGACTTCATCACCAACAATGAACGACGCTTCTTGGTTATCTAGAGTTGTGATAGAAGGTGTAGCAAGTACGTTTGATTTAGTATCACTTGAAACAGCTTGAACTAGTGCCCCGAAGTCACCAGCAGTGATCCCCCATGCCATACCATTCACTTTACCTAATGCTTGTGCCAATAAGGTAATATCACCACGAGTGTCTGGGTTTTCAGTACAGGTACCATTTTCAGTACAAACTGTAGTACCTTCTTCACCTTGAGCCTGCCAAACACCAGCACCGATTTCACCAATAGTTGGACCTAGGTTATTAAACTGAGTACCACCACCGGCTGTGGTTGCCCATTGGACACCAAAACCAACATCATCACCCTCGGCGACTTCTACAATGATAGCTTCAACTAATACTTGAGCACGGCGGATATCAAGTTGATTGACCACACTTTCAATTGTGCGCATTTGATCAGGATCTGCACTGATCACTAATGCGTTAGTATCAAGGTGCGCCATGATATTAATTTCTTTACGACGCTTATTACTGCTTTGACCCGCATCTTGATCAGATTGTAATTGCTCAGCAAATCCTGTTAATACCTCGACTAAATCCTCGGCTTTGGCATAACGTAAATATCTTACTTTCGTATTGCCCGTTGTTGCCTGCTCAGCATCAAGACGACGAATAAGTTCGACAACACGTTGACGACTTTTTTCATCGCCACTAACAACGACAGCATTAGTACGCTCATCAGCAACAACTTTAGGCGCTTGGCCTGGCATTTGTGCTTGATTAGCAGTTGAACGATAAAGGGTATCGATAATTCGAACGATTTCGCCAGCAGAGGCATACTCAAGCGAGACAACTTGAACTTCAGTGTCACCTTGTTTATCAACACGGCGAACAATTTCGACTAACTTGTTGACCACGGCTGCACGACCAGAAATCATTAACACATTTGATGGGTCGTAGTTAACTACATTACCGCCACCCGCATTATCGTTTAACTGACGTAATAGTGGTGCAAGTTGTTTTGCTTCCGTGTTGTAAAGGGCAACAATACGAGTCACCATTTCATCGCCTAAACCAGGCTTACTATCATCAGCGACACGAATTGCGGCCGTTTTAGCATCTTTATCTTTAATGACCTTAATGACGCGGTTTTCCATTTCAACCACAGCATAGCCATAAACTTGCAGAACATTGAGGAAGAATTGATAGTACTGCTCATCATTTAATAAATCATAACTACGCACATTGATTTTGCCACGTACGGTCGGATCCACGATGATAGTTTTATTGAGGTTTTTGCCTACAATATTGATGAATTCTTGAATATCTGTGCCTTTAAAGTTGGCAGCATATTGTTCCGACCAAGCCGCTTGAGAAGCAAGCATTGCAATACCTGCAACAAACCCTGCTAATAACTTGCGTCGAATTCCATAACTCTTCATTATTTTCAATCCTCTACTGCCGATACTATTCAGGCAAACTAAATACTATTTCTACTAACTGCCCATCGCGTTCAACCATAACGCCGATTTCTGTTAATTCTTGTAACTGTGCCATTACTTCTAATGATTGTCCCATGTCGGTCAAATCATAGCCGTTAATGGATTTGGCTAAATCATTGGCTTTAAACCCAGCTGCGGTAAATAAGGTTTTATTCTTACCTGGGTTCAAGCGGTAGCCACTCACTCCGTCAGCTCCACGCACCGGAGAAATAGCTAAATAATCTGTTAATTTTCCTGGGTCTGCTAATAATTCATCACGCGAGTCGCTAATTTGCTGAGCAACTTCAGCATTTTGACGGCGATCAATGCGCTGAACTTCACGATCTTTTTTAGCTTGTTGTAATGATTGGTTTGCCTGGCTTTGTGTGGTGTAGCTTAAGCCGTCTAGCATTAAGGTTTCGTAACGCCCAGCGTTAGTGATAATAATTCGGTCTGCATAGACTTCTTTTAATGAGGCCGATGTGCCTTTAATTTTATCGCCAAGACTATAGGTTTCTTGACTACCTTTCGATTCAATGACAGCAAGGCCATTGGTATCGGAAGTCGATGCAACCACACCAGTTAACAGAATAGACAGATTGGTTTTAGGGGCATCGGTAATTTGTTCGACGGGTGCAGGCTTTTTAGGGCGGCCATCGTCACTGGCATCTTTCTCACCAAATAATGACAACTTCTGAACACTACTTAGCTCCACTCGCTTCGCACTCGCAACGGATGTAGGTGAAGGTTGCCAAGCAACAGCTTGGCTATTAACTGGTATTAATTTCCAAGTAATCTGTGCTGTCAGTAATAGCACAATCACTAATCCCAACCAGAATACAGCGGTGCTTAACGGCTTTTGCGGTATCGCTGAAGCCTTCGTTATAATTTTATCTAATACATCCATATTCGGCTTGGACCCTCTATGCAGGTCGCTGTTCTAATTCTGTTAATTTAGGAAATACTGCATCATGCTAACCTACCCAGCTTATTGCAACAAGCCCGTAGCATATCGATTGGCGAAATTGCACCGAATATGCTACATTTGCGCGCCTAAAAACGCTGTGAGAAACACCGTTATTTGTGCGCTTTCCTACATTTTAAATATTAAAAATGTCAACCTTGTGAACTCATACCACTTTTGGGGGTGTTTAGATGGGCCAAGCTTCATCATCAGCAACATCAGTCAGACTCGATAAATGGCTATGGGCGGCGCGCTTTTATAAAACACGCTCGCTTGCAAAAGAGATGATCAATGGTGGAAAAGTACACTATAACGGTCAACGTACAAAATCCAGCAAGCAAGCTGAAGTCGGTGCCAAGATTCGTTTACGACAAGGCCACGACGATAAGGAAATAATTATTGCTCAATTGTCAGAACATCGACAAGGAGCGGCTATAGCACAGACGCTATATGAAGAAACAGCCGAAAGCATTAGTAAAAGAGAATTTAATGCCGAAGCCAGACGCTTAAATATTTTGAATAATCCTGCACCAGAAACCAAGCCGGATAAAAAACAGCGTCGTCAACTTATTCGCTTTAAAGATCTATAAAGACGATTAAAGCACAACAAACGAGAGTGAACATGAGCAAAGATATTTTACATCGCTACTTATTTGATAATGCCGATGTGCGTGGTGAGATGGTACAACTTGAAAAAAGCTATCAAGAGATTCTATCTGCCCATGAATACCCATTCGCATTGCAGCAACTATTGGGTCAATTAATGGCGGCAACGTCATTATTAACAGCCACAATCAAGTTTAGTGGTGACATTAGTGTGCAGCTTCAAGGTGACGGTCCTGTTTCGTTAGCCGTTATCAATGGCACTAATTTACAAGCGCTTCGTGGTGTTGCACGCTGGAAAGGTGAGTTAGCTGACGATGCATCCCTAACTGATCTAATGGGTAAAGGCGTAATGGTTATCACGCTGACGCCTGACGAAGGTGAGCGTTATCAAGGTATCGTTTCACTTGAAAACGAAAGCTTAGCAGCTTGCCTAGAAGAATATTTCAGCCAGTCAGAGCAATTACCTACTCGCATCACCTTATTTGCTGATGGCAAACAAGCTGCTGGTATGTTGCTACAAGTATTGCCGACTCAAACCGATGAAAACGAAGACTTCAACCATTTAATGGCCCTTACTGAAACCATCAAACAAGAAGAGCTTTTCACTTTAGATGCTGAAGAGATTTTACATCGTTTATATCATCAAGAAGAGGTTCGCCTTTTCGATCCGGTTGATGTCACATTCAAGTGCACCTGCTCAAAAGAACGAAGTGCTAAGGCGCTAGCGACATTAGCACAAAATGAAGTAGAAACCATTTTGGCTGAAGAAGGTAAAATTGAAATGGGCTGTGAATATTGCCCAGCAGTTTACACTTTTGACAGTATCGATATTGCTGCAATTTTTGCAGGTAATTTTGAATCTACCACACAGCAATAACTGATCACCACAACACCAAAACTTTCATAAAAAAGCGCATTTGGCGCTTTTTTTGTGTAAAAAATCTATCTTAAAACTAAAAAACCACCCCAAATTACAAAAAAGTTACCAAACTGTTGGTTACCTGTATTGTTTATTACGTTACAATGACATCGCTAAATTAGCTTCAGCCTAAGCAAGCGATAACGTAAGTCATCCTAAATATAAATCGGCAACATAGACCGATAAACGACCTATTTACGACGGAGAAGACCCGATGACAGATGGAACAAACAGCGTACACTTCAACCTGACAAGCGCTGAATTAATTGAACTTGCTTTACAACGTAACGAAGGACAATTAACAGCCAATGGCGCATTAGTCGCTAAAACCGGTGAACGTACTGGTCGCTCACCAAATGATCGCTTTATCGTTCAAGAAGCCAATACCCAAGATGATATTGATTGGGGTTCTGTTAACAAAGGTATAGCTGCAGATACTTTCGATGCCCTTTGGGGAAGAGTTGAAGCTTACCTTTCTGAAAAAGACATTTTTGTCTCAGAACTGGAAGTAGGTGCCGATGATGAGCATTATCTTCCTGTGCGTGTCACCACTGAATACGCTTGGCATCAAGTATTTGCACGTAACCTATTTATCACTCCAACACATTTCAACCGTGGTAATAAAGACGTATGGCAAATAATGAACGCCCCAGAGTTTGTCTGTGACCCCGCTCGTGACGGTACTCACTCTGATGCGGTTGTGATGATCAACTTCGCCGATAAAAAAGTATTGCTAGCAGGGCTTAAGTACGCTGGCGAAATGAAAAAGTCGATGTTCTCTGTCCAAAACTTCTTATTGCCAGCTAAAGGTGTACTGCCAATGCACTGTTCTGCCAATGTCGGCCATGATGGTGATACAACCTTATTCTTCGGCTTATCAGGCACAGGTAAAACAACCTTATCAGCCGATCCAAAACGTTTTTTAATTGGCGATGACGAACATGGCTGGGCTCCGGGTGGCGTTTTCAATATTGAGGGCGGCTGTTATGCCAAGTGCATCGACTTAAGCCAAAAAAATGAACCCGTTATTTGGGATGCGATTCGTTTTGGTACTGTACTTGAAAACGTCATGCTAGACGAAAATAGAGTGCCTGATTACACCAATACTGAACTAACCGAAAACAGTCGTGCAGCTTATCCACTTGAACATATTGCCCAACGTAAAGAAGAAAACCGCGGTGCAGAGCCTAATTCGGTCGTATTCCTAACATGCGATGTTTCAGGTGTCCTTCCGCCAGTTTCTGTGCTTACTAAAGAACAAGCAGCTTATCATTTCTTATCGGGTTATACCGCTAAGGTGGGGTCAACTGAAATGGGGTCAACATCTGCCATTCAATCGACATTCTCGACTTGTTTTGGAGCACCATTCTTCCCTCGTCCAGCAGGTGTTTATGCTGAACTATTGATGAAGCGAATCGAGTCTTTCGGTAGCCGAGTTTATCTGGTTAACACGGGCTGGACAGGTGGTCCACATGGCGTAGGTAAACGTTTTGATATTCCAACAACTCGTGCCATTGTCGACGCGATTGTCAGTGGTGAGCTTAAAGATGTGGAAACACAGCATATCGATAAGCTGAACTTAGCGGTACCCGTCGCTGTTTCTGGTGTTGATACTCAACTATTGAATCCAATTAACACTTGGGCAGATAAAGCTGAGTACAACAAATATGCGCAGCAATTGGCAGAAGAGTTTACTGCTAACTTTGCCAAATATCAGGTATCTGATGCAATTAAAGCAGCAGGGCCCAATAGTTAGGTATTGCTAACTTTCATATTGTTTTATCTGCACTAAGCCTCAAATGACATTGAGGCTTTTTTATTTGTTACATTTTAAACAACAAACAAAGCAACAACCTGCCCTTAACCTCTTGTCTCAATGTTGAAATAATTTATGATAAAACAACACACTTGCTCATTTTGTAGGGATATCTATGCGCCGCGTTTTACTTGCCAGCTGCATCATAAACTCACTGATTTCTTTTTCTAGCGTGGCGACACAGATCACTCCTCCTTCAGCAGGCTCTTTGCAGCTTAGTTCGGAATTTGCCAAACCGGTTTTTATTAACGATGTTATCTTGCCTCCCATTAAGCCTTGGAGTGGTTCAAGTGAAACGTTACTGCGATCTGCTGATCAATCTTGGTCAACGCCATTTGAACAAAACGGATTAACCACCAGCCCAAACTATGATGAAACTCATCAATGGATAACTAACCTTGTCGATAATAGTGAATTACTAACACAAGTTTCGATTGGGAAAAGTCCACAAGGGCGAGATATTTGGATGGTGGTTGCCTCAGAAACGGGGGCAACAACCGCCGCAGAATTATCACAAAGTAATAAGCCTACTGTGCTCGTACAAGCTGGGATACATTCTGGAGAAATCGACGGTAAAGATGCTGGGATGATGTTACTTAGAGACATCACTCAAGGTAATAAGGAACAATTACTGGATAAAGTTAACCTTCTGTTCGTGCCTATTCTGAGTGTCGATGCCCATGAACGCAGCAGTGAGTTCAATCGTGTTAATCAACGCGGGCCTGTTGATATGGGCTGGCGTACTAATGCACGCAACCTTAATCTTAATCGTGACTACGCAAAGTTAGACACCCTAGAACTACAGCATATGATACGAGCCATTAATATTTGGCAACCTGATTTATATATCGATGTGCATGTCACCGATGGCATAGATTATCAATACGATGTCACCTTTGGATATAACGTTAAAGAAGGCTACAGCCCAGCAAGTTTTGAATGGCTTGAAACCTATTACCGTCCTGAAATTGAATCGGCATTATCAGCTCAAGGGCACATTCCTGGTAAGCTAATATTTGCAATTGATAATACAGATTTATCAAAAGGCCTTTCTTATTGGAACCCAAGCCCACGGTTTTCTAATGGTTACGGTGATGCCCGACATTTACCCACTATTTTAATTGAGAACCATAGTTTAAAACCCTTTAAACAGCGTGTTTTAGGCACTTATGTCATGTTAGAGCAAACCTTGAAAACGGTAGCTAAGCATGGAACTAAACTCAAAGCCGCTATATATGAAGATAAATATCAGCATCCACAACGTATCCCCTTAACATGGGAAACCGTTGAGCAGCCTGGTTGGGACTTTAAAGGAATAGGGTACTCTTTAGAACAAAGTGAGATTAGCGGTAATGAGGTTGTTCGTTGGGACGGTCAACCAAAGTTATACCCAAATTTAACTGTCATGGGGAATACGCAGCCAGCTATTAATACCCTACGCCCCAAATATTATTACGTCCCAGCGCAGTGGCAACAAGTCATAGAAAGGCTATCAATCCACGGGGTGAGAATGACCACACTGACCAAGGCGAAAACAGTAAAAGTCGCGCAATATCAATTTTCCAATCCCGTGTTTAATACAAAAGACTACGAGGGTCGCCAACGTGTAAATGCCACCAGCAATAAAGTTAAGTTTGAAACTACACTCCCTGTCGGCACGGTTGAGATTTCGACCAATCAACCACTGGGCGATTTAGCAATATTATTGCTTGAGCCACAATCAGCAGATTCATTTTTCCAGTGGGGATTTTTCAATAGTATCTTTACTCGAACAGAATACATTGAAGATTATGCGGTAGAGCCAATGGCAGCCACTATGCTAGCAGAGAATGAAGCTTTAGCGAGTGAGTTTGCCCTTGCATTAAAAGATGAAGACTTTGCCAACGATCCTAAAGCCAGATTACGCTGGTTTTACGAAAGAAGTCCTTACTACGACAATCAATATATGAAGTACCCAGTATTACGTTCAAATTAGTCATGGTAGGCTAAAATAGCGATACATTGCGTGCAAAAGGTAATTGTCCCAGCGCTTTGTATCGCTTTATTTCGGTTGATAGCTTGTGATTAATGCCAGCTTTTTTGTTCGAGACAGTTTTTTTACCGCAAGTTCACGTTTAGTGGCAGCACTGCGGTTGGCCACGGGTTCTTGATACACTAAATTAAGTGGCCCCTTACCACGTAAAAATTTAGCACCTTTTACCCCCTTTTCATGCTCGCTAAAGCGGCGAGCAACATCTGTGGTAATCCCTGTATATAACTGCCCATCTCGACATTGAATCATATAAAGATACCAATTCGCTCCTTTCGCTTGCGACTTATCTACAGGCTTAGTTGACTGTGAGGTTGACCCAATTGAGTCATCAGCTTGATTACTGCTCATCGATATAAAAAACCTTCGTTCGGATCATAGTTATCTGTGGCTATCATGGCATAATGCGGTATCAAAAATAAATCTTATGTTCTAAGCCTACCTTAGACAAACCACAACATGATGAACGTCATGTGAGGAGCAACGATGTCAACAAAATCTGATGCCTGTGCACAACCAGGCTTAATGGCACCCCAAGATGCAATTAACGCACTTTTAGCACAAGTCAGTGTCATTGAAGATAGCGAGATGGTGGGCTTAAATGATGCTGTTGGGCGGATTTTGTCTGAAGATTTAGCATCATGTATTGATTTACCACCTTTTGACAATTCTTCTATGGATGGTTATGCCTTCCGTTTTGACGATTTAACAGGCGAGACAGCAACAACACTGACACAGGTCGGTACTTCTTTTGCGGGTCACCCATACACAGCGCCTATTAAACCCAACACTTGCATTCGAATCATGACTGGCGCCCCTGTGCCTGCTGGATATGACACAGTACAGATGCAAGAAAAGACTCAAGCGGATGGTGAAAGCATCACTATCGAACACCCTAGCGCCAAAGGCAATAGTATTCGCTATCGTGGTGAAGAGTTACTGGCAGGAACCAATGTATTAAAAAGCGGTACTCAAATTCGTGCAGCCGAAATGGGCGTACTGGCTACAATCGGAATTAGCCAAGTGCGAGTAAAGCGTCGCTTAACGGTTGCCTTCTTTTCAACAGGCGATGAACTCCGTCCTGTTGGTAGCGAGTTAGCACCAGGACAAATTTATGACTCTAACCGTTATTCAATTCAAGGTTTGCTAACTCAAGCAAATGTTGAATGGATAGACTTAGGTGTTATTGAGGATGATAAAGAAGCCATTCGTGGCGCTTTTAAAGAAGCGGCAGACAGAGCAGATATGGTCCTTACCTCTGGCGGCGTGTCAGTTGGCGATGCTGATTACACTAAGCAAATTTTATCAGAAGAAGGTGAAATTACCTTTTGGCGTTTAGCCATCAAACCAGGTAAACCTTTTGCATTTGGTAAACTTGGCAACGCCGTATTCTGTGGTTTACCGGGTAACCCTGTTTCTTCAATGGTAACTTTTTATAAGCTCGTTTGGCCAATCATCAATAAAATGCAAGGGTTAACCCCTAAGCCAGCCTTAGTGGTCAATGCAACCCTATCAACGCCTATCCGTAAACAACCTGGCCGAGCCGAATATCAACGTGGTATTTTAAGCCGCAATGAGAACGGTGAACTTATTGTTGCTTCTACAGGTGGTCAAGGCTCAGGTATGTTAACCTCAATGAGTTTGGCAAATTGCTTTATTAACTTAGATCAAGACCAAGGGGATATTGCCGCTGGTGCAACCGTTCATGTCGAACCATTTACCAGTGTGCTGTGCTAAGGAAATATCATGACTCAGATACCTCAAGATAATGAAGTCGATATTTTAACTGACAATGAAATGCTGCGTTATAGCCGTCAGATATCCATTAAAGCAATGGATATTGAAGGCCAAGAAAAGCTTAAACAAGCAAAAGTGTTAGTCATTGGAGCCGGTGGTCTTGGGTGCACGGTGACACAATACCTTGCTGTCGCGGGTGTAGGTGAAATGACCATTGTTGATTTTGACACTGTAGAGTTATCCAATCTACAGCGCCAAGTCTTACATCAAGATGCCAATATTGGCCAAGCAAAAGTCGACTCTGCCAAGCAAACACTTGCACAATTAAACCCACTCATCGCTATCAATACCATCAATCAATTTTTGGATGAGGATAGTATTGATGCGTTGGTTGCTGAACATGGGTTAGTACTCGATTGCACCGACAATGTTCAAGTCAGAGAGCAACTAAATCAAAGCTGCTTTAAACATAAAGTCAGCTTTATCTCAGCTGCTGCGATCAGAATGGAAGGCACTGTCACTGTTTTTGATTATCAAGCCAGCTCTCCTTGCTATCACTGTTACAGCAGTTTGTTTGGAGAACAGCAGTTGACCTGCGTCGAGTCTGGTATTCTAGCGCCAGTTGTTGGTCTCGTCGGCTGCATACAAGCAACTGAAGCTATCAAAGCCATTAGCCAGTTTGGCCAAGGCTTAAATGGACGCATTTTAATGATTGATGCAATGACAATGGAGTTTCGAGAGATGAAGCTACCAAAGCAAACTAATTGCTCTGTTTGTGGTGGAGAAAAGTAACAAAAACGGCAATTTGTGGTTATCTTGTCTATAGTTAAATAATGAAAAATAGCAGCGTAATCAGGATGCTAAAATGTTCATTGTTTTAAAGATAACCACTGTATTATCTTGCTTCAAAAAACACTGTGAGTTAATAAGCCCGCTTAGCTTGGCAATTTACAGTGTCATTTTAGGTAGCTTAACAGCCTGTTCAGGCGATGACATAACGCCGCTACATTCAACTAATCCTGCTTCGAATTATTGTTTAGATAACGATGGGACACTTGAAACCATTAAACACATCAATGGCGATATCTTGTTATGCACTTTACCTGATGGAGAAGTCATCGAAACTTGGGAATTATTTAGACGGGATCACCAAAAAACCTAATCGATTTATAAGTGGTTAAACTTAATTTATGCCACTTTCAGCAAGTTTTACATCCTCAACACCTTGCAAATCTGCCGTTTCAGCACTAAGTAGTGCTTTAGCTGCTTGTTCCTCTACTGCCCTATCCGCTTTTGAAATATATTTAGGTTTATTACTCGCGCCAGCCTTTTTCGCGTTGGCTTTTTTAGCTTTACCTTTTAGGGTTTGATTAATTTTTTTACGTCGGTTCATCTTAGTATTACCCTAAAGTACATATAAAAAAGCGGTTTCATTACAGCTCTGTCTGTCGAGGGGGGGATTTTACAATCTATACACCAAAATACCAATTCAAAATCGCTTCAACCATCGACGCAATTAAGAATTGGCCTTTCTGTTACAGCTACTCACTTATCAAAAGTGCTTGTTGCCCATACGCGCAGTTATCGCTAAATGCCTATTCTTGTATTACAACCCAAATGGCATGGAGTAAACCAGGAATGAAAAATAACAGACACAAGATAACGTTAATAAGTAAGTCTTTCCCCACACCTTTTTTCAAAAAAACCGCAACCGGTGGCAATAAAATAGCAATGATAATGAGTAATAGTTTATTTGTATCCATAAGTGTTTAATCCTTTATTTGTAAGTGAATCAATTTAATTACAGCTCAACTGCAACAATTTGTTAAACAGTTCAAATATCATTATGATGATTAAGAAATAAAATTTATCCTTGATTTTTAATCATTTAAGCTAATTACTATGTAGAAGGTGCGATGATAGAAAACAGTAGCCTTATTCTCGTTCAAGTTATTTGCCTATTAAGCTTCGCAGCGACAATAGCTTGGACAGTTATGGTCACCCCAATGCGAGTTGCGCCTAGCGCAAGTTGGCGATTCGCATTAGCTAATTTTTCTATCTTGATAGGTATGTTGCTGTATACCCAGCGCACATTTGAACCCAGTTACCTGCATTGGCTCATTGCAGATAATATTATTCTAGTCGGTTTTTGCTTATTGCGCTGGGGAGCCCAGCGTTTATATCATCTCAATTCCAGTTATCAGTTTGATATTGGCGTATTACTGGTCACCTGTGGCTTCATGCTCATGGTACAACCCCAAGCAGAAAATGCGTCCTATCTCATGATCATCTTATCCTTGGCCGCCTCGGTGTTGTTTTTCATGTTAGCCAAAGATCATTACACCGCTTTCAAAGCTAACTTTACCGCTTTTGCCACTTACTGGCTGGTTGTCCCTATTTTCTTGATTGGTTTGTTGTTCTTTATCCGCTCGGTAATTTTAATTATCTATCCAGAAAAAGTAGCCACCTATGCAGCTTTTAACACTGAACAATCCATCCCTGTTCTTTGGACTTACATCGTCCTTATTTTAGTCGTCAACATTCTCATTATTGGCAACACTATTAATCGCCTAGTCGTTAAAATAATGACGCTTGCTAACAAAGATCCTTTAACAGCTCTTTGGAATCGAAATGCATTACAGAAAAAGTTAACCGCTGAACATGAGCGCTGGCTGCGAGATAAAGTGATGTATAGCGTCGTGTTAATCGACATAGACCACTTCAAACAAATTAATGACACTCACGGGCATACCGCAGGGGATGAAGTATTAAAGCTGACCGCTAAACGGCTTAGTAAAGTGACTAGAAAAATAGACTTTTTGTGCCGTTTTGGCGGAGAAGAGTTTGTACTAATTTTACCTAACACCACAGAGCAACAAGTTCTTTGTGTTGCAGATAAGCTGCAACAGACGCTCGCAGAGATTGACTTTAAATGGCAAGGTACACCGATTCAAATACAAGCGAGTATTGGCTGTGTCACCATCACGGAATCACTAGCAGTAGATTCGCTATTACAGTTGGCAGATAAAGCGATGTATGAAGCAAAAGCCAGTGGCCGTAACTGTATCAAAAGTGCTAATTAGCCATACTGTCTAGGATATCAAGCTTAATTTTCCAACTCATGCCTAATTCGCTGACGGTTTAGTTTTGGCTTTCGGCCAATCTAGTGCTGCCGGAGTCTTCCAATCACCTTGTAATTGCTTAATGACCTTTTCATTTGAAAAGATCTCACCAGAGATTGGCAGTTGGTTTATGTGATAATGCTGCCCTTTGTAATAAAAATCTAACGCCATTGCATGCAAATAACAACGATCGCTTTGTTCGGCGCCATAAAGCGTGTCTCCAATTATCGGAACGCCAATACTGGCCAAGGCAACTCGTAACTGATGGGTTTTACCACTTAACGGTTTTAATAGGTACAGTCGCAAACCGTGTTCTAGCGAGTAAGAGAAAAACTGAGTGATAGCAGGATTCTCTTTGCTGCGAAGCAATTTATACATACTACGCCGAGATTTACTCATGTCACCGATAACCCAACCTTGCTTTTTTTTCGGTTTACCCTGAGCAATGGCGACATAGTATTTTTGAATACGATGCTCAGTAAACAACGCGGTAAACTCCGCTGCAGCTTGGGCAGATTTGGCTAAAATAAGCAGCCCCGAGGTTGGTGTATCTAAACGATGAACACTAAATAGCTTAATACCTAAATCAGCCTCAACTTGAGCAACCACTCCTGCACTGCCATCTTGGCTGTGGAAATGCACATTAGGCGATTTATTGATCACAATAAAGTCAGGGTGTTGTTCAACGATTTGATACATAGACTGATTTCTGTTGGGGAAAATGAGTAAGGTTTATCTGTTTTACCAGCTGGCTTAAAACTGAATGTCGACAATCAAACCCGGATGATTATCTTTAAGTTCAATAGTAGCATGATGACGGGATAAAATCGCTTTCACCATTGATAAACCAAGCCCTGTCCCCTTGTGGTGACGACTTGGATCAAGCCTCACAAGACGCTCAAATACTCGCTCTTTGTCTTCGTCGCTGATCCCGGGGCCGTTATCAATAATCTGCACAGTGCGCCCAGTTTGAACAATTTTAATCTCGGCATCTTCAGGCGCATATTTAATAGCGTTATCAACTAAGTTAAACAGCGCTTGGAATAACAAATATTTATCGCCTGAAATGGTCACATCATTAGCCACACTTAGTGACAAGGTTTGCTGCTTCGACTCCGCAACCACCTCTGCCATTTCAAACAAGTCTTCACATAATAACTGCAAACTCACAGGCTGTTTATCTAACGTCTGCTGGCCTTCTTCAATGCGTGTTAATGACAGCATCGCATCAAAAGTCGCTAAACAATGATCCAGCTCTTCAAGTAGCATAGCCGTGAGTTCTGGAACCTGTTCAGCTGGTTTACTTGGTAACTGCTCAATACCGATGCGCAAATGTGATAAAGGTGTTCGTAAGTCATGGGCAATATTATCGGTCACGCCTCGCACTGACATTAAATTATGCTCAAGCGTATCTAACACTCGGTTAAATTGTCCGGCTAACATGTCAAATTCATCTTGATTATGACTAACGGGCAAACGGGTGTCGTACTCACCTTGTTCAATTTTCTCACTGAGTAAATTGTACTGTACCAATCGTCTTAAAATGGCTTTGGAAAACACAAAACCAACCGCAAGAGTGATGCCCAAAGTAAACGCAACCGCCCAAAAAGCAGCATTGATAAACTTCTCAATTAAGGCTGACAAATTATCGGTTCGAGTTGCAATCAGCACAGGCCCGTAATGGGTCATGACGATTCCGCCAGTGAGGATATGTAGCTTATCTGGGCCACCCGTCAAAATCGGAAAGTCACGGGTTTTAGGCAATAGCGGCATGTTGTCTGGCACAAAACTTAATGCACCAACCATATCAACACTGTTACGCCATGCTATGAGCGCAGTTTTGGGATCCGCTGCGCGTATTTGGGCTGCAAAGCTGCGACGGTCAACCGTTAAGGCTAACTGCTGATAACGTTGCATTTCTGTGGCAAGGTGCTGCTCGACTTGGTTTTCCTGTTCAATCACCAATTGCCGATAGAGCCCAAACACCAGTAACACAATGAGTAAGGTTACCAGTGTTGAGAAAATCAGCGTAATTCGCCAAGCACTACTTTGGTAGGGTTTAATTCCCTTTGCAAAGGCGATATCCAGCCCCTCGAACCGTTTCAATGATTTCAGGGTGGCCTAACTCTTCAAACTTACGACGTAATTTAGCAATGTGCACATCGATGACATTGGTGCGAGGATCAAAGTGATAATCCCATACTGCTTCAAATAACAATGTGCGACTGATAACTTGATTAGGGTGTTCCATCAGATACTTAAGCAACTGAAACTCTTTAGGTTGTAACAATAACTCGTGTTCATCAAGTGTCACTTTACGAGTCAACAACTCCATTTTTAAGTTGCCCACTTCCAAGTCTGTATTGGTTGCAGACGGAGCGTTACGCTGAATAAGCTTCTCTGCACGCACTTGTAACTCAGCAAAAGCAAATGGCTTGGTCATATAGTCATCACCACCAGCACGTAAACCTTTTACACGCTCATCCACATGGCTTAGTGCCGAAAGGATTAATACTGGAGTCTGGTTACCGTTATTACGTAATGCCGTAAGTAATGTAAGTCCATCAAGCTGAGGTAACATGCGATCTAAAATGATAATGTCATATTGATTATGTTTAGCTTGGTGCAAGCCATCATGGCCATTTGTCGCGGTATCGACTTGATATTGTTGAGCGGTAAAACCTTCAGCAACATATTGTAGCGTGGTTGCGTCATCTTCAACGATTAATACTCGCATAGTGCTATTCCTTCGTTTTACAGCATGAAATTCATTGTGAGTTTAGTCCCACTGCAATAATGGCAATGGGCGTAATTCTTCAATATCAAACGCTATCGTATGCTTACTAGAGACGTTCAGCAGTTTCAGCTCAAGATAGCTGATGGCAAGGTCGTGATCTAACTCAGCTTCAATTAAATACCCAGACTGATTTTCTTTTGCCAACTTAACTAATTCGGTAAAAGTCATGCCTTTTGAAATTAATACCTTGGCAGCCTTCACCTGATCTAAATCATCGGACTCAAGCGTCGTTAATTTCTTTTTCATCAAGGCGCCATCAACAGCAAAAAAAGACAGCTCAGTGATTTCACTGTCTTCAAGGTTGAGTACATCCACTTCATAGATTAACTGACCATTTTCCACATCCATATCAAATGAAGAAACAATACCGCGATAATCTAGTTCAATTTGTTCAATCACAGTTATCGGTTGCACGTATCCACCTTCAGACAACAAAGTATGCATACTCGGGGTTGCCATCACCATTGACGGGAACACAACTAGCAACGACAAAACGATACGGAACATGAAAGCCTCAATAAAGAGAATTGGAATAGTGATACTTTACCTAAGCCCGACAAAAGACCCAAGCTTTGTAAGATTAATAATTGATCATGATTCTAGTATATGAACTTGTTCAGATTTAAGCGCGATAGTCGTCTCTAATCCCGGTTTCAAGTTCAATTTAGTGGCCAAGTGAGAAGGAACATCCATATTAAAGGTCTCTTTCACATCCCGCATAGAGGCCTTAACACGCACAGATTCTCCCATGACCAAAATCGAATCGATGACGATATCCAGTTTATTGATGCTACGGCATAATCGCCCACTGGAAATGGCATTAAAGCGAATACCTTGGTTTGGAATGACCCAACGTACCTGTTGGCCTATCGCCAACTCTGGCGCACTATCACTGGCGATGATCTGTTCGCCCATTTTCAACCAAGTGATATTGGCTTCCTCATCTCGCCCACTGACTTCGGCGTGAAATATATTACGCAGCCCCATTTGCCTTGCGACGGTTTCATTACGGGGATGGGACAATACTTCAAACGGCTCACCTTGCTGAAGCATATTTCCCTGACTGATAAGAATCATTTTATCGGCCAGCAACAAGGCTTCATTCATATCATGGGTCACCATGATAACGGGTATAGATAATTGCGATTTGAGCCGTGCAAGCTCGATATATAATCGCTCACGGGTTTCCCTATCTACGGCAGAGAAGGGTTCATCAAGTAATAACACCGAAGGCTCACGGGCTAATGCCCTCGCTAAAGCCACACGTTGACGCTGACCACCAGATAATTGCGCAGGCAACCTAGCAGGCAGTCCATGTAAGTTAACGCGTTCAAGCCAGTCTAAGGCCCTCGCTTTACGTTCGCTCTTAGGGATATGGTCTAAGCCAGAAATGACATTCTCAAGGGCTGTTAAATGTGGGAACAAGCCAAAATGCTGCGGTACATAGCCGATATGACGCTGTTGAGGCGATAAATGCAACTTAGGCTCACTCGCATACCAGTCTTGTCCGCCACATTGAATGGTGCCCTTTTCAGGTGAACTCAGACCTGCAATCATCCGCAATAAGGTGGTTTTACCTCCACCAGACGGCCCGACTACAGCCAGCACTTCGCCAGCCTTACAATCGAACTTGGCCGATAAAGGAATAGGAAGTTGCTGCGAA
The DNA here is from genome assembly GCF_001401775.1 of Shewanella sp. P1-14-1. NCBI lineage: Bacteria > Pseudomonadati > Pseudomonadota > Gammaproteobacteria > Alteromonadales > Shewanellaceae > Shewanella > Shewanella sp. P1-14-1. Next base: position 128,687 of record NZ_LKTL01000009.1, on the reverse strand, counting down.
ATATCGCAATGTAAATCAGCGTTGCGGGTTGGCATGCTGCCCCCCAATACGCTTTGATAAACTGGTAGTGATTGCCAGTACACTAATGGCAAAGACAAGCAGCACTAACGACATCGTACCCGCCGCTTCAAAGTCAAAGGCTTGCACACTGTCATAAATGGCAATTGAAATGGTTTTCGTTTCACCTGCGATATTGCCGCCTAACATCAATACCACACCAAACTCACCTAATACGTGGGAAAAACATAATACCACCGCAGTCAAAATCCCGGGCCAGATCATCGGTAATTCGATTTTGAGAAATATGCGCCACCAGCTCATACCACAGCATGCTGCGGCATCTGGAATATCATGGGGGATAGTTTCAAAAGCACGTTGAATTGGCTGAACAGCGAAGGGAATATTGACCAAGATAGACGCAATAACCAATCCGGAAAAGTTAAACACTAATTGTGCACCAGTAAATTGCTCAACCCATTGCCCAATAAAGCTTTGGCTGCCTAAGCCAACCAATAAGTAATAACCAATAACGGTCGGCGGCAACACAAGTGGCACCATAATCAAGGCTTCAACCCAAGACTTGCCTTTAAACTGGCGGTAAGCCAAAAAACGGCCAACAAATACCGCCATTGGGACTAAAATTAATACGGTTACACTGCTTAACTTGGCCGATAGCCACAATGACTGCCAATCCATAAATTACTCTTCCGCCACTTGCTGTCTTGGTTGTGGTGCACGAAGTTTAGGTTGATGCAAATGATGCTTGTCTGTCAGTGAGTCTGGAAAACCAAAACCGTAATTTTCTAATACGTCATGAGCCGCACTCGACTTCATGTATTCATAAAACGCTTTGGTGGTATCACCAGCTTTAGGGGTCATCACCATGCGTTGATTAATCGGTTGATATAAAGACTGCGGGATTTCAACATAGCGTCCCATTTTGCTGAACTGCGGCGCAGAAGCTAATGATAACGCCACAATACCACCTTGAGCAGAACCGCTTAGGGCAAATTGAGCCGCCTGAGAGACATTTTCACCCATAATGATGGTTGACTGCAGTGCTTCCCAAAGGCCTTTGTCTGTTAATAGCGCTTGAGCACGTTCGCCGTAGGGAGCGTGAGCCGGGTTAGCAATCACAAAACGTTTAATTTCGCCTTGCTCAATTGCCGCTTCAAGACCTGCAAGTTGCGGATCAAGGTTTAAAGAAGAGTTATTAGGCGCAACAAGGGCAAGTTTACCAATGGCATAAATATCACCATCAGAGTCAGTTTTACCGACTTTATGTAACTGCTGTACATAAAACTCATCAGCGCTAAGCAGCATTTCAAAAGGCGCACCATGTTGAATCTGCGCCACAAAATTACCAGAAGAACCGTAAGACACTCTAAGCTTCAGGCCCGTTTCAGCGGTAAAGTTCGCCACAATTTCATCTAAGGCAAACTTGACATTCGATGCTGCAGCAATCGCAGGGGGTTTGGCTGCTTGTGCCGAGAATGACACTAAGGTCATCAAACCAATAACCCCACTCAACACTAAAGTTTGAATACCCTGCGACAAACGGCAACTCACGGTCATAAACTTAGTGTCCTTATTTACTTAACATCATTCCACATTGATGCAGCTTGTTCGTCAGAGTCGCGTGCTTCAACCCAGTTATTGCCTTCTTCACCGGCTTCTAATTTCCAAAATGGCGCTTTGGTTTTTAAGAAATCGATTAAGAATTCACACGCTGCAAATGCCGCTTTACGATGCATACTGGTGACACCGATAAACACGATTTGCTCTCCTAGTTCCATACGACCTACACGGTGAATAATCGTGACATAGTTTAGCGGCCAGCGCTCATAAGCTTGCTCCGCTAATTGGACTAATACCGTTTCTGTCATACCAGGATAATGCTCAAGGGTCAGATCCGTTACCGCACTGCCATCATTAAAATCACGCACTTTACCGGCAAAGGTCACCACAGCGCCGTCACTGTTGTCAGCCGCAATAGCAGCATATTCATCGGCGACATTAAAATCGGCCGTCTGAACACGGACGACTTGTTTTGGGTTTGTTTCTTTACTGGCCGTCATATTAACCGCCTGTCACTGGAGGGAAAAAAGCAACTTCATCACCATCAGCAACCGCAGCATCCCATGCGCTCATGGTTTGATTCACGGCAACAAGTAGTTTGTCTGAAGACAAGACTTTTGCCCATTTCTCATCCGTCGATGCCAATGCTTGGCGTAACTGCTCGGTGTTTGTGATCCCTTCAGCTGAGATTTCTGTTTTGGCTGTACCCAGTAACTCTCTAACTTGTGCAAAAAATAAAACCTGAATCATGACAATATCTCTTTAAATATTTTGGATGCCAGCGAAAAATTAATCTTCAGCTTGGAAGTGACCTGATTTACCACCACGCTTTTCGAGTAAACGTACTTGGGAAATAATCATGTCTTTTTGAACCGCTTTACACATGTCGTAAATCGTTAACGCCGCCGTTGATGCAGCCGTTAATGCTTCCATCTCAACACCGGTTTTACCAGAAAGTTTACATAAACTGGTAATACGAACGCGATTGTGTTCCGGTTGAGCTTCTAAGTCCACTTCAACTTTCGTCAGCATAAGTGGATGACATAGCGGGATTAAATCTGAGGTTTTTTTAGCAGCTTGAATACCTGCAATACGGGCTGTCGCAAACACATCACCTTTGTGATGGCTGCCACTCATGATCATTTCTAACGTACTTGGCGCCATTTCAATGAATGCTTCAGCACGCGCTTCACGTTCAGTAATGTTTTTCTCTGTCACATCGACCATGTGCGCGTTGCCATCGGCATTGATATGGGTAAAACAATTGCTCATGCTAACTTGCCTTATAAAATCTAGATGTCAGTTAGGGATTGAACTTTGCAACCAAGATTAGCCACCAATTGATGCTAAATGTTTGGTTACACCTGTTATCCCTTGATGTAAATAATGGGTTTCTTCTTTTTGCGCTAACTGACTGTGTAAACGCTCAATTAACTCTGCTCGTTGAGATTCGTGTTGCAATAAATCTCGTAAGTCCAAACCATTTTCGGTAAATAGACACAAGTGCAATTTACCTTTGGCTGAGACTCGCAGGCGATTACAGCTAGCGCAAAAGTTTTTGGCGTACGGCATAATCAATCCGATACGGCCTTGATAATCTGGGTGACTAAAGTTTTGTGCAGGACCATCATCTACGCTAGGTAAGTCATATAACCAGCCTTCTGACTCAAGTTTTAACTTGATATCAAGGCCAGCTAAATGGTGTGCGTTAAAATAATCATGACCCAAGCCCGTTTCCATGAGTTCAATAAAGCGCAAATCAATCGGTGTGCTTTTGATCCAATGTAAAAAACGTGGCAAATCTTTGTCATTTAAGCCTTTTAACAATACGGCGTTAATTTTAATTCGCTCAAAGCCAGCATCCAATGCAGCATCGATTCCGCGCATGACCTCATCAAATTTGTTTTCACCAGTAATTTGGTAAAACATCTTAGGATCAAGACTATCAACTGAAACATTAATGCGTCGCAAGCCTGCGTCGTACCATTCTTTAGCATGTTTTTCGAGACGATAACCGTTGGTTGTCATTGCGACAGTATTAATGTTGTCATTGTCGGCAACAATACGAACGATATCGGTAAAATCTTTTCTTAGTGTCGGCTCACCACCGGTAATGCGGATTTTTTGCGTACCTACCTCGCCAAACGCTGCCACTAAATTTTCTATTTCATTTAGCGCAAGGAACTTAGGCTTGCCATCAGGCTTGTAGCCATCAGGGAGGCAATAGGTACATTTGAAATTACAAACGTCAGTGACTGACATCCGCAGATAGTGAAATCTTCGACCAAAGCTGTCTTGTAGTTGGGACATGTTAACCTTTCCAAGTGTGGGAGGTAAGCGCATTTCTTTACTCACCCCGGTGGCATTATTACCACGGCTAAATACCCGTATCTGTGGACGTAGGATATAGAGCTCGGAGAACCGTCAACCTTGATTATAGGCCTAAAATCACTCGGATCAGTACCTTTTTATGACAATTTGTCCCAGTTTGAGCAAAATCTGTAAAGATTTGCGAGCTAGCTCACGAGCTCAAAATCGCAGTTGCTACTGTGACCTAAGTCATTTTTGAGGTAAGGTGAGTAAAACAAAAAAACAACAAACCCGCCATAAACCGGGAAACGAAGATCAAAGGTGAGATGATGGAACGCGAATCTATGGAATTCGATGTAGTAATAGTCGGTGCAGGACCTGCCGGACTCGCTACTGCATGTCGATTAATGCAAATATCACAAGATGCAGATAAAGAAATGACCGTCTGTGTGGTTGAAAAAGGCTCTGAGGTTGGAGCGCACATCTTATCAGGTGCGGTTTTCGAACCTAAAGTATTGGATGAATTGTTCACAGATTGGCGAGAATCCGATATCCCTTTGACTACCAAAGTGACTCACGACGAGATTTATTTACTTAGCTCAGAGTCAAACTCCAAGTTAATGTCGAACAGCTTAGTGCCTAAAACCATGCATAATGAAGGCAACTATATTATCAGCGTCGGGAACTTAACCCGCTGGTTAGCTGAAAAAGCTGAAGGCTTAGGCGTTGAAATTTTCCCAGGATTTGCTGCAAGTGAAGTGCTGTTTAATCAAGATAACAGCGTAAAAGGCATTTTAATTGGCGATATGGGCGTCGGCGCTAACGGCGAAGAAAAAGACAGCTATATGCCAGGTATGGAATTACATGCCAAATACACCGTCTTTTCTGAAGGTTGTCGAGGCCACCTAGGTAAAGAGCTAATCGCAAAATATCACCTTGATAACGGAAAGACCCCACAGCATTATGGTTTAGGTTTTAAAGAGATCTGGAAAATTCCTGCCGAGCAACATCAAGAAGGTAAAGTTGTCCATACTGGTGGCTGGCCATTAAACCAAGGTACTTCAGGTGGCGGATTCCTATACCACATGGAAGACAACCAAGTTGCGGTAGGGTTAATCATCGACTTAAACTACAAGAACCCTCACGTCAGTCCATTTGACGAGTTCCAACGTTATAAGCAGCACCCTGTGATCAGCCAAACACTGACAGGTGGTGAACGCTTAACCTACGGCGCGCGCGCAATCGCAAAAGGCGGCTTAAACTCACTACCAAAAATGAGCTTCCCTGGTGGTCTTCTGATTGGCTGTGATGCTGGCACCTTGAACTTTGCCAAAATTAAAGGCACTCACACTGCAATGAAGAGCGGTATTGTGGCAGCCGAAACCTTAGGTGAAGCCTTAATGGCTGGTGTTGAAGCGGGTAAGGATCTTGATTGTTTCCAAACTCGTATCGAACAAAGCTGGTTACACGAAGAGTTATTCCAATCACGTAACTTTGGCCCTGCTCTGCATAAGTTTGGCACTTATTTGGGTGGCGCATTTAACTTTATCGATCAAAACTGGTTTGGCGGCAAGTTCCCAATCACCTTGCGAGATGAAACCCCAGATCATGCAGAAATGGGCTTAGCGAAAGACTTTACTCCTATAGAGTATCCAAAACCGGATGGTAAATTAAGCTTTGATAAACTGTCTTCTGTTTATCTTTCAAATACCTATCATGAGGAAGAGCAGAAGTGTCATTTGCAACTTAAAGATGCCTCAATTCCTATCGCGGTAAACTTAATAAAATACAACGAACCAGCGCAACGATATTGCCCTGCTGGCGTGTATGAAGTCGTCGCTGAAGGTCCTGAAAACAAGTTTGTGATTAATGCGCAAAACTGTATCCACTGTAAAACCTGTGACATTAAAGACCCAAGCCAAAATATCACTTGGGTCACCCCAGAAGGCGGCGGTGGTCCAAACTATCCAAATATGTAGTTGATATCCTTACTATCACTTAAGCAAAATTGTCACTTCAACAAAACGCACTATTAATTGGTGCGTTTTTTTATTGTATAAATAACCTATTACCGCAAAATTAGCTCAAGACCACATAAAACCTATTTAATTATTCCGCAAATTGCCGATATTAAACATATCGAACTAATTAGGTTGTCCGAATGAATCAGCTAAAACATCTATCCATTAAACAAAAAATCTTATTCTCGATGATCTTTGGCGTGGTGTTTTCAACCATGCTAGTGGGAGTATTGAGCCAGCGTAGCGCGAAAGTCGTTGTTGAGCAGCGTATGATTGATTCAGAACTGCCGAGCTTATTGATGCAAATACGTCATAAATTAGAGCTTGATATTAACAACTTGCTCAATGCCGCAGAACAACTGGCAAAAAGCCGAATGCTACTGGATTGGGTAGAGCAAGGTCGTCCCAATGATAGAGAAGACGATGTGATTGCCCAGTTAGGTGATATACAAGCACAGTATCAGTTAGTACAAGCCTCCTACGCGGACCGTGAAACAGCAGCTTATTACACTCAAGATGGTTTTCTTCGCGTTCTTAATCCGCAGCAAGATAGTTGGTTTTTCGACTATCTCAATAGCGGACAGGAGCGAATGCTGAATGTCTTTACTGAAACAACTGGCGAAGTAAAACTGTTTATCAACTATCAGCAACCTAATGGCCGAGGGTTAGTCGGTTTAGCTAAATCTCTTGATGATATGGTGCAACAACTTGCTTCATTCAAGATTGAAGATAGTGGCTTTGTTTATCTTGTTGACGCATCAGGTAGCGTGAAACTTCACCCAGATCCGAACCAGATAGGTAAAGCCAATTTAAGTGGGTTTTATTCTGGCACCAATAGCCAATCTTTATTAGCTAAAAATGACTTTAACTTAATGCGCATTGAGGTTAATGGTGAAAGTAAAATGGTGGCAAGTAGTTATATTCCTGCTATGGACTGGTACTTAGTTGCGGAAGTGCCTGAGTCTGAGATTTTTGCCCTACTCGATAAAGCTGTGTACCAAATCATACTTGGCACCATCATTATCGCGGTGTTCTTTATTATCGTAGCAAGTGCTGTTGCTTCTTCAGTGAGCCGCCCTATTGCTAAGGTTGCCGAACTGTTTAAAGATATTGGCGAAGGTGAAGGTGATTTACGTCAACGTCTTCCAGTTGAAGGTCATGATGAACTGGCTCAGCTGGCAAAAGGATTTAATAGCTTTATCACGAAAATTCAAGAATCCGTCATTGAAGTGGCTAGAACCAGTGAACAACTGAGTTTATCCGCCAAAGATGTTTCAGCCCAAGCAAACCAAACTTTAGATGACAGCCAGCAGCAAAAAGATAGAACCATTATGGTTGTCACCGCCATTAATGAAATGGGAGCAACGGTCAATGAAATTGCCAGTAATGCAGCCCAAGCAGCGGTAACGGCTAAAGAAGCAGATACCGAATCCTCTGATGGACAGCAAGTGGTAATGAGTGCAAGGAGCACCATTAATCAACTTTCAAATGACGTAGAACAGGTCGGTGAAGTGATTGAGTCGTTGGCGACTCACACTAAGTCTATTGGCGGTATCTTAGATGTGATCCGCGCTATTTCAGAGCAAACCAACTTACTGGCACTCAACGCTGCTATTGAAGCTGCACGTGCTGGAGAAGCTGGTAGAGGGTTCGCAGTGGTTGCTGATGAAGTTAGAAGCCTTGCTTCACGTACAGCGGATTCAACTAACGAAGTGCAAACCATGATTGATAAATTACAATCTGAAGCCAGCCGTGCTGTTGTTGCAATGGAAACATCTCGTAATCGTTCTCAAGAAGGCGTTAACGCTGTGGATGAAGCGAGCCAATCACTTAGCGGTATTAGCCAGCAAATTGCGTCAATCAGTGATATGAACATTCAAGTGGCAGCGGCAACAGAAGAGCAATCTACCGTTGTCGAAGACATTAATCGTAATGTCACTGAAATCAACGATATTACTCAGCGCACAGCTGATACAGCCAAGGCCGCAGCCCAAGCCAGTGAATCACTGAATAGCTTAGCAAGTCGACTTGATGTGTTAGTAGCCCGATTTAAAATTGAATAAACGGATGCTTTAATCAGAGACTAAAAACGCACTATACAGTGCGTTTTTTATTGCGACTTAATTGATGAGCAAGTTAAGATTTACTCAACAGGCTCACCTTCTGGGCCATATAAACGATACTGCCAATTTTCAATGGTTTGAGTATCGATACGCTTTTGCATACTGGTAACCCAATTATTAGCCAGTCCTTCACACTGCATCAGCAGTTGATATTGCTCGGCATCGACTTCTGGTAAGAAATAGATTTTCATTGCTTGCGCAACACTGATATCAGATTTACGCTCAATGAGGACGATGCTATCGCTAGCGTTAATCTCACCCGCTTGTAATACCCGATAAAACCAACCACACATGCGACTCTCTTGCATGGCGAGAGCAAATTTAGGATGGCCGAATTGCTGATTTAGCTTAAAGCAAGGTGAGCGTGGCTGCGTCACTTGCAACAGTACTTCGCCAATTTGAATAATATCGCCAATATTCACCTGAGACTCATCGAGTCCCACGGTACTAATATTTTCACCCATCGCTGGCACGTCTTTATGATTGCTGATGAGATCCCAGCGACGATATTGCCCATAATGTTCTCGAGGGAAATGATGTAATACTCGCTCTTCGCCACCATGATGAATCGGATCCGCTTGAGCATCTCCCTCAACTTGGTGTTGATTAACCTTCAGCACTTGCATGGGCAATTTGTTGTTCATCCCACTGTCGATACTGCCTAAAGAATTAATTTTATCCCCACAAAATAATCCTGATATTTTGCTTGCTAACACATGGCCTGCCATGACTACTCTCTCATTGTAAAAGCGCTACTTTAATAAGATAAAACCACCTGATTTCGACCTTGTGCTTTCGCTTGGTAAAGGGCGATATCAGCGCGATTTACTAACTCTTCTGGTTTTTCTGTCTTGCGATGTTCAGCCACCCCACAACTTAAGGTGACACTGATTTTACTCCCATTAACCTTAATGGTTTTCGCTGCGACTGACTCCCGCATTTTTTCAGCCAACTCATTAGCTTGACTGATATTGGTATTAGCCAATAAAACTAAAAACTCTTCGCCGCCCCAGCGACATAACAAGTCGGCATCTGTTAAATGGGATTTAAGCACATTCGCTGCAGATTGAATGACAAGATCGCCAATGTTATGACCATATTGATCATTCACTTGTTTAAAGTGGTCAATATCGAGGATCAGCACTGACATAACTGTGCCATCTACCACTGAGCGAGATAGCGCCTGAGCAAAGTAATCTTCAAAGACTTGTCGATTGGCTGCACCAGTTAACTTGTCTGTGGATGCCATTAACTCTAACTTTCGCTGATATTTACCTATCGTCATATTGGCAATAAACAATATCCCTAAGGTCACAACCAAACTCAAACCAATATTAATCCAAAACGTCGTTAGTAGTTTTTTCTCTGCTTGCACTTCGTCTTGTTCTACCATCAAGTACCATTTGAACTCTTCAACTAAGCGGCTGTTTAAGTAAATCGTTCTGTTATCTCTATGGTAAGAAAATGATGCACTAGGACTGGTGAGAATTCGAGTCGCCAGCTTTTCTAGCCCTGCACTACTCTGTAATGTGGTAGCACCTTCAAATCCACTGCTGTGCAGCTTAATATTGCCCTGCCTATCGGAAAAATATACTCGGCGGTTATAACGTGTTTGATACAGATCTATCAGTTTTTTAACTCGCTCAACGGCAAGTCCGACTCCAGTAACACCGATAAAGTTACCCTCAAAATCATAAACTTTGTAGTTTACATAAATCACGGTACGATTTTTATCAGCAGTATCGGTATCAATATTAACTTCGTAGTCTTCATCTTGCGGCAAAGAGCGCACTCGAAAATACCATGCATCGTCATTAGAGACGTCTTCTATTTTTCTCAGAACCCCTGAAGAATGATAATAATTTCGGCTCGCTTCTGATACAAAAAAACTGGTCACTGTATCGTATTTGTTTTGAATTTCTCTCAGGTAGCGCACTAGCTTTTCAGGTTGCTGCTCATCATTAATCGTCCAATCACGGACAAAGGTGTCTTGAGCCATCAAAGATGAAATAAAGATAGGGCGTAATAAATCTTGCTGAATTTCGGAATAGATATTGTCACTGGTCAGTGGCAATGTGTTGTCTTCAATCTGTTCGCTTAACGAGTCATGTGCAACTTGATAGCTAATGCTGCTTGTTACTATAAATGCAGCCAAAAGTAGAATGGATAATATCCAGATAAAACGTTTTTTATCGTTCCAAACTTTATTTCCCATAATGCCCCTAATAACTTCATCGCGCATAAATTCAAGCGAACCCCAGAGAACGGGTTTCTGTGAACATGTTAACTCAATGTAAATACTAACTGAAAAGCCTAAGTGACGCACCGATTTTCCAATTAGCTTTACAATTTGCCAACCGCACTCAATTCGTCAGCGACAAAAATGAATAAAAAAAGCCCTGCAAATGGGGGAATGCAGGGCCGTAAGATCAAACAGAATAAATAGGGTTGTAATTAACTTCCAGGAAGTAGGAAGAGTACAGCTAAAACGCAATCTCCGATGAAAAAGACTAAGCTTTCAACAAATTACGGCGAAAGTATAATCTTGTAATATGACAGATTAGCGACACAAAAATGACGAAACGATGAAGCTGAATGTGTACGGCCTAGGCCCGCTTCTACTCAGATTCTGGCGCTGTTAAATAGTGTTGCAAGCAATGTCCTGGTACTGAACTAGGAGTCGCAACCGCGAATGCTGCCCAACGGGCCCCTTCTTCCATCGCTTCTTTGATACCTCTTTGCTGACACAAGTAATGGATCAGTCCTGCAGCGTAAGCATCGCCAGCACCTGTTGTATCAACAACCTCAGCTAATACAGCAGGCACATGCACTTGTGCGTCTTTGCTGTAAGCGACTGCACCATTTTCACCGTCTGTGACCACAAAATATTGTAATGACTCACCAGCAATTTGCTCGGCAAACTCCCATTTATCTCCAATACAACGACCTTGCATATCAGTGATTGAAGCAATAAGCACATGACAAGGACGAACGCGTTCATCTTTGGCTAATTGAGAGACGACAAGGCAATCGTTTAACGCCGAAGTCGTCCAGCCACTAATGCCTTTTGCTGATGAATTAGTGTATAGCGCATCAAACTGCTGCCATTTCGGTGGAGAGGGTAATTCAAAAACTGGCCGTTGTGGGCGAATGATAGTGCGCTCACCATCAGGCGTCATGACCAACAACATTTCACATGTGGTTCCTTCAAAACGCTCGACAAGCCGACAATCCAACCCTTGAGTACTGGCTTGCGCCAATATCCAGTTGCCCACCTTATCATTACCCACTTGGCTCACTAAAGACACCGAATGCCCTGCCCATACCAAGCCGATGCCAGTATTGGCACCGCCGCCGCCCAAACGTGAGCCGCCGTCTTGATAATGAAAGCGACCACCTGTTTGCAGTGGCTTATCAAGCTGCAGAAGTCGGTCACAATTGATATTGGCAAGGAGTAATATATTAGCCATAGCGCTCTCTGTCTGAATTATTGAATCGCAATAAAACCATCTCAGTGGAACCACAGTCATTTGAGTGATATCAAAATCAGTATACTGCAAAAACAAAAAAGGCAGTGAAGATTATCACTGCCTTTAATTTCACGATATTTACTAGACGATATCAGCTGACTATAGCGTAAGCTTACATGTCTTCTGGTCTGAGTGGTTTGCGTAATTGTGCACGGACATTATCCATACCAGAGTAAAACTCTTTCATCATCAGCAAGCCCATCATTTTACCATTATCGGTCCAAATCAAATTATCTGGATCGTTCGGGTCATTTTTAATTGCGCCAATCGCTTTCATTGAAGCCATTTCTTTAAACAAGGCAGTGTCTAAATTCACACCAAAGGTTTCACGGAAATATTTACGTGATAAACGGCCTGAGAACATACCTAATAAGAAGCGATATTGCATGACTTCTTTTTTGCCGTATTGCTTTTGTTGCTCAACGCCCATCAGGCCGTTCTCAACACGTTCTTGATACTTTTTCAGCGAGAAAGTATTCACGTATAAGGTGTCATCCAAGAAGCTGAAAGAGCCTGAACCAACCCCTAAGTACTCATCATAATCAATCACATACTCATCAAAGCCTTCGTTGTTGGCTTTACCAAATGCCCAACCTGAAAGTTGCGTATATTGACCGTTTAAGCTGTTAAGGATTTGACGATATTGACGGGCCATATCACCGTGCGGCGCAGCCAGTTTACCCTTGACGCTTTTACGTGTTTGGTGAGTAATCATCAATGGATAAGTAGTAATTTGGCGTGGGTCTAATTTAGATGCCATATCCAAATCATGCTGGATGATTTCATCTGTTTGACCACGGAAACCGAAAATCAAATCGACATTAATGATAGGGAATAGCTCTTTAGCCGCCATGATTTTATCGAACGTCTGCTGACCAGTACCGAACTTTTCAATTCGGTCTGTCATGGTCAAGATATCATCATTAAAGCTTTGTACACCAATAGACATACGGTCGACTAAGCCTTCTAACTGCTTGAAGCCTTCGCTATCGAGATGCTGAGGGTCGGATTCACACGATACCTCTTTAATATTTGGGAATAAGGTTTTTGCATGTTCAATGGTACGTGCTAACTCATCTTCTAATACCGTGGTAGTCCCGCCACCGATATACATAGATTCGAAGTCATAACCTAAGTTTTTCACCATATCCATTTCTTTACGTAAAGAAACAAAATAGCGACGGGCTTTGTCTTCTTTAAATAAGAAACGGTGGAAAGTACAGTAAGAACACAAGGTATGACAAAAAGGCACATGCGCATAGAGCATGTACTTTTTACCTTCAACTGGCTTTGGCATCATTTCAGCAGATACAGTGTCCAATCGTAAATTACGATCAACATAAAACTGCATCACTTTCTCCATCGCACTGATCATCCAGTCTGGCGTGGTAATGTTCGCTTGATAAGGCGACTGAATAATGGTGTCTGATGGTTTAATTATTGATGACATAGCATTTCCTACCTTAAGAATGAGCAGACTCGCAGCTCATAGCTGCAGTGTGAGCAGAATACTCTTAAATCACTGACCTTTGTGTGAACTATCTATAACTTAACGTTGAATAACAAGCCAAGGAGTTAATTTTTACCAAGGAGATCACAGATTAGCACCTGGTAAATAATTAATCACTAATAAACAATATCACTATGTTAATTATAAGAAATATCTATGTTTAAATTTTGATCTATCAAAGTCAGATACAAAAATACCCTCAAAAGCGATGCCATTGAGGGTATTTTTCCTTAAATTCCAAGACGACTAGTCTCTGTATTTAAGCTCGCCTTTTTCTTTGATTTCATCATACCAAAGGTTGTGATGCTGCTTAGCCCACTGCTCATCACAGTAACCAGACACCATACAATCCATACCACCTTCAGACATAGCTGTTGCCATGAAGATGTGAACGATAGAGAAAGCACAGATAATAATTGCACTCACTGAGTGAACAACAAGAGCAAGTAAGCTTAGGTTACGGCTTGGTTCAAATAAGTTCGGGAACAGTAATAACATTCCTGATACTGAGATGAATAGACCAAATAGAGCAAATGCCCAGAACCATAGTTTTTCACCTGCGTTAGCAAAGCCAGCGTCAGGGTGCTTACCTTTAAATGGACCGAAGTTAATGTAACCACCAACAACCATCATCCATTTAATGTCATACATTTTTGGCATTTGGTTTTTAGCCCAAAGAACAACCATTAACGCCCAACCCAACATGAATGGGATAGCCATGTAATCATGGATTTCTTTAGACAAATATACCATGCTAGACCACATTCCTTCACCGATATACGGTTGGAAGAAGAAACGGCCAGCCAATAGCACTAAACCTGTCAAAATCAATAACATACATGGAATAGCACCAAGCCAATGTATTGATACGTCAAATTTAGACCAGCGATACACCATCTTACCGGTGAAACCACCGTGTAATTTTGAAATACCGTTTATTTTGATAAACAGTAAGAAGATGATGATCATACCAAATAGCGCAGCCAATAACGCTGGCGCTAATAAGTCACTACGAAGTTCGAATACACGTAAATCATAAGTATTGATTGGTTGTGCATGGAACTCACTTGTCGATGTGGTACGTCCCTCTACACCGTCTTTAAGCTGTGCCCATAATTGCGCATTGCCATCTTGAACGGTAAGAGATTCTTCACCACTTCCACTAGCGTGTGCGAATGTCATAACACTGAACATCAATGCGATAACAACGCCAATTTGTTTGAACCACTTGTTCATATTACATCCTCTATGCTATGTGATGCCTAGGTTGCCCTAGGCATCATAGCTAAGCTGACTAACACGTCTGGAGATTAACCCCAAACACCTTTGTTAGCTCCGCGGTAAGCAACACGCTCACGGAAGATAGCAGAAACAATTTCTGCATCACCAGCAAGAAGAGACTTAGTTGCACAAAGCTCAGCACACATTGGAAGTTTACCTTCAGCAACACGGTTAGCACCGTACTTCTCACGTTCAGCATGAGAATGATCTTCTTCAGGGCCACCGGCACAGAAAGTACACTTGTCCATCTTGCCACGGCTGCCGAAAGCGCCTGACTGAGGGAACTGTGGAGCACCGAAAGGACATGCATATAAACAGTAACCACAACCGATACAAGTATCTTTGTCGTGAAGCACAATGCCGTCTTCTGTTTTGTAGAAACAGTCTGCAGGACATACTGCCATACAAGGTGCATCACTACAGTGCATACATGCTACTGAGATAGACGCTTCACCACGCTCACCATCATTGATAGTTACTACGCGACGACGTTGAATACCCCACTCTAAAGCAGAGTCGTTTTCGTTTTTACAAGCTGTGACACAACCATTACATTCAATGCAGCGCTTGGTATCACATAAAAATTTCATTGTAGCCATTTGGCAATTCTCCTAGCTTAAGCTGCAATTACGCTTTTTCAATTTGACAAAGCGACGCTTTGGTTTCCTGCATTTGTGTTACAGGGTCATAACCATAGGTCAGTGCAGTGTTAGCTGATTCACCTAGTACGTAAGGAACAGTGCCTTCTGGGTAGTTAGGTGCAAGGCTTTCACCGTGCATTTCACCCGCGAAGTGGTATGGCATCCAAGTAACACCAGGCTTAACGCGTGGAGTAACCATTGCTTTAATCTTGATGCGTCCGCCTTCAGCACCTTCTAACCACACTGTATCGCCATCACGTAGACCACGATCTGCAGCATCAGCAGGGTTGATTTCAACAAACATTTCTTGTTGAAGTTCTGCTAACCAAGGGTTAGAACGAGACTCTTCACCACCACCTTCGTACTCAACAAGACGACCAGATGTTAGCGCAAGTGGGTACTTAGCACTGTTGTCGTTGTCTTGAATTGTTTTGTACAGCGTAGGTAAACGGTGTACTTGCATATCTGCGTACGTTGGGTACTTAGATACTAAGTCACGACGAGGCGTGTATAACGGCTCACGGTGAACAGGTACTTGGTCAGGGAATGTCCAAACAATACAACGAGCTTTAGCGTTACCGTAAGGGATACAGCCGTGCTTCATTGCAACGCGTTGGATACCACCAGAGATATCAGTCTTCCAGTTTTTACCTTCAGCGTGAACTTTCTCTTCAGCAGTTAGTTCATCAAACCAGCCAAGCTGTTTAAGCATGTCTGCAGTGAACTCTGGGTAACCATCTGTGATTTCAGCGCCTTTAGAGAAGCTGCCTTCAGCAAGAAGGTTCTTACCTTTGTATTCGATACCGTAGCGTGCACGGAAGTTACCGCCGCCTTCTAACACGTGTTTGTGCGTGTTATATAGGATTTGAGTACCAGGGTGCTTCTGCTCTGGAGTACCCCAACAAGGCCAAGGTAAACCGTAAGTTTCGCCTTTAGCAGGTCCGCCAGCAGCTTCAAGTGTCTTGTTGCTGAACGTGCCCCAGTTTTGAGTGTGCTCTTTGATACGCTCAGGGCTTTGACCTGACATACCAATTGTCCACATACCGCGGTTAATTTCGCGAGTGATGTCTTCAATAACTAGAATGTCATTTGCATCTTTAGCGATACGCTTAGTGTACTGTTCAGCAAAACCAAGTTTTTGAGATAGACGGTACATGATCTCAAGGTCAGTTTTTGATTCAAATAATGGCTCAACAACTTTTTCACGCCATTGTTGTGAACGACCAGAGTTAGATACTGAACCTTCAGTTTCAAACTGAGTACAAGCTGGAAGCAAGTAAACGCCGTTTTGACGACGGTGCATAACACCAGCCATAGTTGGGAAAGGATCCACAACAACAACAGTGTCCATCTTGTCTAGTGCTTCACGAACATCATCTTGACGAGTTTCAGTGTTAACTGATTGACCCCAGAAGAAGCCCATGCGTACACGGTCTTTTTGCGCTAATTTTTCAGGTGTTTCTAAAACACCGTCATGCCAGCGTGAACAAGGAATACCAGGAGTATTCATTGGCACACGGCCAAGGTATTCATTTTGGTCGAAACGGCTAGAAACCCAATTTCTGTCTAGGTCCCAAACGTTTGTCCAGTGATCCCATGCGCCAGAAGTCAGGCCGTAGTAACCAGGTAAGTTATCAAATAATAAACCTAAGTCAGTTGCGCCTTGAACATTATCGTGACCACGGAAAATGTTTGTTCCGCCGCCTTTAACACCCATGTTACCTAGTGCTAATTGAAGGATACAGTAAGCACGAGTGTTCGCATTACCGACGTGATGCTGAGTACCACCCATACACCAAACAACAGTACCTGGACGGTTATCTGCCATCATTTTCGCAGCTTGGTAAACTTCTTCTTCACTACAACCAGTGATGTCTGCAACTTCTTTCGGTGGGAACTTCTTCACTTCTTCGCGAATAGTTTCCATTTCGAAAACACGTTCTTGGATGAACGCTTTGTCTTCCCAACCGTTTTCGAAGATGTGCCAAAGCATACCGTAGATGAATGGGATATCAGTACCTGGACGCAATGCACAGTGAAGATCTGAATGTGCAGCAGTACGTGAGAAACGAGGGTCAACAACGATAATCTTAGCGTTGTTTTTCTCTTTCGCGATTAAGATATGCTGCATTGCAACTGGATGCGCTTCAGCCGGGTTTGCACCGATGAAGAAGATTGCATTTGCATTCTGGATATCGTTGAAAGAGTTAGTTTGCGCACCGTAGCCCCAAGTGTTAGCAACACCAGCTACCGTGGTAGAGTGACAAATACGTGCAGAGTGGTCTACGTTGTTCGTGCCCCACATTGCCGCAAATTTACGATACATGTAGCAGCCTTCGTTCGAGAACTTAGCACTACCCATAAAGTAAACTGAATCTGGACCAGACTCTTCACGAATATCAAGCATTTTGTCGCCGACTTCGTTGTAAGCTTGTTCCCAAGATAATTTCTTCCACTTGCCATCAACAAGTTTCATTGGGTACTTAAGACGCTTTTCACCGTGACCATGTTCACGTAAAGCAGCACCTTTAGCACAGTGACCACCAGCGTTGAATGGGTGATCGAATGCAGGCTCTTGACCTGTCCAAACGCCATTTTGTACTTCAGCGTATAAACCACAACCAACAGCACATGCAGAACATACAGTACGTTTGATTTCAGTTGGCGCATCATGAGGTACATCATGAGCTTCTGCTCTACGCATCATGCCAGTGCCCATTAGTGAAGCAGCGGCGATACCACCAGTAGCAATACCTGCATTCTTCATAAATTGACGACGGTTGATACCGAGCGACTTGGTAGCAGCTTTAGGAGCTGCGGTAGACTTGCGAGTTAACTTCATCGCTTATTTCTCCTGAATTAGCCGCGTAAGCTATCGTAGTAGCTACGAATATGCGCAGTTTCTTTGTAACCGTTAGAATCTTTCTTGCTAACGTTACTCTCGGTTGCTTGAGCCACACTCACACCAGTTACGGCGATGGCTGCTGATGCAGCGCTGCCTACGGTGATGGCTTTCAGCAAAGATCTGCGATTCAGATCAGGCTGTTGCTTCTTCATCTTTACTCCCGGTTTAAATCACACCAACTCTGTGGTTGATGCCCTTGTAGGCCTTTACGGTCACTAAACACCATTTGTAAACAAATGGTTAACTAAGTAGGCCAGAAAGGTAAAAACACTTCTAAATGAATAATATCCACAAATTTACGTGGCTAATATATAGAGAGATAACGAAGAAAAAATTGATCTAGCACCTGTTCATATTCCAAAAAAAGACACGGAAAGTAGAAAGCGTTAACTAGGTCAAATTTTTATCATGAGCATTATGGAAGACATCTAGAACGGGGTAAAAATCAGACAACAACAAATGTTAAAAAAATTAACATAGTGACTGATTTATAAAGAAATAATCTCACTTTGGTATTGAGAATTCTTATTATTTACTTATAGCTATTTGAGCTTAAAAGCTTATTCAATAGTCTTTTTAGCTATGAAGGAATATGACCAGGTGGAATTGATAAATGTTGATGACATCATTAACAATCACATCACCTTCTCTCTTATTACAACCGATTTTACCGGTGTGAAAAACAAGAGGCTGACAACCAATTAATCCACTATCTTCATCGTCCAGCCAAAACGGTAAACAGGAGCTCCAACACGATGCAGCAACAAGGTAATCAGACTGATTTTTTACAAACAGAAATTGGCAAGATTATTGAGTGAATGACAGGAATAACGACTGACATTATTTACAATTTTGATACGTCAGCAGCTTATTTTATATCAATCCAATAAAAACGCCCCAAAGCAATGTGTCTTTGAGGCGTTTTACTCGCTTAGTTATTTACTAATGAGCTTTAGTCTTGATATTTCAACGTACCGTTGGCTTTAATCTCATCGTACCAAAGGTTGTGATGCTGGATTGCCCAGTTTTCATCACAGTAGCCTGAAATCATAGATTCCAAACCGCCTTCACTTAATGCCGTTGCCATCCAAATATGCACAATCGTAAATGCAATTAAGATCGCCGCGCTCACTCCGTGAACCAGTAACGCAACCATAGACGCTTCACGTGGTAAGTCTAAACCAGGTAGCACTAACATCATGCCAGAAACACTGATAAATAGACCAAAGAAGACTAATGTCCAAAACCACATTTTCTCACCAGCGTTAGCAAAACCACTGTCTGGATGCTTACCTTTAAATGGACCGAAGTTGATATAACCACCTACAACTAAGAACCATTTAATGTCATACATCTTGATGGTTTGTAATGGCATCCACTTAACGATACACATAAGCCAAGACACGATAAATACTGGACCAACCCAATCATGTACTAGCTTACAAAAGGCAATAATACCAGCCCAAATGCTATTACTAACGTACGGTTGAATCGCAAATTTACCCAGTAAAATCACTAAGCCTGTCAGCATTAAGATTAAACACGCAATGGCCATAATCCAATGCAGCCAAATGTCTGCCTTCGACCAGCGCTCGACCATTTTGCCAGAGAAACCTTTGCTTAATCTTGCTGGACCATTAACAAAGTAAAAGATTAAGAAAGCACCAAATACACCCACCAACGCAAGCGCTACTGCTGGTGTAATATACTTATCTCTTAGTAATCTTCCTTCGTTGCCGCCAACATTAATTAGCACCCCAGGTTCGATACCTTGAGCTGTGGTAAAGCCTGAGTCACCGGCCTTAACTGCTCGCCATAAATCTGCTGGGTTTTCTTTCCCTGCCTGCTGCTTACTTGATTGTTCATCTGCCGCTAACGTTGTGGTCGCAAAACCCAACCCCATCACCAGAACTAACAGAGCAAATAAGCTACGCAGTGATTTGTTTAACTGATTGTTTAACATTGTCACTCCTTGCTTGGTTACGGACCACTGTCCGTAACCATTTGCACTGCCTAAACCATATCACCCGTTTTAGGATCGTAGCCCCAAATAGTATTTGGGTTACCACGTTTTGCCATACGTTCACGGTAAATGGTAGATACAATTTCAGCATCACCAGCAAGCAAGGCTTTGGTTGAACAAAGCTCCGCACACATAGGTAATTTGCCTTCAGCAATACGGTTTGCACCGTACTTCTTGCGTTCAGCTTCTGAATGGTTCTCTTCTGGGCCACCGGCACAGAAAGTACACTTATCCATTTTGCCTCGGCTGCCGTATGCAGTCTTTTTAGGGAACTGCGGCGCACCGAAAGGACAAGCATAGAAGCAATAGCCACAACCAATACACGTATCTTTGTCGTGCAAAATTAGACCGTCTTCGGTTTGATAGAAACAATCCGCCGGACAAACGGCCATACAAGGTGCATCGGTACAGTGCATACATGCCACTGAGATTGATGCTTCGCCTGGTTCACCATCATTGATAGTGACTACACGGCGACGTTGAATTCCCCACTCTAGAGCGGAATCGTTTTCGTTCTTACAAGCTGTGACGCAACCGTTACACTCGATGCAGCGTTTGGTGTCACACAAAAATTTCATGACTGCCATAATGGCTTATCTCCTCATCAAGTTAATTAGGCTTTGCTGATCTGACACAAGCTAGACTTAGTCTCTTGCATCTGAGTCACAACATCATAACCATAGGTCATCACGGTATTGGCAGACTCGCCGATAACGTAAGGAACCGTTCCTTCTGGGTAGCTCTTCTCTAGGCTCTTGCCTTCGAATACACCCGCAAAGTGGTATGGCATGAAACACTCACCAGCAATGACTCGTGGAGTCACCATTGCTTTAACTGTGATCTTAGCGCCTTCTGGACTGTGAACGAATACGTCATCACCATCACGTAAGCCGCGATCTGCTGCATCTGCAGGGTTAATCTCAATAAACATTTCTTGCTGTAATTCTGCAAGCCATGGATTTGAGCGGGTTTCTTCACCACCACCTTCATACTCAACTAAACGACCCGTCGTCACTGCCAATGGGAAGTCTTTTGAGAAATCTTTGTCTTGAATTGTCTTATACAAGGTTGGAAGACGTGCAACCATACGGTCTTCGTAAGTTGGATACTTAGACACTAAGTCACGACGAGGGGTATATAATGGCTCACGGTGAACCGGGATATCATCTGGGAAGTTCCAAACAATACAACGGGCTTTCGCATTACCGTAAGGGATACAACCATGCTTAATCGCAACACGTTGAATACCACCAGAAATATCAGTTTTCCAGTTTTTACCTTCAGCATGAACTTTCTCTTCGGCGGTTAAATCATCCCACCAGCCAAGCTGTTTAAGCATGTCAGCGGTAAATTCAGGATAACCGTCTTGAATTTCACTGCCTTTAGAGTATGAGCCTTCAGCAAGAATGTTGTTACCTTCATGCTCAACACCGTAACGTGCACGGAAGTTACCACCACCGTCTTTCACTTCACGGCCCGTGCGGTACAAAATTTGTGTACCAGGGTGCTTCATATCTGCAGTACCCCAACATGGCCAAGGTAAACCGTAAGTTTCACCTTTTGCTGGGCCACCTGGTGCTTCTAAGCTTTCAATATCGAACGTGCCCCAGTTTTCTTGGTGCATTTTCAAGCGCTCAGGACTTTGACCTGTATAACCAACAGTCCACATACCTTTGTTGAATTCACGAGTCATATCTTCAATCAATGGCTCATCGCCATTCACTTTAATATGCTTACAGAATTCAGCATCGATGCCCCATTTTTTCGCCAGCTTGTACATGATGATGTGGTCAGCTTTTGATTCAAATAATGGCTCAATAACTTGAGTACGCCACTGCAGTGAACGGTTAGATGCAGAAACAGAACCATATGTTTCAAACTGAGTCGCAGCAGGCAGTAGATATACGCCATCTGTACGCTCATGCATAACACCCGCCATGGTTGGGAATGGATCGACAACCACTACCGTATCCATTTTGTTCAATGCTTCACGCACTTCACGACCACGGGTTTCGGTATTGACTGATTGCCCCCAGAAGAATGACATACGAATGTTATCTTTCTGCGCAATCTTAGATTTGTCTTCAAGTACACCATCATGCCAGCGTGAGCATGGGATACCCGTCGAAGTCATTGGGTCTTGACCTAAGTGTTGGGCTTGGTCGAAGCGGTTTTTAACCCATTCGTAATCAAGATCCCACACATTACACCAATGCTTCCAAGAACCGGTCTTCAAGCCGTAGTAACCAGGTAAAGTATC
This sequence comes from Shewanella sp. P1-14-1, assembly GCF_001401775.1. Taxonomy (NCBI): domain Bacteria; kingdom Pseudomonadati; phylum Pseudomonadota; class Gammaproteobacteria; order Alteromonadales; family Shewanellaceae; genus Shewanella; species Shewanella sp. P1-14-1. The sequence continues at coordinate 106,505 of NZ_LKTL01000009.1, read as the reverse complement.
GAATAGTAAACCAAAGTCGGTTGCACCTTGTACGTTATCATGACCACGGAAGATGTTAGTACCACCACCTTCAACACCCATGTTGCCTAGCGCTAATTGCAAGATACAGTATGAACGCGTGTTCGCATTACCGACGTGATGCTGAGTACCACCCATACACCAAACCACAGTACCAGGCTTAGTCTCTGCAAGCATTTTAGCCACACGGCGCATTTGCTTTTCAGGTACACCGGCAACATTTTCAACTTCTTGTGGATTCCACTTTTTCACTTCCTCACGGATACGTTCCATACCGTATACACGTTGGTCAATGAATGTTTGGTCTTCCCAACCGTTTTCAAAAATATGCCACAACAAACCATAAATGTAAGGAATATCCGTACCTGGACGGATATGCACGAACTCGTCAGCTTTTGCTGCAGTTCGGGTGAAACGAGGGTCGACTACGATAATTTTCGCGCCGCGCTCTTTACCTTCAAGGATGTGTTGCATTGAAACTGGGTGAGCTTCACAAGGGTTCGAACCGATGAACATCATCGCTTTCGATTTACGAATGTCATTAAATGAGTTCGTTTGCGCACCATAACCCCAAGTGTTTGCAACACCGGCTACAGTGGTAGAGTGACAAATACGTGCAGAGTGGTCGACGTTGTTCGTGCCCCACATTGCCGCTAATTTGCGGTACATATAAGCTTGTTCGTTCGAGAACTTCGCACTACCCATGAAAAATACTGAATCAGGACCTGACTCTTGACGAATATCTAAGGCTTTTTGGCCTACTTCTTCAATCGCTTGTTCCCAAGAAAGTTTTTTCCACTTACCGCCTTCAAGTTTCATTGGATACTTAAGACGCTTTTCACCATGACCATGTTCACGCAGTGCAGCACCTTTAGCACAGTGGCCACCAGCGTTAAATGGATGATCAAATGCAGGCTCTTGACCTGTCCATACACCATTTTGAACTTCAGCATAAATACCACAGCCCACTGAACAGTGAGAACAAATAGTACGTTTTACTTCGGTAGGTGCATCATAAGGTACATCTTTCGCTTCAGCTTTACGCATCATGCCTGCGCCCAGCATTGAGGCTGCAGCAATACCACCTGTTGCCAATGTGGCTGATTTCAAAAACTGGCGACGATTGAGTCCAAGTGCAGGTTTATCTGCGACTTCAACTGTCTCTGTTTTGCGGGTTAATCGCATCACATATTCTCCTTTAATTACTTACTACGTAAGGTGGCGTAGTAACTACGTACATGGTCTGTTTCTCTATAACCATCACTTTTATCCACACTTGATGTGGCTTCTGGTGAGGCAGCTAGAGCTTGTCCGCTAACAGTAGCAACTGCGCCAGCGGCACTACCGACAGCCAATGCTTTAAGCATTTGACGACGATCCATGACGGAAGCTTGCTTCTTCATAGTCTCTCCTTAATGTAACGCTAAAATAAAAGGGTCTTGTTTACCCTAGATTAAGTGGGAGTCTCCTCCCGTTTCGGTCTACGCCACTGACAATGTCAGTGGCGTAAATCTTTGCCCCATCAATCACGAAATTAAGATGCTAATTCGTTTGTTGAAGGTTCAATTTTCTCTGCTGACTCAGCGGCTTTAGCTTCAGCCTCACTGCCTGGGCAGTTCACTGGAATATCTAAGCTAAGCTGTTCAAACTCATTAGCTTCAATTTCAAAAAAGGCTTTTGCCAGTTTTGCTACTGGTGCGTAAAAGGCTGCACTGGGAGTTTGTTCTAATGTGTCGCAAAAACGCGCAATCCAACTGCCAATATGGCGTTGGTAGAAAGCTAACTGACGGTAACCAGGAGCCTCTAAAATTAATGTACCCATGACTTCACATAATGCAGCCACATGATCTTCTGGCTCTTTTACTTCGTCTTCACGAGCAAAACCTAATTGCAGTAAATCTTGACGTAATAGGGCTAATGGCTTGTCCATTAGTGAGCCTGTCATAAACCAACTTGCGTATGGCAATACTTCACCACGACCCACGCCGTAGAAAATATTGAAGTATTCTTGCTCAAGCTCTTCAGCGGTATACTTGGTCGCAGCTTCTTTCAAGCCAAGCCAAGCCGCTGTCATGTCATTGTCTTCTTCAGCATCAACTTCAAGCTCAGCTAAAAATGCGAGCAACTCGGCGTTAGGCTCGCGACGTAACAAGGCTGCCAATATTTGGTAAATATCTGCCCGTAGCTGATCGTTTTCTGAAATTTCTCTAACTAATTCGGTCATATCTGATCTCTTATCGAAGTTGCTTCTCTGGGTCTTCAAGAATGTCTTCAAACATATCTTTTACGCGGCAATCACCACACATTTTTAAACGCTCAACATTGGCATTAAATGCAGAGTGTCCACCAATCATATCTATCATTCTGTGTACCATAGACTGTGTCGCAAATGCGGTACCACAGCGAATACACTCAAATGGTGGTTCTTCTTTTAATGTTTGGCGTTGCTGACGTGAGGCTTGGTCTAAGTTGATTTGCGAAGTAATGCTAATCACATTTTCAGGACAAGATGTTTCACATAAACCACATTGAACACAGTCTTGCTCAACGAAATGTAATGCAGGTTTATCACCACCATCCGTTAAAGCTTGAGTTGGACATGTCGCCACACAAGACATACACAAGGTACATTTGTCAGCATTCACTTCCACTTTGCCGTATGGCACATTACTCATTGAAATACAGGTATCGCTTGCTGCAGCTTGCTGATTCAAATGATCCACTGCGGCGTATAACGTTTCACGCTTAGTTGTTGGCGTAAATGCTGCTGGTACCGTTAGTGGCCAGTCTAAGCTAATCGCTAATTTATCATTCAGCGCAGAAAGCATACTCGGGTCAATTAAGCTGATGCGTTGAGGCTGGCCCATTTCATCTAAGATGGTATTAGCAAGCGACAATTCACCGTTTAACATTTGCGTTAATGTTGGTGCGGTTGCGTCAGTGTTAAGAATCAACACTTGGCGAGCGCCCCAAGCAAGTGATGACATCCAATGGTCGATACTAGCAACTGTAATTTCTTCTAACTCAACAGGGATAATATCCCCGACTAAATCAGCTGTAATCAGCTCAGCACCAACACCACTGTCATGGAATAAAATCACTGGAGCAGCTTGGGCTTGCTCAAGGTAGCGGCTGATCAGTTTTTGAATGTAACTATGGAGCGCTTGTGGCGTAGGTAAATCAAAAGCGATGGCCCCTGTAGGACATGCGTTGGTACAACTACCCGCACCATGACACAAGTAAGGGTCAATTTCGATTTTGTCTTCAATGCTACTAATAGCATCTGCTGGGCAGAAGTTTAAACAGCGATTACAACCATTAACGCCATTGCGATTGTGGGCACAAATATCACTGTTAACTTTGACATAGCGTGGCTTATCAAACTCACCAACTAAATCAGGAATTTGTGTTAATGCATCAGCAAGCTTCTCTGCATCCTGACCTACGTAAAAATAACCTGGTGGCAGCATTTCAAGGTTCAAACATGGCGTCATGCTTAAATCTAAAACGATATCAAAATGTGGTTTACGAATAGCAACAAGGCTAAGTTCAGCAGCTTTGCTGTCTTGGCCTTCGCTTTCTACCGTCACTTGGAATTGGCCTAAAAAGCCTTTTACTGAGATAAGTTTGTTGTAATAGCTTTCACTATTAACTGCTGCATTCATTACCGCTTCAAGATGTGCTTCATCTTGGCTAGTAATGGCTTCATTTGCCAAAATGACGACATTCGCCATATTGGACAATTTGTCTGCAGCTAATCGAGCCAGATCTTCTGGGCCGATAACCAGCACATTTCCTTCAGTAGTATAACTGACGGTAGGTGGAATCAAGTTTTGAATAACTTGAGTCTGTGCTAATACCTGCTGGCGAACTTGTTGCAGTTCAAGCGGGGTTTGACTATTGCTCACATTGCATTCCTGAACAGTTTTCAACGTTCGATGGACTTACTTAGCACTGTAATCCTTTCATCATTAACTCTTTCATCAAGCGAGTTAATCACTTCTGCTAAAAACAATAAGTACGACATCTACCACGTTAAAATAGTGGACATTAAATTATCGACGTTTTCTGACCTAAACTTGGCGCTGAGGCGATATCTCTGCCTCTGAAGCCATAACCAGATCATCACTCTGGTTAGTCGGGTCAGTCTTCGCGACTAATTCACTCTTTTCACTTAATATTTCTTGCGGGGCATCAGTTGCATCACCAACTGTGTCATCTCCCTCGCTTGCTAGTAACGCTTCATCTTCAGCTTTGTCTTCATCTTTCATGACGTTGCGGAAAACTTTTTTCGCCAACTCAGCTGAAACGTCAGGGCTCAACTTAGGTTGGTTACTGTAATCAAGGGCATACTCAAGTAGGCCATCAATTTCGTTATACTGTGGTTGTTTCCATAAAGCCTTTAAGGCTGCAGATTTTGCAGCAGGAGAAACATTCGCTCCCATAAACGATGCAAAACTACCACCAACCTCGATTTTTTCTGGATCAGGTAAATCTTCAGCTTCAAGAATTTTTTCTGGTTCAGCCGTCTCAACAGTGTGCGCATCAACTGTTTCAGTGTCACCTTCAGGGCTTACCTGCTCAGTTTCAGTTGCCTGTGTTTTTGCTGCTAAATCAGCAGCAGCTTCAGCTTCAACCTGCTCACGACGCTCAGTCCAGCGAGAAAAAAATCCTCTTGGTTTATCGCTCATTTAGTGGCTCCGTAGGTGATTTGTGCTTGGGCCTTGATCCTTGCGGCGATTCACATGTTTACGGCGCTTAGCTGAAATCTCAACTTCTCCATGACGCGTTATAAAAGCTTCAACCCAACAAGCCAGCGCTTCTGGCATTGGGATATTTAATACCGGTGTTTCAGACTCTAAACAGCCTGCTGCGACGTTTTGGTCACAAGATATTGAAGTCGGAATTAACGTCCCGTCATCCAGCTCATCACAAACGATGTATAACATGGTGTTATCCATATCGAGATTGATGCGGTAACTACCACGCTCATCTTTGTGCAGCTCAAATAACACCAGCGTTGCTCCTTCTGGTGCCTGATGAGAAGCAGGGACGATTTGATCGACCTCCCACGTCACCGACGGCCAGCGACCAACCATTTTTTCCACTTTTTTCAGTGAAACGTAAATAGGCCAAACATTTTCAGTATGTTGCATAAAAGCTTTGCCTTATGAAATCAGAAAACAACAAGAAACAAACAAATAACCAATAAATACATAATGTTATTTAACAACCTTATGACTTTGAATACTGGGGTTATTAGGTTTTGTTTCCTTAATTCGTATAGTGCTGCAAAAATAGTGCCAGAAGGATTGATTACTAAAGTTTGACCTAGATCGCTAATTCCACTTTAAGAGTAGGACAATTTGTCCATATTGCTAATTTTAATAGGACATAAGGCTACGTTAATTAGCTATCACTGATAAACATTGGTGTTAGATCACGCATTTACAATCTACTTACTATTGGAGGTATAAAAGTTGCTATGCTGATAGGCAGTTAGTTTTAATCACGATTTTCGTCTTAAATACCGACATTATTGGTATCAGATGACACAGTCAGAGGCCGCTACGTAAATGACCCAAACCAATGCCACAGCAAAAGCCCCACTTAAACTTGTTAAAACCCAAGCCGAAGTCCCACTGACTTTGCCAGTAAAAGCAATCAATGAACTGGGCGAAAGTATTGATAAGTTTGTCGCCTGTGAAAGACCCTTAACTGTGTACCTCAACTGGCAACCCATTGTGACCTTAATGACACTGGGAGCTAAGCCTGAATCATTAGCATTGGGATACTTAAAAAACCAAGGTTTTGTGAGCGATGCCAGCTTGTTAGAGTCAATTATTGTTGATTGGGACGTCAATTCCGCGGCTATTTTAACCGCTGAAAAAACAGCAGATTTAGAAGAAAAACTATCAGAAAAAACCGTCACATCGGGGTGTGGTCAAGGCACGGTTTATGGTGGCTTTATGCAAGGGCTTGATGATATTAACTTGCCGACACCTCAGCTTAAACAGTCAGTATTGTATAGCTTACTTAAAAACATTAACGCCTATAACGAGACTTACAAAAATGCCGGTGCTGTTCATGGCTGCGGTATTTGCCAAGATGATCAAATTCAAGCATTTATCGAAGATGTAGGCCGTCATAATGCGGTTGATACACTCGCTGGCGATATGTGGTTAGCAGGTGAAAATGGCAACGATAAGATTTTTTATACCACTGGCCGTCTAACTTCAGAAATGGTGATCAAAGTGGCTAAGATGGGGATTCCGGTTCTGCTTTCTCGCAGTGGGGTTACACAGATGGGACTCGAATTAGCACAAAAAATGGGTATTACCATTATCGCACGTGCTAAAGGTCGTCATTTCTTGGTCTACCATGGCGCGGAAAACATCGAATTTGATGCCAATAAAGCCAAGTAATTCGCTGTGATGAGATAGGCCTGTATTTGACTATTATTGGCCTAGCTCTTTTAAGCATTTCTATTAACCAGCTCTGTTAAAGAGTGGCCCTTATTGATAACAAGCTCGCAATGGGCTTGTTATCGATTGAATAACTCACTTCATATCGCGAAATTTAGCCCACTGCTCACGCTGCTTTTCGGTTAAAAAACTCCATGCAAGTACGCGAGTAATCTTGTTTCCCTGCTGCATCTCAATGGTTTTAACCGTATCTACAGACAATTTATCGAGTAAGGCATAACACGGTTTTAAGTTTTCAGATTTAGAAATTAACGAACTAAACCATAAACATTGAGTTCCAAATTGTTGGCTTTCTTTAATCATATTAGCCAAAAACTGTTGCTCGCCGCCTTCGCACCATAACTCAGCTTTTTGTCCGCCAAAGTTCAGCTTAGGGTCTGTTTTAGATGACTCTGCACCAGTTTTACCTTGATGAAGGTTCGATTTCATTCTCTTGGCGCGATTTGCTGCGAGGTTAGCATTTTTCTTGATGCTGCCCTTAGTCGCGTCTTCAAGTGAGCGATGAAACGGCGGGTTACACATAGTCAGATCAAACCGTTCATCAGCATTGATAATGCCTGAAAAAATGGCACTCGGGTTAGCTTGTAAACGTAATGATAACTTTGAGGTTAGTGACTTATTTTGTTCAGCAATTTTAGCCACATTACTAATGGAGATAGGATCTATATCACTGGCAACAAACTGCCAGCCATATGACTGGATACCTAATAACGGATAAATACCATTGGCACCCGTTCCAATATCTAACGCTGTCACCTTGGCACCTTTTGGCACCTTGCCGTTGACACTTAATAAATCCGCAATGTAATGCAAATAATCAACACGACCTGGCACAGGTGGACACAAAAAACCTTCAGGAATATCCCAGTGTTCAATGTCATAATCCAGCTTTAATATCGCAGCATTGAGACTCTTTACTGCTTCAGGATCAGCAAAGTCTATTGATAAATTTCCATACGGATTAGTTTTAACAAAGTGGGACAATTTGGGACACTTTTTAATAAGTACTTCAAAATCATAGCCTTGCAAATGCTTATTTCGAGGGTGTAATGCTTTAGGTGGCAATTGCCCAGTGGTGATCTTCTGCTGCGACTTTTTGCTGTGCTTATTGATCGATTTGGTTTGTCGGCGTTGACTCTTGACTGGCTTGTTATCAAGTTTAGCGTTTTTCGAATGCTTTGCTGCGCCTTTAGAAGGCGCCTTAGGTGCTGTCACAGATTCAGTGCTCTATTTAATCGTACAAATACTTGGTAAACAGTAAATTCACTACTAATTCACTACCCGTTTCTTCTGCGAGGAGCCTATTAACCGTTTCATAGCACTCACGGCGAATGTCTTCACGACCAGTGAGTGACTTCACTTTATCTTCGGCTTGATTACCTAACACTTCAACAATGGCTGAGCGTAATAAAGGGTCATGATGTTCAATTAGCAATAAATGGTCAGGATCTTTCACCATCAATTCGACACCGATTTTAACAAAACCTAACTTCTTACGATTAGAAATATAGTTAGTGACAATATCAGGTTCAAAACCATAATAAGCAAAATTTTCTAAGGCCTTTTCATCTGCGCTTTGCACATTCATTGAAAATATCAATGAAAGAAAAATTGCGTATACGTACTTTGCCATCGTTAATCAAACTCCATTATTGATATAAGCGTTGTCGTGATAAACTGCACCCGTTTTGTAAATTTTAACGAGTAATGAATGACAGTAACCAGCTTAAGCTTTCCATACGGTGAATCTATTCAATGGTTTTCACCTGAGAACTTCCATTCTATGCCAAAAACAGCTTTAAAAGAATGGTTACTTGCCACTGGCAGTTTAACTCAAAAATTAAAAAGCTGTTGCCAAGATTTTGAAGTAAAGGTGTTAGGCGAACACCTGACGACCCCTTTAGCAGGTGAATGCCCTAATCAAAGCCGAGTATGGGTCAGAGAAGTGCTACTTTGCCTTGATGGTAAACCTTGGGTATTTGCACGCACGTTAATTCCAGAGAGCCTTACAGAACATCAGCAACATAACTTTAAACGTTTAGGCTCTAGGCCGCTTGGTGAGTTACTTTTTTCGAGTAATGATATTGTGCCAGGCAAAATCGAAGTGGCTGAATTCGAGAGCTGTAGTAAATTAGCACAACTCGCGACGAGTTTATCTCAAGCTGTATCGGAGCCATTATGGGGACGCCGTCGCTACTTTACTTTGGCGGATCAGCAAATCATTGTAAGCGAAATATTTCTCCCTGCCGCAGTAAAAATTATCAATAGTGAATTAGCACCTTCAATGGCTGGCACGGACTGATAAATCGTTTTATTTACAAATAAAAAAGGCATGGTAAACACCATGCCTTTTATTATTTTGCATCAGTTTATTATCTACGACTCTGCCTTTTTCGCATCAATAAACTCAACATGAACAGTGATAACCAGCCTAGGCTACCTCCACTACTTTCACCACTATTATCGGGTGCATCTTCAACAACTGCAGGTAAGAAAAATGTCCAGGCACTTTTTTCTACATTGCCCTTTTCATCAGTAACAGTGAGTATAATCTGATATTCACCTTCAGTTGTATAAGTGTAATTAGCAGGGTTTTCACCCGTTAATGTCGTGCCATCACCCATGTCCCATGAATAATCTAATGCACCAAAGCCACCAGTTGTATTATTGGTCATTTTGACGGTCATATTATTACTGCCCACAATGGCAATAGAAAAATCAGCTGTAAGCTCAATCACCACTTCAACAATACGTCTATAACTGGCACTGATACCTGTTGAGTCTGTCACGGTTAGCGTCACAACAAACCCGTTAGAACTACTATAGATATGTGTAGGATTAGCTAAATCACTGCTAGCACCAGCTTCACCAAAGTCCCAAACATAACTGTAGTCACCATCACCTCCTTGCACTGATGCAGAAAAAGCAGCCTCAAAATCAGTCACAACAACATCAAAATCCACTGTGATTTCTGGATCGTCTGGATCTGAGACAACAATATTTCTGCTGAACTCGACAGTCGCAGTTTGGCTACTGGTCGACTGAGCGGTGACATCCATACTCAAGCCTAATTGTTGTAATACCATGCCAGATTGCGGCTGAAGCGGTGCACTAAAGTCGTTACTATCGTCAAACTGACTTTGATTACTTAAATGATTATCTGAACCATAAGCCAATTGCGGATACAGGCTAAAACTTGCATCGCGCACTTGCACATCACTACTGCCATTCATGATCAAGTTTTGGTCAGCATCGACAACACCGATTAAACTATAACCTGCATGCTCACTGACATTATTGTCTTCGTAATTGCTGTTTTCTAGCCATAACAATACGCCTGGCTCATAGCCAATATTTTCTAACCCTTCATCAAGGCCTTGATAATTGCGAAGCTGTGCAATATAGCGCTGCGGTAAGCCTGGGACGGTATCATCAATGCGAGCATAACCATCTACATTAACCGATGACACGGTTTCGGCGTCATCACTGAAGATCTCACTACCTTCAGCCGTGAGTGAAATATTGTCGACTAACATCCCAAAGCCACCTACGGCTTGATCTGTGATGTAATTAATTTGCAGTTCCACGCTTTGACCTGCATATGCTGATAAATCATATGTCAGCTCAACCCACGCATCACTGCCGCTTCCACTACTGATGTCGGATGATTTCCCTGATATATAGTGATTAACGTTGTTATATAGCGGATTATTAGCAGTTGTATGATTACCTGCGATTGCAACATTGTTAATCAGCACCTGACTATAATCATAATCAACTTCAATATCCCACAATGCATAAAAACTCAGCACTAAGGGAGATTGCGCAGGCAAATCAAGATCAATCGTCATGGTATTGGTCATCATGTGCCCTTTACCTGAGTAGTATTGATATTCACCAGCATAAGGCGCTTTAAAAGCAATGTTACTTACTGGTAGCGGAATCGATAATTGATTCACTTCTTCGGCATTCACCGCACTGACAAGATCAGCACTTAAGCCTGTTTCACCAATTTCTGCCCAATTAATAGTGCGCTCATTGACCCACTTCCCCTTATAACGTTCTTGCAGGTATGAACGTGCATATGGGCTAAAACCTGACGGTTTGGTGCCAGGAATATATGTCCCACCAGCAGCTTGCCCTACCCAAGTACCTCCAGCCATTAGCGACCAGCTCCCTACTGGTGAGCCATCACCGCCGTAGCTTGTATCATATTCGTCTGGCAGACCTAGATCATGGCCAAACTCGTGGGTAATCACCCCTGAGGCTGAGTCGATAGGCTGCACGGTATAACCATAGACCTTCATTGATGTGCCAGGAATCGTGGAGCCAAATGTACTTGCGCCAACAAAAAATCGATGCGACCAAATAGCATCAGTGCCTAGCACGCCACCACCGACTTCCTCACCTAAGCTAGAATGAAAAATAACGATGTGATCGATCATGCCGTCGGCTTCATCGAGATTGCCGTTATTATTTAAATCATAAGGATCTTCAATATCAAATTGCGCAAGCTCCGCCGACGTCATACCTGCAACCGCTTTCGTAACAGCTTCCATCACCAGTTCAGGCACTGCAACATCATTGTCATTATTATTAGCATCATTACCGCCATAGTAAGCAGCATTGTTATCAGCGGTTACCCAGCCTTTAACTTCTCCGTTGAATGAGAAGGTTCCGCCAGATGCTTGATCAAAGTATTGATAAGCCGTTTGTAGGTTTTCACCGTTTGGTCCTGCAAAGCCGCTAGATGAAAATAAAATGTCTTCATAATGCGCTACAGCATAATCGCTGTAATACATTGCAGTGTCAGATGGGGTTAATTGATTATCGTTGTAAGGTAAGTCCGGAAAATCAACTAAAACAGCCAAGACATTCACAGCTTTTTCAACATCACTATCGGCCAATGTTGATACTGCTGCGACATTTTGTTGCTGTTTTTTATTCGCTAAAACCTGATTAATTCGTTTTGTTTGATTTAAAGGAACCGCTAAGTTATTTGCCCGTGCTTTACGGGTAAACTCTGCAACAGCTTGCTGTTTTTGCAGCTCGGTAGCATCAGGGCTTAACTCACCACGTTTGGTTAGCCAGTAAATAATTTGCGGTTCATTGATAACACCGGCATCGGCAGGTGACGTGTATTTAACAGGCGCAGCGATTGAAGAAGCACTCAATGCTAATGACAAAGTCAGTGCTAACGGAGTAAAACCTAATTGAGAATACTTAAAACTAACCATTATAACGACTTCCCTTTGTGACATTTTTTATAGGCATCATTGCGTTTAGCAATATATTCATTAATAACAGCTTGCTGTTGTGCCTCAGTCATTTCAGGCGTGATATCACCTCGGTTTAGCAAGTTGTTTCTAATCCCTTGAGTATTTAATGGAGGTGGCGTTGCACCGCATTGTATTGTTGGTATAGGGGCAGTTTGTTGTTGCGAGGCCGATTCAGGCATTGCTGCTTGATGACTACAAGCCAACAAATTTGCGCTCAAAAGTACCAATAAAGTCCGTTTCATAATTCAACTTATAACAGTGTAGATTAACTGAACATTAACAGTTATTACCTAGCGATTACAAACAGGCAGATAAGGTTTTTTGTCTCCGCTCCAACGCCAATGTTCACACAGGTAGACAGCTGAGGTAACAGACTAATTATTAAGTTAATTTACAGCCCATTATCGTCAAACAGTAAAAACAAAAAAGGCCGCTATTGCGGCCTAATAATGCGTGGTTATCCTAAAACAAGATCATTTGCTGTTTATGCAGTGCTCTTCATGTAGCTCGACACACCATCTAAGAACATTTGTACAGATATCATCACTAGCACCATTCCCATTAAACGCTCTACCGCCGTCAGGCCTTTCTCGCCTAAAATACGGGTAAAGACTTTATAGAAGAGTAATATCACCGCACTCACCCCCCAAGCAGCGACTAATGCAATAGTCCAATCTGTCATTCGTGAGCTGTCACTATGAGCAAGCAATATCAAAGCTGCTAGCACTGACGGCCCCGCCATCAAAGGAATCGCCATTGGCACAATAAAAGGTTCTTCACCCGCTGCTAAACCGACAACCCCACCAGGCTGCGGAAAAATCATTTTTATCGCAATTAAAAATAAGATAATACCACCAGCAATACTGACGGATTCTTGGCGTAAATTAAGGAAGTTGAGAATCGCCTCACCAGCAAATAAAAACAACAACATAATTGCTAGAGCAATGAGTAACTCACGTATCAATACACGGCGACGCTTTTTAGGCTCAATGTGACGCAAAATTGATGCAAAAATTGGTAAATTCCCTAACGGGTCCATGATTAAAAACAGCATCACAGCGGCTGAAAATATGTCCATTACATTTATTCTATTAATAATTAACAAAGAATCGCCATTGTATACTTAATACTGCGATTTTGGAGGTATGAGCAGTAAATTTGTTTATATACTCACGATTTTGGCTATGCTTTACCGTGTAAATTCTGATGATGATGAATAATCAAGCACCACAAGTATTAAGTTAATCCAAATACTAGGATATACTTGATTGTTTTTTCCGTTTCTTAGATTCTTTTGGATTCCATGCTCTATCTAGTTGCCAGCTGTATCGCACTTTTATTCGGACCGCTTTTTTATCGTTATTTCTCTTCAGGAAGTGGCTTACAAAAAGGCCTGGATGGATTTATTTTCGTCTCGTTAGGCGGATTAGTGCTAATCCACATTTTGCCTGAACTCCTCGAACATGGCGGTATCATTACCCTGTTGTTTGTCGTGTTCGGTTTATGGGGACCAACTGCCAGTGAGCGCTTATTTCATCGTTATTCTGAAATCACCCACAATGTCACGCTTACATTAGGTATTGCCGGCCTTTTGCTGCATACCATTACCGATGGCGGCGCGATGGTTTTAGCCCAGCAGGAAGGTAATTCCATATTGCTAGCCTTGGGCGTCATCATGCATCGTTTGCCTGTGGGGCTCGCTATTTGGTGGTTATTGAAACCGCAAGTTGGCACGCAATGGGCCAGTGTCGTTCTTGCTGCAATGATGGTATTAACGGGTGTTGGCTATTTTGCCGGAGAACAACTGCTACAACATTTGAGTATCGAAAATACCGTGTACCTGCAAGCATTTGTTACAGGTTCTATTTTGCATGTTGTATTACATCAACCACATGGCAATCAAAATGATGATCGTCAAGGACGTTACCAATATCAAGCAGGCATTGGCAGCCTATTAGGCGTAGCCTTACTAGCAGTATTATTGCTAGTGGATACGGGTGGCGACGCTCATAGCCACCATAGTCACGGCTCAGGGCAATTTTTAAATTGGATATTGACCATTTCGCCTATTTTGATATTAAGCTACCTTATTGCTAGCCTGCGCTTTAAGGCCGGATTAACACCGCAAAATGAGCGCCTTTCTAGCCGTTGGCTGCAACGTCTTGCTGGCCCAGAGGCCTTAATTATTACTTTGCTGTTATTGGGCCCTTGGTTTGCGATATATCAAGCAATTGGGTTACTAATCATTGGCGCATTACTCAGTCTAGGCAAGATTGAGTTAACCGATCCACACGAAAATCTTCCGCAATCCAGCTGGCGCTTTGGTTTTGCTCATTTAGTGGATAGAAGCGCACCTTGGATTGCATTAAGCCTGATATTGGCTAATTTAATTGGTCACCCATCAGTACACCTTGAGCACCCAGCATTGCAAGTTTTCTTACTACTTGTTGTATTCCTACCTATGCGCTTTTGTAACCTAGGCGCTGCAGTATTGGCTTTATCGCTTGCGTATAGTGGTTGGCATAATGTGGCTGTGGCTTTTGCCTTAATCGCAGCGCCAGTGCTGAGTATCAGTCAACTTAAACTGATGAGTTGGACAATGCGTATCGCTCTAGCCTCTGTTATCGCTTTAGCATTATTATTCGCCAATAATTACTTGGTTGATTGGCATCAAATGCTCACCTTACCCGATACCGTAAATGTGGCTGCAGTGATCATTGTCGGGCTGATTTTTAGCGCTTGCTTGTTACGTTTAGGCCCAAGGAAGTTTCTCAGCCGTTTAATGATTCAGTTCAATGCTCATAATCATGACCACGCACACGGCCATTCACATAGCCATACACACAGTCATCAACATGATGATAGTCAACACACTGGCCATCAGCACAAAGAGCATAAGCACTAACAACCAGCTGCGCTCTCGAGATCATCGAGAGCGTTTGTCTGTTGCAAATCAATTGCCTCTCGCTATTAACTTAATAGTGAACTTGCTCCTCAAATAAGCAAAACTTGTCCACTACGGCTTTTAGGTTATGATGAATTATCATCCTTAAAAAAGTCGAATCTATGTGCATCTTATTCATTGCTGTCGACATGCATCCTAAATGGCCACTTATCGTATGTGCCAATCGAGATGAGTTCCACCACCGACCTACCGAGCCTGCTCACTTTTGGCCACAAGATGCCACAACAGAAATTTTGGCAGGTAAAGATCTTCAAGCAGGTGGAACATGGCTTGGGGTAAATCAATTAGGCAATTTTGCAGCGCTAACTAATATTCGCCTTCAAACCGGTGAAGATGGAATGCGCAGTCGAGGCGAATTAGTACTAAAAGCGCTCGCTGATGACAATACCTTCAACCCGCAATGGCTTGCCCAACATGCTGATAACTACAGCCCTTTTAATTTGGTCTATCAATACGACAAACACTTATGGTGCTTCAATAGCGTCACGGCAGAAAATACACAACTCAAAAAAGGGTTTCATGCCATCAGTAACGGCGCATTAGATGATGTGTGGCCAAAAATGGCTAAAGGACAAATGGCACTTGAACAACATGTACTAAAACATGCCGCTCCCGACATTCCCCACATGCTTGAGCTAATGCGAGATCAAACACAAGCGCAAGACAGCAATTTACCCGATACTGGCATTGGACTTGAGTGGGAGCGGTTACTGTCGGCTATTTTCATCAAACATCCTGAATACGGTACTCGTTCCACCAGCGTAGTACTTCAAGATTGTCGAGGAAATATAGAATTGACAGAAGTGCGTTATGACGGCAAGGGAAGAAATTTAGGCCAACAGCAATTCACTATTAGCCTCTAAGCTGAAGATAACCCTTCTGACTAAAGCCGTGACAAAAGTTAGCTCATGTACATTAAAAACGGGAACTATTTAGTGGTGCAAATAACATGTGATCAGTCTGAAGACTTCGCTTCTGACTAAAGTCGTGAAAAGAATAGCTCCTGTGCACTAGAGACGAGAGCTATTTAATGGTGTAATTAACAGGCGATCAGTCTGAAGAATGATCATGGGTAATGACCCATTTATCATCAATACGTTCGATTAATAAGGTGAATACACCACTGGGTTTATCTTTCGCTCGCTCAAGTGTCCAGCGTCCAACTACGAGTGCGGCATAATTACTGAGCATTTTGATTTCACGTACATTAAAGCTCAATTTCCCCATACGTTCTTGTGTCGGATAACTGCGTTTGTAGCTACTTAATATTGAGTCCCAGCCATAATTGTATTTGCCATTAGACACAAATCGCAACTTATCGCTTTTCCAATAACCTTGCATATAGGCATCAATATCACCACTGTTCCATGCTTTTTCTTGATTCGAAATAACCGCACGGATCCTATCGGTCGGAATAGCACTATTCGCATTCACCTCATCAAGGGAAATCGAGGCAGTATCTTCAGGGTTAATATCCACTGCTGCGACGGGGGTTGTCGGCGTATAGATGTCAGGTTGCTTTTCTGCCTCGCTTTTGAGTTCATTGACAGCATCATCTTGCGCTGCAGTTGCTACTTTATCAGGCGCAGTTTCGCTTTCGACAGGCGAAATTGCCCCCGTTTCTACAACCTGATCGGTCACCGGCTTTAGCGGAACCGTTTTCAGCACTTGTTCGGTTTGCTCCGCCAAAACAACATCATTGTCAGATTTAGCTGCAGTCACTTGAGTATCATCGTTAACCTTAGCGTCATTCGCGACAGCCTGTACTAGCGGCGACATACAGTATGCCATTACACTAAGGCAAAAAATTGTAAGGTGCTTCACACACTCTCCTTGTCATGACTAAGTGTTGATATTCCATTTAAGGCATGCCAACTTAGTACTTTTGTATGATTATTCTCGGCCAAATAAGCACGTTCATTATCTGACTTTCTATGAGTGACAAACTAATATCATTCACTAGCACTGCAGAATTAATCATAAAATATTTCATTTTCTTATCGTTAGATTCTAACGTAAATAGTAACAATAAACTGGAAAATACCCCATGTTTCGCAAATTTTGTTTATGGCTTCTCAAAATAAATCACTGGCAATTTAAAGGGAGCGCACCACATCAAGGGCAGTTCATTATGGTCGTTGGCCCACATACCAGTAATTGGGATTTCATCATTGGTATTATTGCCCGTTTCGCCTTAGGTATTAAAATTCACTTTCTAGGCAAACATCAATTGTTTTTACCCCCTTGGGGCTGGTTCTTTAAATTATTAGGTGGCAGTCCAGTAGACCGAAGGAAAAATAACAATATGGTTGATGCCGCTGTGGCATTGTTTGCAGCAGATCCACAATATAAATTGGCATTAGCTCCTGAAGGGACTCGAAGCCCTGTCACACGTTGGAAAACTGGCTTTTATCATATTGCCGCAAAAGCCAAAGTTCCGATAATAACTGTCGGTCTCGACTTTGCTCGTAAAACCATTGTGATTAATCAACCGATGAATACCAGTGGCGATATGACCGCAGATATGAATCAAATTTTAGATTTTTTTCGAGGAATTTCAGGTCAGCACCCTAAAGTTATTCCAGAATACATACCTGCAAAAACAAAAAAGTCGAGCTAGTTAAGCTCGACTTTATGCGTAATGAGATTAATGTGCAGCGGTTTCAGGCTTGATGCTGCGAATATCTTCACCTGTCGGGTTTTGGAATGCTTTCAAGCCAAATTCTGGCAGAATAGCAAAAATATGATCAAATATATCCGCTTGTATTCCCTCATAAAATGCCCAACGAGTATCATTGGTAAACACATACAGCTCAATCGGTAAACCTTGAGTCGTTGGCGCTAATTGGCGCACCATCAAGGTCATATCCTTATGAAGTTTATTATTATTTTTAAGGTAAGCATCTAAATAAGCACGGAAAGTCCCGACATTGGTTAATCGTCTGCCATTCACTGGCATTTCAATATCGCTCACTTGTTCATTCGCATGGTTAATTTCAGACACCATTTTCGGGAAATAGTCTTTTAAGTAGTTCACCTTAGATAACCGCGTCATATCTTCTTCGGTTAAAAAGTGAATACTATTAACGTCGATATTGAGTGAGCGCTTGATTCGGCGTCCGCCCTTTTCTGACATTCCACGCCAATTTTTAAACGCATCAGACACCAATGCATAAGCTGGGATCATCGTGATCGTGTTATCCCAATTACGTACCTTCACGGTATTTAAAGAGACCTCGTCAACAGCACCGTCGGCGCCGTATTTATCCATTTGAATCCAGTCACCTTTACTCACCATGCGATTAGCTGCAAGCTGAATACCTGCAACAAACCCTAAAATGGTATCTCTAAATACCAACATCACTAAACCTGTCGCGACACCTAAACCACTCAAGAAATAGATTGGCGACTGATCCGCAATAACAGAGATTGAAATGATAAAACCAATAAAGAAGAGAAACAGTTTAAAAAGCTGCACGAAACTTTTAACCGGTAGTCGGCGACTAATCTGTCTGACATCGGCAATTTCATTCACAGCATCAAGGCATGAATAAATAGCTCGGATAACAAAAATAACCACGAGAACACTCATGGCTCGGTCAATAATAGTGCCAAGCAAGTCTTGGTGAGTCAGAATAATGGGTATCAACAAATCTAATACCATTATGGGGATCAATAGCGCTAACTTCTCCAATACGCCGTAGCGCATAAAGATATCATCCCAAGTCACTGCTGACTTACGGATCATGGCATTGACCGCTTTCACAAACACCTTGCGAGTAATGTAATAAGCAATCGCTGCAATCAGTAGACTAGCAAACAATAAAATTGAGGTTGCGAGGCCATCTGACGGCTGGCTATTTACCCCAACTTCTAATAACCATGCGGCGATATCTGAACGTAACTCGTTATCCACTATTGATTCCTTTAGCACTTGAAAACACTGACTAACATAGCATATTTCTCGCAAGAGCAATGATAATCAATTATATGACACTGATACATAAAACCGCTCACTGACATGAAACAAGTCGCTAACAATTAACCCAAAATCAACGACAATGTCGTGAAAGATACGCGCAATTATTGACCTCCAGCCTCTAGCAACTAACAATAGCGCCATCTAATCAGGTAGAGGTTTACATGAAACAAATTTGGCTCACTTTACTATTCACTTTTAGCTTAGTCGCATATAGCCAACACGCCCAAGCAAACACAGAGGAACCTCAACAGTTCAAGCCTTCTGTTGCCCTATTAGTCGACTATATTGATACTCGTGGTGACATGTTTGGTGTCACTATTGCAGCCAAACACTTTGACCCTGATTATGCGGATTGGGGATACTATATCGGCTATGCATGGGGCAGTGAGTACGATATTGATGTTCCAGAACCTGGCGAAGGCTATGCTAAAGAGTACATGTGGCGTTTTGGTTTGAGCTATAGCTTAACTCAAGATTTGAGTGTGTATGCTGGCGCCACGGCGTTTATCTACGAAGAAAACACCACAGATAATATCGTCCCACTGATTGTTGGTGCTGAACCTGTTTGGGAGCGTGAACGTCAAAAGGACTGGGGAGCGGAAGTCGGCCTCAGATACACCATTATGAATGGCTTTGTGATTGGTGCAGGTTACGATACCAACTCAGAAGCAGCGGTCATATCCATTGGTGTCACCATGTAATATTTCCCCAATAAAAATCCCTAATAAAAATCTCTAATAAAAATCTCTAATAAAAAGGACCTTGCGGTCCTTTTTGTTATCACTCTCACTTAGTCAACGCACTACATCATCGACATTTAAAAGCTCGCCAATAAACCCGCAGGCAAATAACGGTTAAAACTCGCGCTGTATAGCAAGTCTGTTGCATTATCGATATCAGGCGCAAAGAAACGGTCTTTATCATAATACTCAACAACTTCTCGTAACTGCGCTTTCGCACTCGCTACAGCTTTACTTGGCTGTAATGGCTTGCGGAAATCAAGCCCTTGCGCCGCAGCAAGTAATTCAACCGCCAATACACCTCGTGTATTTTCAGACATATCACGCAAACGTCGAGCAGCAAATGTAGCCATCGAAACATGATCTTCTTGGTTGGCAGACGTCGGCAGACTGTCTACTGATGCTGGGTGAGCATAAGTTTTGTTCTCTGATGCCAGCGCCGCAGCTGTCACTTGAGCAATCATAAAGCCTGAGTTAACCCCACCATTTTCCACCAAAAATGGCGGTAGTTTTGACAAGCTAGAGTCAATCAGTAGCGCAATACGACGCTCAGCTATAGATCCCAGTTCGGCGATGGCAATAGCAAGGTTATCGGCCGCCATAGCAACAGGCTCCGCATGGAAGTTACCACCAGAGATAATATCGCCTGTATCTTGGAATACTAATGGGTTGTCAGTCACACCATTAGATTCAACCGCTAACACCTCAGCCGCATGACGTATTTGGGTTAAGCATGCCCCTAATACCTGTGGCTGGCAGCGCAGTGAATAGGGATCTTGTACTTTTTCGCAATCAACATGGCTTTTGCTAATCTCAGACTCATCGCCGAGCAAATGACGGAAAATAGCTGCTGAGTCAATTTGACCTTTTTGGCCTCGTGCAGCATGAATACGTGCATCAAATGGACTGCGACTGCCCATGGCAGCCTCGACACTCATTGCACCAATCACGGAACTGGCAGCAAAGAGGTCTTCAGCGTGGAATAACCCTTCAAGCGCCAATGCTGTTGATGCTTGGGTGCCATTTAATAAAGCTAAACCTTCTTTAGCAGCGAGCTCAATTGGCTCAAGCCCAGCAATTTCAAGCCCTTCTGTCGCTGTGATGATTTGACCTTGGTAGCTCATTTCACCTTCACCAAGTAACGGCAGACACATATGTGACAAGGGGGCTAAGTCACCTGATGCACCAACTGAGCCTTTTTCAGGAATACATGGATAAACACCCGCATTGACCAACTGAATAAGAAAGTTAATCACTTCTAATCGGATACCTGAAAAACCACGGCTCAGAGAGTTAATCTTCAATACCATCATCAATCGCACAGTGGCATCTTGCATATATTGCCCAGTACCAGCAGCATGAGAAAGCACGATAGAGCGCTGCAGTAATTGCAAATCTTCTGGCGCGATTTTAGTGTTGGCTAATAAGCCAAAGCCCGTATTAATACCATAAACCGTGCGGCCTTCATCTAAGACTTGTTGCACTAACCCAGCACTGGTATTGATGTCTGCAATCGCTTCATCTGCTAAGGTGATGTTCACTGAAGCACGGCTAATTTTACGTAACTGAGCCAGTGATAGCGTACCTGGGTTCAGTAATAATCTATGTTGTACCGTCATTACTTCACTCCTTGCATTGGTAAATCTAGACCTTGCTCTTTCGCGCAATCAATGGCGATATCGTAACCAGCATCAGCATGTCGCATAACACCTGTTGCTGGGTCATTCCACAACACGCGTCCTAAACGCGCAGCAGCGTCATCACTGCCATCTGCCACAATCACCACACCAGAATGTTGACTAAAGCCCATACCAACGCCACCTCCATGGTGCAGCGACACCCAAGTTGCGCCGCTAGCAGTATTTAATAAAGCATTCATTAGTGGCCAGTCTGATACAGCATCAGAGCCATCAAGCATCGATTCCGTTTCACGGTTTGGACTAGCAACAGAGCCAGAGTCAAGATGATCACGTCCAATCACAATCGGCGCAGATAATTCACCATTTTTCACCATTTCGTTAAATGCTAAGGCTAAACGTGCACGGTCTTTTAGCCCTACCCAGCAAATTCGCGCCGGTAACCCTTGAAACTCAATACGCTCACGGGCCATATCTAACCAATTATGCAAATGCGGGTTATCAGGAATTAACTCTTTTACCTTGGCATCGGTTTTATAAATATCTTCAGGATCACCAGATAAAGCGACCCAACGGAAAGGGCCAATCCCTTCACAAAATAATGGACGCACATATGCAGGAACAAAACCTGGGAAATCAAAGGCATTTTCAACACCTTCTTCAAATGCCATCTGACGAATGTTATTACCGTAATCGGTGGTAGCCGCGCCTGCTGCTTGCAGCGCTAGCATCGCGTTAACTTGAACAGCCATCGATTGTTTAGCCGCTTTAACTACAGCAGATTCGTCAGTTTTACGCATTTCAGCAGCGTGCTCTAACGTCCAGCCTTGAGGCAAATAACCATTTAATGGATCGTGCGCAGATGTTTGGTCAGTGACCACATCTGGCGTCACACCGCGCTCAACTAATTCCGCAAAAATGTCAGCAGCATTAGCGAGTAGTCCGACAGAAACAGGTTTGCCAATGGCATTAGCTTCATCAATCATGGCCAAAGCCTCATCTAATGAGGTCGCTTTCTTATCCACATAACGAGTGCGCAGACGGAAATCAATACGCGTTTCATCGACTTCACATGCCAATACTGAATAACCCGCCATGGTGCCAGCAAGGGGTTGTGCGCCGCCCATACCACCCAGGCCGCCCGTTAAAATCCACTTACCTGCTGCATTGCCTTCAAAGTGCTGTTTTGCCATCGCGACAAAGGTCTCGTAAGTGCCTTGAACAATCCCTTGAGTACCAATATAAATCCACGAGCCTGCGGTCATTTGGCCGTACATTGCCAAGCCTTTTTTATCCAGCTCGTTGAAGTGCTCCCAATTAGCCCAGTGCGGAACCAAGTTTGAGTTAGCAATAATCACTCTCGGAGCATTGTCATGGGTTTTAAATACGCCAACAGGTTTACCAGACTGAACAAGTAAGGTTTCATCGTCTTCAAGACGTTGAAGCACTTCAATAATTTTGTCATAGCATTGCCAATCACGAGCTGCGCGGCCAATACCGCCATAAACCACTAAGTCTTCAGGTCGCTCAGCAACATCTGGATGTAAGTTATTCATTAACATCCGCATTGCAGCTTCAGTTAACCAGCTTTTACAGGCGAGTGTCGTGCCGTGAGGTGCGATAATATTACGGCTAGGGTCGTGTCTATTACTCATTATATTTCCTTCAATTATCTTCAACTGTTAACACTCAAAGGTGCTAAAGCCTGACTTTTTTGTTTTTATAAATGACAATCTATCGGTTAAACGTTAAATGACCACCTAGTCTGAATTGACTGCCGGGGTGAGTTAATCGAGCAAAACTCACCACCCCTTTTCGAGACCAAGTGCGACGTAAAATTTGTAAGCATGGTTCTGAAGGCTCAATGGCTAAACGCTGTTGGGTTTGCTCATTGGCAATAACGGCTTCAATGGTATGGCGAGCTTCGGTTAAGGGAGCGACTTTAGATAAATACTCATGAGGCGTAAGCAGATTGAAATCTTGTTTTAAATAATCGGGGATCATTTGCGGATTCACATAACGCTCTTCCACTTGCAAAGGTTTATCTTGCTCGCAATGCACCAAAACTGAATAAAAAACTGGGCTGCCTTCTTCAAGCCCTAACGAGATAGCCACTGCACTGGGTGCACTTACTTGTGTCAATTCAAGTTGCTTAACACTGTAGCCATGCCCCCTGTCTTTAATCTCATCAGCAATATTGCGAATGGCTAATAGCGAAGACTGCGATTTAAGCCCCGCAACAAAAGTGCCTAATCCTTGACTGCGCTCTAACACTCCAGATTCCACCAGTTCTGTTAATGCACGACGAGCGGTCATTCGACTACAATCAAACAACTCAGTTAACTGGTTTTCAGAAGGCACGCGATCATTCTCTTGCCATTCACCCGCTTCAATGCGCGCTAAAATGTACTGCTTAATTTGTGCAAATTTTGCTAGTGCCATCGTCTTATCCATTTGAGTAAAATGTGTTGTAGTTGCACGCGCTAGAGGGTTATTAGTGGCAAGCGATAGGGTTTTCATGAATAGAACTGCCTAAAACTTGCTTATTTTGGTGAATTAACCCACGTTACGATTAAAAACTCGGCGTTAACCTTACCTTGTATATACAAGTTAAAACAAGTATTGTTTTGCCTTAATCGAATAATTAATTTTACGCTCAGGAGTTGCCATGTCGTGGGACCACGTTTGGATTGACGTTAATATTGCTACTATGGATCCAGATAATTCAGCAGCTTATGGCGCTATCACTGATGCCGCTATTGCAGTTAAAGACGGCAAAATTGCTTGGCTTGGACCGCGCAAAGAATTACCTGACTTTGATGTATTTGATATGCCCGTATATCGTGGTCGTGGCGGATGGATAACCCCTGGCCTTATTGATGCCCATACTCATTTAGTGTTCGCAGGCAACCGTGCCAACGAGTTTGAAATGCGACTTGAAGGCGCAAGCTATGAAGATATTGCTCGTGCTGGAGGAGGTATCATTTCGACAGTTAATGCTTGCCGTGAAGCGGAAGAAGCTGAATTATTCGATCTCGGCCGTCAACGCCTCAATGCTCTAGCCAAAGAAGGGGTGACGACAGTTGAGATTAAATCAGGCTACGGATTAAATACCGAGACTGAAGTGAAATTACTCAAGGTTGCACGTGAACTAGGGCGCAATCATCATGTCGATGTAAAAACAACTTTTCTTGGCGCTCATGCTATTCCACCAGAATATAAACATGATACAGAGGCCTATGTGGATCTCGTCATTAACGAGATGTTGCCTGCCGTTATTGAACAAAACCTTGCTGATGCAGCTGATGTTTTTTGTGAAAATATTGCCTTCAACCTTGACCAAACAGAGCGAGTATTAACTGCCGCAAAAACGGCAGGCCTCGAAATAAAACTTCATGCCGAGCAACTGTCTAATATGGGCGGTTCGATGATGGCCGCTAAGTTGGGCGCAAAATCAGTCGATCATATTGAATACCTTGATGAAGCTGGCGTTAAAGCACTTGCAGAAAGTGGCACCTGCGCCACCTTGCTACCTGGAGCGTTTTATTTTCTGCGTGAAACGAAAATGCCACCGATTGAACTATTACGTCAATATAACGTGCCGATTGTGGTTGCTAGCGACTTTAACCCTGGCTCATCGCCTATTTGTTCCACCTTATTGATGTTGAACATGGCTTGCACTTTATTCAAACTCACCCCAGAAGAAGCATTAAAAGGAATAACGGTAAACGCAGCCAAAGCGTTAGGAATAGAACAAAATGTTGGTATGCTTGCACAAGGTATGCAGGCCGATTTCTGTCTTTGGGATATTGCCACACCAGCTCAATTGGCCTACGCCTATGGAGTGAATCCATGTAAAGATGTCGTCAAAAATGGTGTGCTAGTTCATCAATAATCCTGCATTAATATCAAGATCTGAAGAGGGAATTAGTACTCCCTCTTATTGGACTATAGTTGGTCTTTAGCCGCTCTATAGGCTCACTACAACTCGCATCAGCTCAATATTTTTGAATTGACTAAATGGCCTAAAACTCATAAGGTGACCAAAATTTTTCAACCTGTTTAGACCATGACTTCTCAGCTAACACCCATTGGCCTTTTTAAATCTTTATCAGACCCAATACGTCTATCAATTGTGATGCTCTTAATTGCAGAAAAAGAGCTATGTGTGTGTGAATTTACCGAAGCACTTGATGAAATACAGCCTAAAATATCCCGTAATCTTGCTCTACTAAAAACAGCGGGTCTTGTGGTAAACCGTCGACAGGGGCAATGGATTTATTATTCTATCAATACGCAACTGCCATCTTGGGCAAAAACAGTATTATCAGAAACCTATAATGGCAATAAAGCACTGGTTGCAGGCCCACTAGCAAAACTCAATTTAGTCGGTAAAAATGAAGATAGGCCTCAAATATTATGTTGTGGTTCGACAAAATAAATAACAGAAAATACGAAAAAGAGATGCTGGCGAACCTAGCATCTCTTTTTCTACAGTAACGTTAATACAGGGTTTTGACATTAAAGCTGCGAATGTAATACACATTCGGTTTAGTACCAGCATCAACATTCAATTGTTGTGAAGGGTTCATTTTTATCAAACGTGCCGCCTCACTGGCTGGATCGTCAAAGTCTCCAAATACTCTTGCACCTGATGGACATGCCGTCACACAAGCTGGGCTCAATCCCTTATCTAATCGATGATCACACAAGGTACACTTTTCAGTGGTTCTTCTTGGACGAACTTCAGGATAGGTATCACCACGCTCAGGATTCATATACGGGAAGGTGTTAATATCCATCTTCTTCAATAACCCATGTGGTGATGCCGTAGCTCCAGCGATCAAGGCTTCATCATCTTGCCAATCACGATGCGGTACTTGTTTGTTATAGCTAATCACGCCATATGGACAAGCACGTTCACACTTCCTGCAACCAATACATTTATCATTATCTTGCAGCGTTAATCCACGCTTGTCTTTATACATTGCACCTGTTGGACACACTTCAACACAGGCAGCATTAGTACAGTGATTACACATAGTTGGAATATAGCTGTACTTCACATCAGGGAAGCGCCCTTCTGTTTTAGTAATATGATCCGACCATTTGACGCCATCAGCAGTGTTATTTTCGGTTTTACAGGCTAAATTACAGCCACCGCAACCTACGCATTTTTGTAGGTCAATTACCATTCCGAGTCTCATAATCTCTTACCTCAGGCTTTTTTTACGTTAATGCGAATATGGCCATAGAAAGCAGATGCCCCACTTAATCTGTCATATCTATCTGCGATGATGTCGTTGTTTGAACCACCTCTCGCTTCTTTACCAAATGTTTTGCTCGCACGGCGGCCATAAGCCCAATGCCCTTGACCAAAACATTTAGCCACAGTGCCAGGTCTCACTCCTTCCCAAAGCGCGACGGTACATGTCAATTCACCTACAGGGCTGGTAACCACAATCGCATCACCGGTTTTAAGGCCGAGCTTTTCACCATCTATCGGGTTAATCTTTGCCGTGTCTTCGTTGGCAATATCCCCAGGATCGACATCTTTAAATTCATGGAACCATGGTGTATTAGCTGAGCGGCCTTCTTTGCTTAAACGAGATTTTTGATCCACTAGCAGTAATGGATATTGTTTCTCGTCACCAAAGCGATAAGGATCTTCGTAATGCGGTACAAATACCTCTTTTCCTCTTACATGGTAGTCACACGCTTTCATTACTTCATCAACACTCACTTGATGATTTTTTGCATGCTTGTTCAGAGCTTTTTCGAGGGTTTTACTGTAAAACTCAAACTTGTGGGTTTCGGTTTTAAACTTACCCCAGCGGCTTTTGAGTTCATAAGGATGACTGTTCCACACGCCTTTATCGGTAAATTCTTTCCAAGACGTCATGTTGTCACCATATTTGGCAGCACCGTCAGTCCACAATGGTGACGTCACGTATTTCACCAATAGCTCACCAAAGTCTTTTTCAGTTTTTGCAGGCTGCTTCGTTTCTGGATCCAGTAACTGCTCGTTGATATAACGCCAAGGCATATCAAACCCTTTATCAGCCAGTTTTTTTGCTAGTAAATAAGGGATTTCTGATTCATCGTCTTTGGTATTCCATAAACGATCTATCGACGGTTGCTGTACCGATACTTGATGGACACCATTACCAATAGAATCCAATACGCCCCACTTTTCAAACATATGATGGTTAGCAGGTAATATGATGTCTGCAAACCAACTGAATTCTGAAATATTGGTGGTCACATGAGCCATAAAGTCGAGTTGGCTTAACGCTTCATTCCAACGCTGGCCTTCAGGTGATGAGAAATTAAAGTTGTTGAAGTATGCCAACATGACTTTAATGTCATACGGATCAGCACTTAGCATGCCGTTAGGCGTATTGCTGGTGACAACACCACCGCCTGGCTTACCTTTTTTAAGCGCAGGAAACGCTAAGGTGCCACGCTGGTCAATTTTAGGGTGCTTAACCCCTTTTTTTGCCACCGCATCAAGGTAAGGTTTCGAATCAGGGAAGCTCTTATTCAGCTTGATTTTATTAGCAGGGAATAAACCGCCTTTATTATCAATACCACCAAATAAACCATTTAATGCATGACAAGCAAGTGAAGTGTAAGTACCACGGGTGTGCATAACAGCACCACGAGATGTCCACACTTGCACTGCGGGGGCCGCTTTACCCATATCGCGCGCAATATTGATAATGGTATCAGCAGGAATATTAGTGACAGACTCTGCCCACTCAGGAGTGTAATCTTTTAAGCTGATGTTCCACCAATCAACCACGCCATGAGTATGTAGCTCATTAAATGCTGCAGCATCAACGTCTTGACCCGCAATGAACTGGTTTTGCTTATTAGCAAAATCCCCCACAAACGGCTTATGCCACAGACCTTCAACCAAGGCAACATGGGCAATGGCTAAGGCTAAAACGCTGTCTTGGGCAGGTTCAATTGGGATCCACTTATGTGCCTTACTGGCTGATACTGATAAACGAGGATCGACAACCACAACTTTAGCGCTATCTAATGCCGCGCCCCATGTCTTTGAGTAGTATGAAACTTGACGATTACTGGCAATTGGATCTGCACCAAATGAAAGAATAAATTTGGTATTTTCAACATCGTACTGATTGTAGCCCCAGTTACCATCTTGATAGTAAGGCCCCATTTTATGGGCTTCTGCACAAATTGAACTGTGAGAGATATTATTCGGTGAACCAATCATCTGAGTAAGATGCTTATACATCAGTTCATTGATATGAGAATAGCGTCCACGAAGTAAGGCGTATTTATGAGATTCATCTGCGGCTCTTAGAGCAAGGATTTTATCTGCAAGTAAATCTAATGCCTTATCCCACGAAATAGGCTTAAACATTGGATCATGCTCTTTACCCTTTTTAGGGTTGGTTCGCATAAGTGGTGTTTTTACCCGATCTGGGTCATACACTTGTTGAAGACTTAAATGCTGTCTAGGGCAACTCGCTTCACCATGTACTTTTGAATTAACATTGCCTCGTATTTTTACTGCTCTGCCATCCATTACGTACACTTGTTTAGCACACCAAGAAGTACAGCCTTGGCAGGTTGTGCCGACCCACTGACCTGTACCTGTCACTGTATCAGCAGCTGGTAACTCATGCTCAATTCCCTTCATCACAGGTTCAATTGAACTCGAACTACTACATCCGATCCCAGACAGCGCAGCACCTGCCACCGAGGTTTTTAATAACGCTCTTCTACCTGTATCTACTTTATTGCTCATCTCAATCCCCTTTGAACACAACACATATGATGAACCATATATATAACTATTCATATATATACATTTGTAAATACTTTTTGAAAAGATATATCTAAGGAGGTAGTTCACAGTTTTAAAAATAATCAAAATTAATGCGACCTAAGTAATAAAATCGTCATAATTTTCTGATTTTTTTCTAATGAAAAAGTCGATGCTAATACATTTTTTGCTTAACCATTAACCATAAATAGACACGTAAAATAACAAGTTACTTTACGATTCATAAATTCACAGCTTAACCCCTAGCACTCACCTTCTTAAAAACGTCACACCTTTGTCATACCTATCTGCACAAAATATTAGCGTCAACTTATCTACTATTTTAAAAGGACTAAAAATGAGGATATTTTTCTTACTTGGTGCATTACTGATTAGTCATACAGCATTCGCGGCTGATAATTGCAGTCGCTACGGTTGTCCCAGTGGTGCTGCATCAAATAACGATCTGATTAATCGTGCTATATATACAATGAGTAATAACCGCACGACTAAATTTGCCGACTGGGTAGCTTATAAAGTCACCCCAAACAGTATTGATGGACCAAGTCGCTCACGCAGTTGGAAATCAGACCCCAATATAGCTAGCGCTTATACGCTAGAAGCCAGTGATTACAAAGATGCGCATGCAATATTACAGACTGACAGAGGCCATCAAGTGCCTCTAGCAAGCTTTAGTAATACCAGTTCGTGGAGCCAAACAAATTATTTATCAAATATCACTCCGCAAAGTTCTAATTTAAACCAAGGCCCATGGGTCAGACTGGAAACAGCGGTTCGCAACTTAGCCCGAAGTGGAAAGCAAGTTTATGTCGTCACTGGTCCATTATATGAATATTACTTTGGTACGCTGCCTCAAGCCGACGAAAACCATCGAATCCCTTCGGGGTACTTTAAAGTTGTCGCAACGATTAGTCATTCAGGATACGTCAAAGCAAGCGGATTTATCATGGAGCAAAATAGTGGGCGTAATGATTATTACTGCAATAAAGAAGTCACGATAGACCAAGTTGAATCGCGAACTGGACTCAATATATTGCCTGGGATGTCGAACAGTAAAGCTTACGCTGTTGAATCAAAATTGGGAGGGATTAGCGCCGATATCGGCTGTTAATCAGTATAGATATTAACACTTGAGCTTACTTTAAAGCCTAATAAAATGCCGACATTTGTCGGCATTAATCATCTAAAAACACTACAAGCCAAATTGATTACTCGTCTTTTAATGCATCAACAGGTAACCAATTCACTTTAACACCGGCTTGCAAAAACATATCTTGGCTAATTTTAATTTTATCGCCCCAGCGAGATAAGAAATCTTGGCTTTGCTCTGGGCAATATACCCCAGTAATCCCTGTTTGAATGATCTTTGCAGCACAATTAGGACACGGGAAATGGGTCACCCAAATATCGCAGCCATCAAGATCACGCTTAGCAAATAAAATCGCATTTTCTTCTGCGTGCAAGGTCTTGAGTAACTTCATATCACGATCATCAGTTTCAGCGCTGTCAGAAATCCCATGGGGATAACCATTAAAGCCGACAGAAACAATACGATTATGCTTAGTGATCACCGCCCCCACTTGGGTTGACGGATCTTTACTCCATGACCCTACAAGCTCAGCCATCTGAAAAAATCGTTTTGCCCATTTTGAAATCATAGCGGCTCCCCTTTTGCTTGCTGAGTGTGAACTTGGCTTTTATCTATTCATAATACCTAAAGTTAGCAACATTGGCAGCAAATTACAGTGGAATATCATTGATTTGAGTATTCCTCTACTTTGTTATTACAAATTGACTAGCCATCAGACCTAATAAAGCTTAGGATCTTGAGCAAGCACATTTAAGGATTGGAGTACGTAGACACTATGGGTATTAGAGCGATTATCGTAGATACAGCTGGCACCACGACTGATCTAGATTTTATTCACGATGTACTATTCCCTTATTCAAAAAAAGCCATGGGCGATTTTCTGAGTAAGAATCAACATAACCCATTGGTTGAATACTGTATTAGTGACGTACGTGATCTTGCTTTAGAACAAGACGCTTCTATCGAACGTGTTACAGAAATCCTGTCACAGTGGATTGATGAAGACCGTAAAGCGACACCACTTAAGACCCTTCAAGGGCTAATTTGGAAACAGGGTTACGCGAGTGGTGAATTTACCGGTCATATTTACCCGGATTTTATCGATGCAATTCCACGAATTGAAGCGGCAAACATCCGTATTTACAGTTTCTCTTCTGGCTCAGCTGAAGCGCAAAAAATGCTATTCAGTCACAGCGATGCAGGTGATTTAACACCTAAATTCAGCGGTCATTTTGATACCCGTACGGGTAACAAGTTAGATAAACAAGCTTACTGTAATATTCTCAATACCGTGAGCTTAAGTCCTAAACAAGTCTTGTTTATCTCTGATGTGATTGAAGAGTTAAAAGCCGCTGACGCAGCAGGGTTACATACTTGCCAAATGGTGCGTTTTGACAATCAAAAAACCGCTAAGTTTGCACAAATTAGCGATTTCTCGGCTTTACCTATTGATTGCTAAGCCTGCAAATTCAGCGTTGTAACCCATACGCGCTTAACGCCTAATAAAAAACGACCCAAAGGTCGTTTTTTATTATCTGGCACATAACGCTAGTGAGTTAAATCTCTTCATTAAAAAGCAACACCACACTGCCGCCACTTAACACGCTATCAATATTCACCGTCACACCAATACCAATGTTGGTTAGCCATGATGATAAAGACGGCGTTTCAACGAGCCAACCTAAACCCGTTTCATAATAATGATTGGTTCCCATGCTATCGACTGCATCACCGGTCAAGTCTATTCGCTTAAATAAAAAGCGCATTTCATTGCGATAACTCATCAGCTCAGGCAGTGGGTAATGATAAATAAATGTATTACTAAAACGGCCAACATGGGGAGTACCTGTTTGTTCAGGTGAGTCTGCATTGACGATATTGCCAAAAGCGTAATTAACACGACTTATAAACTGCCACTTATTTTCCCAAAGCGTGCCTTGATAATGTAATTCAAACGTAGGATCTACCATCCAGGCATCGTAAGAAGTATTAAATACCTCACCATCAAAGTCTTGACGCAGTCCCTCAAGTGCTGGGCTATAGTCAAAATGATTTCGATACCAAATATAATGACCACCTAAGCCAAGCTGCAACCACCAATTCGAAGATAACTCATACCGCCAGCGCTGCTCAGCAGATAATAGATAACTCTTTTCATCGAGCTTTTCAGTCATGTTCGCTTGATCAGAGAGTTGTAAAGATTGTTTCGAATTAATAAATGAAAACTTCACAAAGCTGGCCGTTTGCCAATCAGGTGATAGCTCAAGCCAATTGCTTTCCCAAGGGATCGAGTAAACGCTTAATTCCTTGCGGCGTTGAATGGATTCTTTAGACCCAGTATCGATATTATCCAGATCCACAATGTTACTGGGATCAAAATTGACAACCCCTAAGGTCACTAAGCCCGCATCCGACAACACAATTGCAGTTGCAATGTTGCCTTTAGTGATATCACTTAAACTTTGATCCACTGTGATATCCGTATTGGCAAAAACTAAATGACTTATGAGTGCAAGAAAGCAACTAAAGCCCCAGCGAATAACCATAGGCGAATTACTGGTGCTGAACATTTTCATGGCTAACTCTTTGCTGGAAATGCAGGTGAAACACAAGCTTTAACCAAAAACTCGTAACCATAACGACTCGCTTTTGCGTCAGTGGGGGTAATTTCTAAAATCTCATAGTCATTTAACTCAATCACTTTACTATTCAATTGAGACTCACAGCGAGAAAATTGATTGCCCTCAAAATAATAAATAAAATTGGCAATCGTCATTCTTACCATCAAGCGATAACTCTCTCGAATAATATCGTAACGTCGCTCAGCCGCTTCATCTGCCCCAACACTCAAACGCTTCACTTCGTTTTGCTGCACTTGTTTAATTGATTGTTGAACCGCATCCTCAATCACCTTTTGAGTGCTCGAGGCCATATCTGGAGGAGTATCTTCGTTAGAAGTTGCAGTCACAGAATCAGGCACAGGTGCTGGCTCAGTAGAGCTAAGGTTTTCTATGTCATTATTCTCAGCAGCTAAAGTTGTTTCAGCCTCTCCCTTAGCCTCTCCCTCAGCATTAGCTTCGACAATTTTCGCACCAACGGCTGAGAGCTTTTGCAAACCCGCATCAATATCTTCAGGTTTTTCACCTGTTTCCTCTTCTAACAATTTGATCATTTTTGCTCTGGGATCACTACTTTCAAAGGTGTTTTCAATATCACTTAATAAATACAGGTTAGCTAACACCACATACGCCAATATCATTCGTAGCAATATCGTGCGTTTTCGATAATGCTCACTATTAGTAAAACGTATAGATTTAACGCCAAGCAAGCTAAGTACTGGCATCAATACAAAATAAATTGGGATGACAGCTTGCAGCAGCATTAAGGCGACGCCGCTCACCAATACGAACCATACAGGCATATACAACAAAATCACTAAATTGTGGGTATAAGTTAAATGATCCGCATCAACACCTGAAACTTCATTAACGACAGAGGCTGCCCACACCAACGAAAAGTTAGCAATAATGGCGTAAAACAGCAGCAGAAAGGCTTTCCCTGCCAAGCTATGCCAAGTCTTAGAGAACAAGGGCCAAAACTCAATCATCATTGCAATCATGGCAATGATCCCCACCATAGTCACACCTTCAGTGGTAAACATCAGGGTAAATGCAATGAAGTACAGCTTTTGCGCCACTGTTAGCTTATTGATGATGGATTTAAGATAGCCCAATATTGCGCTTGGCAAACTTGCTAATGTGATTCCCGGTTTATACAAAAGCTGCATAAGGCGAGGATAATTTATTGATTTCAATCGATGCATTCCATAGCAAAACATTGTTTAACATCATCAAAACATATTGCTCTTTTGATAGCAAAATATTCCCAGCTTGTTGAAGCCTTCATTGCCTGTTACTCTGAATAAAAATCAAACAAGCGTTTAACTTTAAAAGGGACAGCCAATACAATGGAACAGTTTATTCAGCAGCATTCAATTATCACTGAAATTCCAGTGGCATGGGGCGAAATGGACGCATTAAACCATGTCAATAACGTGGTGTATTTTCGTTACTTTGAAACCGCAAGAATCGATTTTTTCAGCCAAATTAATATGATGGACGATCTTGCTAAGACATCCATAGGCCCAGTACTCAGCGAGACTCATGCTCGCTATAAACGCCCAGTCACCTTTCCAGACACCTTGCTAGTCAGTGTCAGCATCAGTGATATTCAACAAGATCGTTTTGTCATGCATTACCGTATTTTCAGTAAAGCGCAACAAGCAGTGACAACAACAGGAACGGCTAACGTAGTGATGTTTAACTTTAAAACAGGTCAAAAAGCCACTTTAACGCCTGAGCTATTAGATGCCCTCAAGCAGCACGCTGAACCGAGTGAGTAACTATTGGGTAGTTATTGGATAGTTATTGGGTATTTATCGAGTAATCATCGAGTAAAGCTTCAATCGTCACCGAATAAATTGCGAAGAAAAGCCGCATAACATCACTGTTAATGCGGCTCTTTAAATTTGATTCAACTTGCTTTAGCTATAACAACCCAACACTGTAACTGCCCAAGCTTTGTGTTGCCACGATATTGACCAGTGACACCTGATAACGAGAAATCAAATCTGCAATTGCATTATCACTCACCCGTTAAGGCAGCAAGCTGCGCCTTAACCTCACCCGATATTGGCTGACTCTTTTCCGTCTGATAGTTGTAATGCACCATAGTGGTTTTCGCTTCTGCAGTTTGGCGGCCATTTTGCCAACAGCTTTGTGCAATTTCAAAACTACTGTTACCCACTCGGCTAATGTGAGTCTTGACTGTCACGTCAGTGCCATAAAAAGTCGGCGCATTAAAGACAATATTAAATCCCGCAATAATCATGTTCCATTTAGTTAGATCTTGCCCTGGATTAACAATATCAAACACAGGATCTCGTGCGGCCTCAAACCACACTGGAATGACGGTATTATTGATATGCCCTAAGGCATCGGTTTCACAAAACCTTGGGGTAAGGTTTAGGCTAAACTGGGTGTCTGACACAGAGGAAGTCCTTTTATTATTGTTATTATCTCGCCAGCAATATCGCTAAAGTTGGCGTCTACGATCAGCAATAGCTTAAGCTACCACACCAGCAGAGTCACCCTTAAATATCATCAAAAAAATCTTTATTACGAATGTACTTATGCATGTAATGAAAAGCAAACGGCGACACAATCCAGCTTACAAAGCTCATCAAAAAGCGTTTTATCGGCGGCGTATTTTCATAGATACGTTCGTTATGCAGCCAGAGCATTTTACCCACATGAAAGAAAATACCCGGAAGAGGCGGCAAAAAAGTCACTACGTCGATATCACAGCAAATACGATAA
Source organism: Shewanella sp. P1-14-1 (assembly GCF_001401775.1). NCBI lineage: Bacteria > Pseudomonadati > Pseudomonadota > Gammaproteobacteria > Alteromonadales > Shewanellaceae > Shewanella > Shewanella sp. P1-14-1. The sequence continues at coordinate 71,109 of NZ_LKTL01000009.1, read as the reverse complement.
GTACGCCGTTGTAATAAATACGCTTTTTGGAAACTCTTAAAACCAGGAGAAGGCTGGCCAAAGGTCACCACACGTTTAATTGAGTTCGGGTATAAGCGCTCTAATCTGTCAGCGGCTAAAATTGCCATTGAGCCGCCTGAAGAGTGCCCTGTCAGGGATATTCTTTTACCCGCTACAATCAATGGGTATAACACCATCTGCAGTTGAGAAAACAAACTGATATTGGGATCGTAATGAGGCGGGATCGGATTGGTTTTCTGCTCTAATAAATAATCATATCCAGCATGGACATTATACTTAGTATCAGCAAACTGTTTGGCTTTAGGCCAGCACTGGCAGTTTATCAGCCACTCATTCATGGTTTGAGAACCGCGAAATACCACCAGCACTTCTTTTTTATCTTCACGCCACAAAATACGTGCGCAAACGTTACCCCAGCGATTGGCAATTTCACGATAATGCTCATGAGAAAAACCTAGCTTTTCAGGCGAAAAGTCATCTCGATAAGTGACTTTGCAAAGCACAGCATAACGTTCATATTGATAGCGTTTAAGTTTTTTCAAAGTAGCAGGTTCAGTTAGGCAAATTGAATTGAGGATAAAGCCCTTTTATGACACTACTGTGATGCGATTTACTCGAGCGTTAACCGACAGTTTGATAAGGCTGTCTAATCACTGTTTTCCAATTCTCGGGCGCTGCACGACGAATATCGGATAAATAGATCTCGTGATGTTTCCCTGACAAAGTAAAGCCAGCGGATTCAATATAATCATGTACTTTAGCCACGGTTGGGCCTTCTTCTGAAAAGGGGCCAACATGTAGAATTTGCGCGCATTGCCCTTCACTAAAGGATTCATATCGCACTAAATCAATCGCCGCTAATGACTTTTTCTGCTTCACTTGGCTTATTGCTTCAATCACTAGTTTTTTATCCACAAGCTCTGGCTGCATGATCATCATAGTCCATTGCCAGTTATGTTTATTATCATTGATAAAGTCATCCATGTCGTCAGCCCACCACAAGCCTTCAAGTGGAAGCACGCCATAATCAATCGCAGTAGCTCCTTTTTTGATCATAAACTTAATCGTATAAGCAACCGAGTACAGTGCTTCAATGGCTTGCTGATATTGCTCACTCCCAGGTTCACCTTTGCCATCGACCATCAAATAATACATAGACGGCACATCCACTGTCGCCACTTGCTTTTTAGAAGGAAGATAAAGGTGTTTTAACTGTTTTTTATAATCTACTTTTTCCATTATCCACTCAAAATTAGCACGATTCATACGTCCATTATGACGCTCAAGGTTATCCAATACCAAGAATGATTTTTAAAATAGCGCCATAAAAAAGGACACCCTGAGGTGCCCTTAAATTCAATCAATCATCAACATTTAATAATAAAGTTTAATGAATTCATATATCGCTTAGTATGAAGTGCCATACATGGCGTTAATTTCAGTTTCATACTTTGAGTAAATCTTCTTACGACGCAGTTTCATGGTTGGGGTAATTAAGCCCGACTCCATCGAAAAGGCTTCTGGCAGTAAGGTAAATTTCTTAATTTTCTCAAATCCCGCTAACTCATGCTGTAGCTCTTTCAAACGTTGCTCAAAATGCTCTACCACTTGGCTATGGCGTAACAGTTCTATTGGGTTTTCAAACTTAATCTCATGTTCTTTGGCCCAAGATTCAAGTGACTCAAACGCAGGTACAATTAACGCCGATACATAGTTACGGGCATCTGCCACAATCGCCACTTGTTCGATGAACGGGCAACAGCTCACTTTACCTTCAACACGTTGCGGTGCGATGTATTTACCATTCGAGGTTTTCATTAGCTCTTTAATGCGGTCGGTGATGTATAGGTTACCTTCAGCATCTAACATGCCTGCATCACCGGTTTTTAACCAGCCATCTTCAAACGCTTCTTCAGTATCTTGCGGACGGTTAAAGTAACCACGCATCACGGTGTCACCACGTACTAAAATTTCGTTATTAGCACCGATTTTGACTTCCATAGCGCTCAGTGGTTTACCGTTTGAACCTGATACACGGTTATCAAGGGTATTACAGGTAACAGTTGCACAGGTTTCTGTCATGCCGTATCCGCAAAGGATTGGTACACCAATACTGTGGAAAAAGCCGCCAACATTGACATCTAATGCTGCGCCGCCAACTGGCATAAACTTAAGACGTCCGCCTAATACATTCTGTAATTTGCTGAATACTAATTTGTTGGCCAGCTTCCATTGCACAGATAATGCGGCGCTGGCTTTCTTGCGACCTTGGCCGACTTCAAACTGGCGTGAACCCACACCAATAGCCCAGTTAAATAGTTTTTGACGTATTGCTGGTGCACTGTTCACTTTGTCATGCACAGCGCTATACACTTTTTCTAAGAAGCGCGGCACGACACATAAAGTGTGTGGGCGAACTTCTGCAATCGCTTCTTTAACGCGGTTTGTGTCAGCAAGATAGACATTATGACCACCACGACACAATACATAGAAACTCCAACCACGTTCAAACACATGGCTAAGTGGTAAGAATGCCAATGAGACATCACCTGCTTTAAAAGCGATTTCTGTATCATGTTGTTCGATCATCGAGGCAATATTACGATAATCCAGCATCACACCTTTTGGATCGCCAGTCGTACCAGAGGTATAAATAAGGGTGAGTAAGTCATCAAGATTGGTTTGCGATAAACGCAGCTCAAGTTCAGCTTCGCTTGCAGGCGTTGTCTCTGCAATCAGGATATCGTCAAAATGGAAATGCTCATCTGAGGCCAACTTAACATTGCTGTCAAATACCACGACATGCTCAACAGTTGGACACTGTGCTTGGATTTTACATGCTGTTGCGTATTGACTCTCATCACCTGCAAAAATGACTTTAGCGCGGGCATCATTAACGATGAAAACAGCTTGTTCCATTGGGCTTGTTGGGTAAACAGGTACGACTACGTTTCGTGCTTTAAGTGCGCCAATATCTGCACATGTCCATTGTGGGCTGTTTTGCGCAACGATAACCACTTTGTCTTGGGCTTGCAGACCGAAATCAATTAACAGCTGTGCCACTTTATTAGTAATAGTATCAAATTGGCTCCATGAAACTTTGTTCCAAGGGGCTGCCATCTCAAATCCTTCGAGTGCGATGTTATCTTCTAATGCTGTGCTTTGCTGCTGTAGAAGTCTGACTAAATGAAATTGTTCGAGAGACATTAATAATTACCTTTTAGCTTACAAGTGTTCCGCTTTTTGGCATTCTACTTTAAGCCATACAGAAAAATAAGAGTTTTTAGTCTAAATTAGCGTCAATTCACAGATTATCGCTACATTTTACAAACTGGCAACACCATTTTTCCATAGTTTGTGTTTGCTGATAACGAGTAAAAGCCCCATTAACAGCAGTAACCCGAGATCTCCCCAGTAATAGCTGGCAGTTATCATGCCTTGTTCTCGCAAGTCCACTAACGAGGTCGAAAGCCAAACTGAATGAACAATCACAATCAGCATGGTTAAACTAATTTGTAATACTGAGCGGCTCATTGCACCCAATGCTAATGCCATACCTGAAGCCCAAATCGTACTGGCGACGATATGTAAGCCTGCCAATAACGTCATCTGTGCATTAAATAATGCCGACACCAATGTGATGACAGTAATGATACTCAGCACAATAACCAATAAATGAAGCTGTGATTTAAAAAATTGATCAACTAATCCACGTTTCCCGCTAAAGGTCGGTAGCATAAATAAGGTTTCAGCTGCGCGCCAACGTTGCACACGTGTCCAGTGAATTAAACTGCACACCATAATCAACATTTGCGATAACACCATAATCACAGGGACTTCTGCATCAAAATAAGCTGACAGTAAAATAGCGATAATGCTTAATATCGGTAATACCAGCAGTAACATCCCTAGCATAGGACCAATAAAATAACTGGCGGGGTGCAAAAACTGGGTTAATTTTATAAACCAGCGATTCTGCCCTGCAATAGGGCCGATCATCCAACCGGTTTCTAACCCATTTAAGTAAATACTGCGGGCATGAGGGTTCCAACTAAAGCGTTGCAGTTTTCTATAAATTAATGCCCCTAATACCACTGGCAATAACGCTAAGAAGTGGCCAACCTCAACAGGTAAAGAGGCTATTACCTCAGGTAAGATAGGCAGAATAACAAAAACAAAAACGGAAAAGTTAAAGCGTTGAGGTCGATTCAAACACGCAAGAATAAAACCCATTCCAACGCTAAGATAAGCTAACAAAAAACCAATATTGATTGGCTGCGGGCTAAGCAATAAAACAGTGATGCAAGTTAACATCATCACGATAAACACGAGTGCGGCTTGCTGCTTTACTCGTTGGTAATATCCAGGAATTAACACGCCTTGCTCATTGGCCGACAGTTTGATGAACTGCCAGGCAATTGCCACTGAAATAGACAAAATACACATGCCTAGAGCAATACTAATTACGTCAACTTGTTCAGGTTTACTAATGATCGCCAGTACAGCAAGACCGATCCCCAATAGCGCTACCAGCAAAAAACTTACACTACCAAAATCACGACACCACAATGAATAAAATCCATTAAGGCACTGTTTTACGCCGATGGATTCAGGTGATCGTTTTGTCGGGTTCACATGGGAATGATTCATCGATGTAATTCCATGAATAATTGATCCAAATTTAAGGAGCTAACTTGACTTGAACCGGGTATTTCAAGTTGATTTTCATTATCCACCAGCACCTGTTGTTGATAACGGTTTAATACTTTAACCCCTTGCGGCAGCGTTTGGTTTTCGCCTAGATGAACTAAACTCACCTCTTCACGCAATGCATCAATTTCTTTAAATAGCACCAACTCACCGCGTTTAATCAATGCAACATGACTTGCCACTCGCTCTATATCTGAGGTGATGTGAGATGAAAATAACACAGCAGAACCTGACTCTAAGGCCAATTCGAATAAATCCCCCATAAATTGACGACGAACAATGGGATCTAAACTCGCTACTGGTTCATCGAGCATAAGCAATTGCGGACGGTAAGCCATTGCCATAATCAAGGCTAATGATTGGCGCTGCCCAACCGAGAGCTTTTGCACTTGTTGTTTAGGGTCAAGGCCAAATCGCTCAAGCCATTCTGTTTGTAAACGTTTATCCCATTGCGGATAAAAGCTACTGTGTAACTCTAACGCGCTCGCAATCGTAAAACCTTCGTAACCAAATGGTTGCTGAGGTACATAGCCAATTTTAGCTTTCGCTTGAATAGATAGGAATGCAGCAGGCTCGCCTAAAGTTGAAATACTACCAGACTCAATATCAACAATGCCTAATGCAGCACGCATTAACGTCGATTTACCCGCACCATTTTGACCTAATAAGCCTACGACCATGCCAGCTGACAAGCTAAAACTTAACTGTTTAAGCACCACATTATCGTCAAAACACTTGTCGACTTGGTTGAATTCTAAAATTGCCTCAGTACTGATATCCATTTAACGTATTCCTTGTTAACTTACTGCTGTTATGGCTTTTTTATTATTGTTTCCACTGAGTTGCTACTAACGCTTGCAACTCCTCAAGGCTGATACCTAATTGCTTTGCTTGATTGATTAGATCAAGTGCTTGGGGGACAAGTAATTGCGGACCCGACGTGTCATCGTTAGATTGCCTGTTCGCGACTCGAGTAGGTTGGCCACGACGACGTTCAAGCCAACCTTGCTCTACTAATTGTTGAATCGCTCGTGACACTGTCATTGGATTAACCGCTAGGTGCTCAGCAAGCTGTCTCACCGAAGGCAACACTTGGTCCACTTGTAATTGGCCACCCACAATTAACCGTACAATTTGCTCATGCAATTGTCGGTAAATGGGTTCGCCACTACTGGGGTTGACTTTTATTAGTTCTAGCATTAGCCTTTACTTACTGTATTAATACATTGATACACCGATACACTAATGTTAAGTTACCACAATCATCCTGAAATGCAAAAAGGAAAGATGTAATGAACATCGGAAAAGTTATGTTGCAAGGAACCTATAACAAGGTAAGCAATGCCCGTTGGCTGACAACAAAATCAAAGCTGATAAGCGCCGTTCAAGTTGGTTTACTGTCTATGATGAGCTTATCTGCTGCGGCAGATGAAAGCACTGTTGCTATTGAACAAGCACCACTTTCAGCGTGTTATGTTGATGGTTTATCTGAGCAAGTGCAGTGCGGCTCATTATTAGTGGCTGAAAATCCAGCCAAGCCTGATGGCAAGAAAATCACCGTTCATTACGCTGTATTACCTGCGATTAAACCCAGCTTTAAAAAACAAGCCATGCTTGCCATTGCTGGCGGACCAGGACAATCAGCCATTGAAAATGCCGCAGGGTTTGACCGCGTACTGGCTAAAGTCCGTCAAGATCGCGACATTTTATTGATTGACCAACGTGGGACTGGGCAATCTAATATCTTAGCCTGTGATGATGACGATATGTCAGTGCTATCGTTTAATGATGACGATATGGACTATGTGAAAGACACTCAAGCCTGCTTAGATGAAATAGATGCTGATGTCACGCAATATGGCAGCTTAACGGCGTTAACTGACTTTGAAGCTATTCGCCAACACTTAGGTTATGAAAAACTGCATTTATATGGTGTATCGTACGGTACCCGTATGGCACAGCTATATATGCGTGAACATCCAAATGCGATTGCCACCGTGACTTTAGATGGTGTTGTACCAATGCAGCAAAGTGTTATCGCTATTGGTGAAGCCATCGATAGAGGCTACGGCCTTCTCTTTAAAGACTGTCAGCAAAACAGTTTATGCGGTCAGCAATTCCCGGATCTTGAACAAGACTTTATCTCTGTCGATAATCAGTTAGCTGAATCCCCAGTCAAGACACAAGTACGCGATCCACAAACTGATGAGCTAACCAGCTTTTTGCTGACTCGAGGTAAATTTAACGGTGCGATTAGAATGGCGCTATACATGCCCAACATTCGCTCGTTAACGCCCCATGCAATTCATCAAGCCGCTTTGGGGAACTACCAACCCATATTAGGCATTTACACCTTAACCTCAGATAGCACAGGTATCGCCATGGGAATGCACGCCTCTGTGGTTTGTGGCGAAGATATTCATCGCATCACAACAAGCATGCGCGAACAAGCACAAGACTCTTACATGGGACGCACCATGATAGAAGGACTAGAGGCAACGTGCAGCGTGTGGAATATGCCGCAAGTCGATAACAGCTTTAGCGATGCTATCGCAAGTGACATTCCTACCCTCTTGCTTTCAGGCGAGCTAGATCCTGCAACGCCACCAAGCTGGGGCGATATGGCCACAGAAAAACTCACTAATGCTAAACATTTTGTCTCTGAATTTGCTACCCATGGCGTGGCTTATCAAAGCTGCGGTAACGATCTCATCGCAGATTTAGTTAGCAGTGGCTCGATAGATAACATTGACGGTAAATGCTTAGAAAAGGATGTTCGTAGAAGTTTTTACTTAAATGCCAACTCAGTTGAAACCCTTTCAGCTGCCGCTGAGGAAGAATAATCATGATTACTGTATCAAATTTATCGAAAAAAATTGGCGACGTACAAGCACTGGATAACCTCAGCTTTAGTGCTCATGACGGTCATATTACTGGACTACTTGGCCCAAATGGCGCGGGTAAAACCACCTGTCTACGAACTGTGTTTGGCTTATTAGCGGCAGATGAAGGCCACGCCGAAATCGATGGTATTGATGTTGCCAAAGAGCCAACAAAAGCAAAAGCACAATTAGGCTTATTCCCAGACCCATTCGGTTTATATGAGCGATTATCGCCAAGAGAATACATTAGTTACTTTGCCGAACTCAGCGGCATGTCAAAGGCTGATGCTAAACAAGCAACAGCCAATGTCATCGCGCAATTAAAGCTCGAAGATATTGCCGACCGTCGATGTAAAGGTTTCTCACAAGGGCAACGCATGAAAACTGCATTAGCCCAAGCGATAGTGCACCAGCCAACCAACATCATTTTAGACGAGCCAACACGTGGCTTAGATGTCATGAGTACCAGATTACTGCGAGATATTTTGATTGAGCTTAAAAAAGCAGGCCATTGCGTGTTGTTTTCAAGCCATGTGATGCAAGAAGTGGCCGCTTTATGTGACCAAGTCATCGTGATGGCTAACGGTAAAGTGGTTGCCACAGGTAGCCCAGAAGAACTTTGCCAACAAACGGGTGAAACCTCACTGGAAGAAGCCTTTATTAAACTCATCGGTACTGACGAAGGAATCGCAGCCTAATGAATAAGCCTGTCATTATAACTGCAATGGTGTCGATACCATTGCCATACCAATTGACGAGTAAAATGAGTCAAGTGTTATCGACTAACGAAGGGATCTCAATCTCATGAAAACAATTATAGCAATGGTTCGCAAAGAACTCATCGACGCAATGCGTGATAAGCGCTCTGTCATGGCGGGTCTTTACTACGCAATCGGTACACCTTTATTAATGTGCGGTATGTTCATGGTATTAATCGGACAGTTATCGACCCCTGAAGATCTTAATATCAAGATCACCAATGCCGACAACGCGCCTGATCTAGTCCGATTCTTAAATAATCGCGGCATTAACGCTTCAACTGACGAAGGGGTTGCAGCTAAAGATGTCAAAGATATCGAGCTCATCATCAGTGACAATTACGCAGCGCACATGGCGAAAGCAAAGCCTGCTGAGATCACCTTAATCGCCGATAACTCAAATGAAAAGCTACAGCAATCCATTCGCAGAGTTGAAAACCAACTGCAAGCCTACAGCGGTGAAATGGGCAGTTTACGCCTTATCGCACGTGGAATTAACCCTGCTGTTGTGCAGCCAATTAAAGTGGTAGTAGAAGATCAAGCAACGCCAGATTCTAAAGGCGGCTTTATTTTAGGAATTGCCATTTTCACCATGATTTATTCGGTGTTTATCTCAGGCATGAACTTGGCTATTGATACCAGTGCGGGCGAACGTGAACGTAATTCATTAGCACTGCTATTAAGCCACCCTATTAGTACGCGCCAATTAGTACTAGGTAAAATCATTGCAGTCACCTGCTTTGCATTGCTGGGCTTATTGCTGATTTTAATCGTGTCTAAATTTGCCTACACCTTTGTGCCTTGGCAAGAGCTTGGCTTTAGCGTAAATATTTCGCCAGACTTTATGGGGTTAATGCTATTTATTGGCATTCCACTCGCCATTATGGCGGCAACATTACAATTGTTTGTGTCATTTATGGCCAAAACATTTAAAGAGGCTCAGTCCTATCTCACCATGGTGCTGTTTGTACCGCTCGCCTTATCAATGGCAGCAAGCTACAACATCGCCCCTGATGTACTGGAATGGCTGCCAGTTTCTGGTCAGCAGCAAGCCCTAATGGCCTTTATTAAAGGTCGTGAAATCCCGATGCTGCAATTACTGGTGTCATCTGCAGCCACACTGGTACTGTCAATTGCACTTGCATTTGGTTTAGAAAAACTGCTGAAAAGTGAAAAAGTGGTATTTGGTTTGTAGCCTATGACCTCGGACTGGTTCAACTCACCTTGAACCAGTCCACTCAATCTAGACAAGGAGTCCATCATGGAACAAGAATACGCAATCTTAGCATTAGTCATCATCATCACGGTGGGCACCACTGCCACAGAAATGTTTAAGCATTATGTAAAATCAAAAACGAGCAACTTAGCGGATAACCATAGCCATGAGTTAGACGCGCTACGCCAGCAAAATAACGAGCTCAAGCAACGTATTGCCACGCTAGAGAAAATTGTCACTGAGCCAGAATATGATTTAAAGCAGCAAATTAACTCACTTTAATTGGCACTCAAAGCCCAAAAAGTATCGCTAGCAGCAGGTATGAGTATTAAATTTTTGTCGATAAGCACGCGGGCTTAACGTGGTGAGTTGGATGAATAGTTTTCTAAATGAGCTAACATCCTCATACCCGACCCGCTCGACAATTTGCTCAATGGCCAATTCTGTTGTTTCTAGCAATCTTTTTGCTTCATCTACTCGAAGGCGCTGCATATAGCTCGCTGGCGTTTCATTCACGGCTTTTTTAAAGCGCCTAATCAACGTGCGTTTGCCTACAGCAAATTTATCTGCAATATCATCTAGTAGCCAATGTCGGCTCAAATCAGCCTGCATCCATCGCTGTACGTTATGTATTAATTCATCTTTATGCTGTTCAGGATTAATCGCCATTGTCATAAAGGGTTGTTGAGAGCTGCGATTAGGATCGATCAGCAATATTTTCGCCATCTGCTGCGCCATTTGTTCACCTGCTAAAATCGAAATAAGATGCAGCGCTAAGCTTAAATTGGAAGTTGTCGCACCTGCGGTATGTATATGCCCATCAGACACCACCAATGAATCCATACATAACTGCACATCTTTAAAGTTGCGCTCAAACATCTCGCTAAGCCACCAAACCGTTGTTGCGCGCCTTTGGTTTAATAAGCCAGATGCAGCAAGTAATAATGTTGCTGAACAATAAGCTGCAACGGGCTTTTCAGCAGCCGAAAAGCGCGACAGTGGTGCTATTAAAGGTTCAAAATCGGTTAAAAATGCTTGAAATTCAGTTCGGTTAGTCACAAATGCAGAGGCGAGTATGACGGCATCAGCCTGCAAAATATCATCAGGATGCGCTAGCCCTTTGGCTGGCACTTCAAAACCTTGATTGGTTTTTACATTATGACCGTCAGCTGAAATCACATGACAGTGAAACAAGTCTTCTTTGACATCCTGATTAATACGGCGCCAATAGGCATTACAAAAACTAAATACATCTAAAAAGCTCACTAGGCCACTCGCCACCACGTTACCCGCCGCTAAAATATAAATTGTTTTCATCACGACCCCAAAATGTCACTTTTGACTTTATATTTGTCAATAATGACACTTAAAATCGATTTGTCTAGTTTTTATACTGTTAATCACAGTGAGTCATTAGCAGTAAGGACACAAGTCATGAAAAAAGTCAGCCAGCATATAATTATCAGTCTGAGTTATCTCGCCGTCAGTTGGGGATTATTACTATCAGTAAACTTCAATACGCCGCCCAATGTATTTACTCACCTGATAGCGATTCCCTTTCTCGCCATATTTACTGGCTATAGCGCCCACTTAATCTTTAGAAAAGGGTTGTAACAGTTATTGAAAGCCCATAAAAAAGCGCATTGCAGGCTAACATCCCGCAATACGCTTAATAATGACTACTAGGTGAGTAATCTAGATAACCTGAAATCGGCTTAAAAAGTTATTTCGCTTTCGGTCTGAATGGCTTAATCACAGACTCATCACACTCTAAAAATGGACCATCCATTAAATCAATGCAGTATGGAATTGCTGGAAATACCGCATCTAAACATTCACGAATTGATTTTGGCTTGCCAGGTAAGTTAACAATCAGTGAGTCACCTCGTAAACCAGCTGTTTGGCGAGATAAAATAGCTGTAGGCACAAACTTTAATGATTCAGCGCGCATTAGCTCGCCAAAGCCTGGCATCATGCGATCACATACTGCTTCTGTCGCTTCAGGAGTCACATCACGCTTCGCAGGACCTGTTCCACCGGTGGTCACAATCAGACTACAATTTTGTTCGTCAGCCATTTCAATCAATGTGGCTTCAATCACTGCAGTTTCGTCAGGAATAACCTTATAAACTGGTTCCCACTCTGATGTTAAATATTCATTTAGCACATCAATAATGGCTTTTCCCGATAAATCTTCATACACACCTGCACTTGCACGGTCACTTACCGTAACAATACCGATTTTAGCTTTGGTCATGACGAGGTCCTTAAACTTGATCATTAAAATTACTGTAAGACTAAATGGATTTTTAGACTTTAGATGCGGCTAAAATACCACAATTTTATCGCTGAAGCGGAGAGATTGATCAAGAGTTACAGCGATGAAAGCTATAAACGGCTGGCAAACCAATATCTGGGTTTCCAATACACATTATCCATACTCGAAATCATCACGCCTTTTTTAGTCGAAACATGCAAAAAACGATGGCCAGATAAATACACCCCAACATGACGACCACGTCCTGTGGTTTTGAAAAAGACTAAATCACCACTTTGTAAGTCACTTTTAGCTATGCGAGTTCCTAAGCTTGTTTGACCTTCAACTGTCCTTGGAATACTCGGCCCCACGAGATCTTGATAAGCCACATACACTAACCCTGAACAATCTAACCCTTTTTTAGTCAGCCCACCTAAACGATAAGGTGTCCCTTGCCATTGCTGATGAAACTGCAGCAGTCGTGCTTCATTCCATAAGCGTTCATCAGCTTTGGGAATGTCAGTTGATGCTTGAGTGCCTGTCGGCAAAGGCAAATCGACTTGAGCAGCACATGCGGACAGGAAAAAGCATACAAATGTGATAACGGCTCTTAATACCATACATTCATTTCCATCTAGTTTATCGCCTTATATCAGCATAACTATTTGTACAAACCATTTAGGTTAGTCTAATTGTAATTGATTCAAATGAAATCTTATAAAACTCGCTACGAATATCTCGCACCTAAACACTACAGCTGAACAAAAATTCAGCAAAATCAACATACAAACTGTCAACAACACGGTTACAACAATACATACAACAATCTCAATTGTATTCTCTATCTTACTGAATAATATAGTATTTAAGTATTATATTTAGCTAATAATACCCCTAAAGAGGTAAACTGTGAGTTGCATTCGATTTAGCACCATAATGATGTGATAACTTCGCAAAAGATGAATAACTCAAACGCTTGGTAAAACTCATGGAAAAACAATTATCAAGGCTAGATTACTTTACGCTTAAAGTTCTGATTGGCCTATTTGAATATAAAAATGGTAGCGTTGTAGCTGAAAAACTCAACAGCACCCAGCCAAAGGTGAGCCGTGCACTCAGCACAATGCGAGAAGTTATTCATAATGAATTATTTATTCGCCAGCAATACGGTCTTCAACCAAACGCCATGGCTGAACGTTTATACCCTTTAGCCAAAAATATCATCAGTGCATACGATGATATGGCTACGGCCGCAAAGACCCAGCCTGAAAATGATCTCGTACTCCATATCAGTGCTCCCGAGCAAATGTCGATGTTTCTTTTAGAATCGATTGATAAAACCAGCGAGATGTTAGGCGTTAGTCATATCGTTGATATCCACCCATGGACAGAAAGTGCTGAACAAAAAATTGCACAAGGAAAAATAGACTATGCTATTTCTTCTTTTCCTTTTAGCCATGACAATATAATCAATAATAAGTTGGGTGATATTGAGTTCTGGTTTTTAGCGGTACGTAAAGGGCATCCAATCCTACAGCAGCCAATAACCCTTGAAAGTATTCTTAAGAATCGCCTAGTATTCATCCACAATGGTCCCACATCAGCGCTTACTGAAATCGTGAGTCGTTGTAGTGAAATCACTCACTTGAAAGCAGACATCAGCTTGATCACATCAAGCCTTGTCATGGCATTTGAACGTGTCGTTAACTCAGATGATATTTGCTGGGCTCCTTCGGTCTTCCCATTTGAATTAAGTAAACAAAGAGATGACATTGAGCTCATTGATATGACCGAGTTTTACTATACTCACCTTCAAACCCCCGCAAATATCGTTGTCCCCTGTCATTACTTACAATGTCATGAAGCTAAAACATCAGAGTTCACTGCGTTATTAATAGAAAACATGACCGATAATTTGAAAAAATATCAACAAACATATCGAAATATGAATATCAGTAATATTAACAATGATGAAGTGACAACTAATGAAATAGTTGCTGCGGAATAAATACAAATAAGAATCAATAACAATTGGATTCTACTCATTTTAAAAAGTTAAAAATAATAAAGCCACTCAATATTAATTGAGTGGCTTTAATATTCAGTTTTATATGAGCAATTAGTGAAGCGCTGAATGTACCAAACCTTGAATTTTTTCAGTTAACCATTGCAAGTTAGCTTCATGATTATTTTTATTATAAATCATATATAGCGTCGGTACTTTTACTTCCATATATAATCTATCAGATTCAACTTCAGCTAAACGACATGCGTGTAAACCTGGCGTTGTATTGATCATGTTATATATCGAGCTATATGGTAGTAAAGCAACCGCATTAGTTTGTCTTAAATACTCAAATAAACTGGAAACACCATTTAAATCCATTTCAGTATTAAGCGGTATTTTTCTACGATAACAATACTCTTGAAAAGCACTCATTCTCTGTTCTGCATCACCAACATTACTATTAACGTAAGGGTATTTCGCAATTGACTCTAACGTTATTTCTTCTTTTAGAATTGGATGTTTCTCATCACAAATTAAAAATAGCTTATTCAATTTCTTTAAAGGTAATACTGCTAAATTATCATCTATGCTTTCCAAATTATCTATTGCTTTGCTACAACAGATACCAATATCAATATCCCCAGAGACAATATGATCAAGTGAAGACTTATTCCATGCAGAGATATTAAAATTGACATCTTTTCCTGCATCTCTAATGGACGTAAGCAACATCTTAGGAAAAGGAAAAGAAACAAGATCTGGCGCAACAATCTCAAAGTTATGAATATTATCAGCTATCGCCTCACCATTCAGCTGCTGCAGGCTGTTTGAACATTCAAGTATCTGCTTAGCAATCGGATAAACTTTGCCAGCAAACTCATTAGGCACCAAGCCATATTTTTTGCGAATAAAAAGCTCATTACCAAAAATTTCTCGTGCATGCTTAAGGCAACGACTTATCTTGGGTGCTGGCACATTCAATTTATTAGATACAAATGTCGCAGACTTGTTCTCATACAGATTAACTAGAATATTGATACTCAATAAATCTAGGTCACTATAACTAATATCTCTCATCTAAATACCTCCCAATGATAAGTTCATTTTAATAATACCCAATTTAAATTTATTTTTGTTATTTTATTTTAATTGTTTTATGAAAATGTTTGCCATGTCACTTATTTGGTTATACAGAAAATGAATAATAAATATTTAAATATCGGAATACTAAAAAACATAACGCCTTTTTATATATAAAAACCTATAAACAGTGAAATAAAAACTTCACAAAAGCCACCAACCCCTTGTGGCTGCTACTTTTTAATAAAGTAAAATCTCAACAAACAGAATAACAAACAAGCTAATTTCGAAAATCAAAATATCACATTTAAATATTCAAAAATCGCAATTCAAAATATACCTTTTAAAATTTGTAAAATCTAAATAATAATAAACAAACTCAAATTTGATATTTAAATATAAAAATAACCATCCAATTATTTAATTGATTTAAATCAATGTTTATAAACCCTCACAAGGAAATACTGAATGTGCTTTAAAAATAAATTTAATAATCAATGAAAGTTTGGAGGCGTTTATGAACACATCAGTCATATTAAGCTATGCTTTTGTCTACTTTGTATTATTCCTTGTTGTTCCTTTTGTTCTAGTAACATTTACAATGACATGTATAAAGTTTTTCAAAACCAGCAATGTAGAGAATGTGGGCGTTAATATTAAATTGAATCCTGAAAAAATTGCGAATAAACCCGTTGGTTTTTTCAATAAGCTCAATTCAATTGCTAAAGGTAAATATAATATTTTATACGGTACTACGATGGATAATATTGTAGATATTGATAAAACAGACAAGCCAGAAGATGCTCACAAGCATCTACAACATTGTCACCTCGATTATGTTGTCGTCGATGATAACTCAGCAGTCAAACTGGTGATTACAGATCCTCAACACAACACACCTGAAAATAATGAGTTCATCGACCATTCATTAGCAGAGGTTGGTATTAAAGTGATTCACTTAGCTAAAAACCAACAATGTGATGAATCATTAATTCGCAACTCTCTCGCAGCTTAGTGCTATCGAGTGCTGAAGCTAGGCTTCAGCACTCAAATCCCTATTAGACGTTACTGTATCACTGAATTATGTGAGGGCTCATTATGTCCAGAATTTCAAAAATCACCCTTCCCTTGTTGACCTCTATTTTGATGGTGGTACTCGGTTTTACCGCGCCTGTCGCCAAGGCTGACACCCCTGAATTTAAAATGAATCAAAATCGCCAATGCATCATGTGCCATAAGAAAAACGGCAACATGTATGGCATGCATGCTAATGACGCACTAGGTCAAACCTGCCAGGACTGTCATGGCGAGAAAGGTAAGCATCCACGAGGTGAATCAGAACTCATTGGTTTTGGTGAAAACTCCCCCGCTACAGCAGCACAACAAACAGCTGCCTGTATGGCTTGTCACGGTCAAGAAGAGTTAGCTGCTGCAGATTGGACCCACAATGTCCATTCTAACAAGGTTAACTGCGCCGACTGTCACCAACTGCATCCAGAAGTTGATCCAATTATTGGCATAACTGAAAGCAAGCGCATCGCATCATGTGTTAGCTGTCATGAAAGCAAATAATTAGGAGGATAAAACGATGAAAAAAGAAAGAAGACTATTTTTAAAAGGAGCATGTGTTGCAGCCGTTGGCGCTGCAGGCGCATCTGGCCTAAGTATCGCCAACTCTGGCGGTCAAAAAGAAGATAACAGCACAAATTGCAAATATGCCCTTATTCATGATGAAAACAAATGTATTGGTTGCGACGCTTGTTCCGTCGCTTGTCGTGAAACCAACAATGTACCAGAAGGGGTTAGCCGTTTAGATATTGAGCGCGAAGGGCCTTTTGGTGAATATCCCAATCAATTTTATCGTTTCACCCGTAAGTCCTGTCAGCAATGTGAAGGCAAACCATGCGTTAACGTTTGCCCAACGGGCGCTGCCTACCATGATCCTAAAACTGGCATTGTCAGCGTTGATGAATGGAAATGTGTTGGTTGCTTGTATTGCATCGCTGCTTGTCCATATCAAATTCGCTTTATTAACCCTGTCACTAAAGCCGCTGATAAATGTGACTTCTGTAAGGAGACCCGCTTAAAAGAAGGTCGCCTACCAGCATGTGTTGAAGCTTGTCCAACAAAAGCGCTCACCTTTGGTGACCTTAAAGATCCACATTCACAAGTGGTTGAAGTCCTTAAAACGACGCCTAACTACCGAAGTAAAACCGAACTGGGTACACGCCCTAAAGTGTTCCGTATTGCTTCCCAAGAGGGAGAAATCAAGTTATGAGCCCATTCCATTTTGACAGCCTCATTTGGCACTGGCCAATCGCCATTTACTTATTTTTAGCAGGGATCTCTGCTGGGGCAATTTGTTTTGCAGTATTACTAAAGCACTTCAAATTGGGTAAAAACGCCTATAAGTCTAGCTTTGTAAGAGCAGCATGTCTTATTGCTCCTCTTGCTGTATTTGCTGGCCTTGGGATCCTGGTCGTTGACTTAACCAAGCCGTTTGATTTCTGGAAAATTTTGGTTTTCTACAACCCAACTTCAGTGATGTCAGTGGGCGTTGCTGTACTGATGGTTTATCAAGTGGCTTTATTCTCGTGGTTGGCTTGTTTATTCCAAGAGCCTATCCGTCATTGGTGTAATAACCGTTGGCCTATCGTCGATAAAGCGCTGGATATTTTGTTAAAGATGGAAGCAACGATTACAGGGTTACTTGTCATCTTGGCACTATCATTAGGCGCCTACACAGGCTTCTTACTGTCAGCATTAACCACATTCCCAATGCTGAATAACCCTGTACTACCAATGCTGTTCTTAATCTCGGGTATCTCTTCTGGCGCGGCAGGCACATTGCTAGGTGGCGTATTAATGAAAGGCAACCCTGACGGTAAAGAAGTGCACTTTATCCATAACATTGAGATCCCACTTATCCTGCTTGAACTCGCTTTATTATTTACCTTCTTCGTAGGGTTAATTTTAACCGGTGGTCAAAGTCAGGTTGCCGCACTCAATGCCATTGGTGAAGGTTTCTGGGGCTGGGTGTTCTGGGCAGGGATTGTCGTTGTCGGTCTAGCTATGCCGCTTGCATTTAACCTATTTATGACAGCATCAGCAAAACGCAAATTCTCTTATGTCGCCATCACAGCAAGTTGTAGCCTATTCGGTGTCCTCTTGCTTCGTAATTTCATTCTTTATACCGGTCAAATGACCGTAGCTTAATCATTATTTAGGAGTTAACCATGCTTAAAGTTTTAGGACTATCGATTTTACTGAGCTTCTCTGGTGCTGCATTTGCTGAATCAATTGCAGACACTCATACGGACATGGCTGGATGTGAAGCTTGCCACATGGATGGTGAACCATCAGCAGATATGGCGTATGAAAACCAAACCTGTATCGATTGTCACGGTGGATTAGATAGTATTGATGGTGAAATTCATCAACAACATGATGGCGTTTTAGATTGTGGAACCTGTCATATCGTGCATGAAGTTCAAGATCCAAACGATACTTGTGCTGACTGTCATTAGCATATAAAGCGCTTCGTCGAACCATTCACGAAGCGCGTTAATTAAACCACCAGCAAACAATGTCACTGTTAAGAAATCGTATCATTAAGCTTTTTTAAAAGTGACTGTTCAGTCTTACCCAAAGCACTGAAAGTGATTAATAGCCATGTAATTGGCTAATCCATCGAAGAAATGACTTTAGCCATTTCGTCGTATTAACAAGGAAGTCATTGGGCAGGATGCCATTTTACTTGTATCTATTGCACGTTAACTAAGTACTTTGCCAAAAGGTATTGCCCCTTATGCAAAGTGAGTGCACCCAACCTCCAAATGGGTTCGCCACCCTTTAAAGGGTGGCTTTTTTAGCGATTGGCCTATATTTCCCTATTATTCTGGAAACACTTCTAAGGTCAAATAAAGGCTAAAGTGCTTCACATCTATATCTGCTGCATCTGGAGCATCAACATGGGTTTCTGCAATTAACAAGTAAAAACCTGCTTGGCTTGGGGTAAAACTAATATCACCATTTTTGGTCACATCCAAAATTTGCTCATCTCGGTCATTACGGTGACGTGTTCCGGCTTTAATCAATTTCACTTTAGTGTTTGTCGTTAAAGGTTTTCCATTAAAAAGCAATTGAAACTGTGCAGTTTCATTAGCAAATAAATCATTCGGGTGGGTTGTTTTACTCACGATTTCAACGCCAGTCCCAGTAGGGGCAATCGCCTGATGAGTCGCACTGTTTAACGTCACAAAGGTTTCTACCCTTGATGCTGTTGTTCGACGAACCACCTTTGTTGCTCCGGCAGGAATTTCAGGTGATGGCCCCCATAAACGAGCAGGCTGACCTTCAGCGTTAACAAAGGTAGTCATAAACACATCCGGTTGTACCAAGCCGACACGATACGTCCCCTCGTGAGCTAAGGTCACATCAGCAACAGACATACGTGAATACGCCGCCCATTGTGTGTCTAATGACACCTTGCCATCTGGCGCGATCACCGTGTATTCAAGATTCGCAAAATATTCTTTTAGCTCACCGACATCTCGTCCTGAACCACTGTCGCCCAATGGTCTATCAGGGTGAAAAATATCATTAGAAATACTCGCCAATACGGTAATAGATTGAGGTGCTTCACCAGATAACAAGGTATGAGACGGCAGAATAAACCGTTCGTGTGCCGTGCTAGTAAATACGGCAAATACACTTGCTATCACCACGACTGCACGTGAAATAAGCTTAACGTTAACTGACATATTGATCTTCCTATTTGATAAGTAATGTAACTGTGCCTAGCTCTTGTTTTCCTTCAAGAACCAACTGCTCTTGTTTGTTACTGGGGTATGAAAACGTTTGGCGTAAATATTCGCGACTCCCTTGCTCTCTGACTGACTCAACGTGTAATACATAATCGCCTGCTGGCAGCATTGCTCCTGTTCCCAATCGACCATCCCAATGAATGCTATACACTCCCGGTTTACGCGTAGCGCCACTCACGGCTTGATAATCAGGTGAACCACTACGACCTATTTTTCGCCACCACTGGCGTAAATCTTTAAACCAGTCAGCTTGTTGTCGCCAAAAAGCCAATGTATGCACTCCCTGACGCTGCGGAGTTTCAATCCAGATCGCCACATACGGTTTATGGTATGGCGCAGCTTTTATATCTGGAATCTCAACCGACACCGTAAACTCCTGAGCTTGCAGCCAAGTGGGTGTCATTAATAAGCCGATAAGTAACAGCAACGCGAGCTGTAGCCGCACCATGAGTTTTGTTGCATTATTTTTCATTGAATTTCTCCTTGTTGCGATTACCTTGGCACCGCCATCAAATACACTAATAAAGGTGTAATGCTGCCCAATGCCACCACCATTAATCCCATGCGGCGGTGTTTGGCGTTTTGAAGCAAAATAATCAACCCTGTAATCGAAAACAGTAAAATCAGCCCTGCGGACACATCAATCACCACAGACCACACATTGCCGCTATGCCTGCCTTTATGCAGGTCATTCACTAACCCCAGTAAGCCTTGGCTACTGCGTTCAATTTCAATGAGTTGGTCATCAAGTAACACGGTGACAAAGGCATAACCTGCAGGTAAAGGGTAGTCAAAGGTGATTTCGTCCATGTCCACCAGCACATCAATACTGCGTGGAGAAGCCAGTGCCGTTTTTTGTTCGATATAGGCTTGCAGCGCGTTAAGCGGGTACTCTCCTTCAAACTGAGCAAATTGCACAGGTAAAGGTAAGCTTTGGATTTCGCTTGTGGCTTGAGCAGTCCAAGAGGGGTGATTAAGGGTAATCCCCGTAAGACTAAAAAAGACTAACAGGGAAAATAAAGTGCATGACACATAGATGTGTAACCAACGGCAAAAGCTAAAAAAGCGTTTTGCTTTTGCCGTGCGTAGCCATGAATTTGCCATTAGAATTGATATGACACCGTGGCCTTAATATTACGGCCAGGTTCAAAATCTTGCAGATACAACTCGCCAAATCGAGGATGGAAAGACACACCAGTACGAGAAGATTGCGAAGCATAATATTCATCAAATAAGTTATCGACACCTGCAATAATGGTTAACCCTTCAACCGCTGCAATATCCCATCTGGCATTGATGTTATGCACGGTATAACCTTGCTTACTGTTATCAAGGCTTGCACCGTCTAAATCAAGTCCAGCAGGCACGTCATCGGCATAAAGCAGTTCCCAATTAAACGACAGCCCCATGTCATCCAATGCATAACCTAAGGTTGCACTGACTGTATCACCTTGTTGTCTATCTAATCGTGCACCGTCTAATTCACTATATTGTTCAAACGCCTGTAATTCACTTTCAGCACTTGAGTAGGTTACCGAGCCTGAAAAACCGCCATTGAGATAATTAATGTAGGCCTCATAACCCTCAATATCCATATCGCCGATATTGTCTTTCCAATAACGACCTCCAGAAGTAGTAGGTGCTGTAGCATAATCGTAGATGTAGTCATTGATTTCGGTTTTAAATACGGTTGCCCCTAGGGAAATATTATCATCACCAAATGCTTCAAATTGATATGCAAAAGCTAGCTCATAGTTAACCCCAGTTTCGGCTTCAATTTCTTGATTGGTGGTGTCATATAAACCTGCGCCGACAAACACTTCACCAATTTCAGGCCCCTTAAATAACTCTGTTGCACTGACATTAAACACTAAATCATCAGTAGGCTGAATGGCTAACGCTAACGCCCATGCAGTATTATCAAAGTCGTTATCAACGACCTTAGAATCCACTGAATATTGGTCATAACGTAAACCTGGGATCAAACTGATGTAATCGTTAAAGGCAATTCGATCTTGAACAAAAATAGCAATGTTTGACGATTCTTCAGCAGACTCATCCGTGCTAGCAGTGTATCGAGCAGAGTAATCTGTATCATGTTTCACATAATCAAAACCATAGGTAAAGTCATGCTCCCACAGAGCTGTAAGCGTGGTTTCACCTAATAAGTTTATGCCTTGATTCTTTGCCTCTCCGGTGACAATCGCTGCCCACCCTGCGTAATCAGGATTATCTGCATAGCCCGTTTCATCACGCCACAGCTCGCTGGTATTGGAGTATGCTGCCGCTTTTATCAAGCTTGACGCCAAACTTAGCTCGTAATTAAGCGCCAAGGTGTCACGCGTAAATTTCGTCGGCCAAAGCAGTGGCACATTTAATGACTCGGTAATAGCGATATCAGTTGCAAGCCCCATATCAGGGCGGTAGCTGTAGTCACCTTCGTCGGTGTACTTTTCATAACTAAGTTGAATACGCTGATTATCGCTCGGCTCCCAGCCGAACTTAATCAGTGCATCATCAAGTTCGCCCTCAAGCCCTCTTACCGTGCCGTCGGTACCTTCAATGACATCGCCATTTGAATCGGTAATTTCTCCGCCACCCACTTCGTAATTTTCACGATTGACCAAATTGTAATAGCCAAGAAAATCAACACTGTCAGTCATCAAACCATAAGCTGTGGCTGAGTAGGTTTGTCCAGAGTTATCGCCAGCCCCCACTTGCACGCGCCCACCAAATCGTTCACCCGATTGCAATAAGTCACGTGCTTGTTTGGTTTCAAATCTTACCGAGCCACCTAAGCCGCCGTTAATGACTGAGTTGTTACCCACATCGATATCAACTGACTTCAAAATATCAGCGTGAATTTGCAAGTTACCCATGTGGTGATACATGTAGTTATTTTGCTTAGCACCATCAATCGATATGTCTAAGTCTTTATCATCCATGCTACGAATCGTAATACGCTGATTTAATGAATGTGCTCCGCCAACATCCACACCGGGAATGCTGCGTAATAAGTCACTGATATGATCAGCCTGTTTACTGGCAATCGCTTCTTCTTTTAAATACATAGAAGAGGCATTTACAGTGGTACTCCATACTGTCACACGTTCTATTTCAGTGTCTTCAGACTCAGCCGAAAATACCGCTGAAGAAGTAAGCACTGTAACAACAGCTAAGCTTGTCGAACTTATTTTAAAGCGCTTGGGTAACATAACGATTCCTTGTGGATGAAAATTATTCCGAACAACTGTAATGAGAATTATTATCATTATGTTACCACTGTGTTATGGTGTTTGTTTCACTCATTGTTATGCGAAATCGCCAAGCTGTTATGCGTAATCGCCATTTACTATGAAAAGGCAACTTAGGTATGAATACACGCTTATCAAAGGTTGAGTTATCAAGAAAAATCAAAGATGCAGGCTATGAAGATGCTTTTATTGAAGCAAAAGATATTGCTTCAAAGGAGCTGATTACCGGTAAGGTGTATTTTAAAAAACTGCCCAGTGGTATTGATGTTCACTGCGTTAATATGACAGAGCATACTGAGGGTTATAGCAACTCGCAGATTGATGCCTGCATTAGCATTAATGTATTACTGGCCGGTAAGGTTAGCTTTGCACTGGAACATCAGCGCTATGATATTCAAGCGCAAAGTTCGCCTGTGTTATTCATCAACATTATCAATTCACAGCAGATATTTACTCGGTTTTTTACTCAGCAACAGCAGGTCAAAAAAGTCAATTTAAGCATTACCAAACAATGGTTATTAACCCGCTGTGGCAGTATGGCTAACAGGCTGCATATTGAGAAAATATTTGCCTCGGCTCAGTCTGTTTTTCAGTGGCCATGCACTGAAAAACAACTAACATTAGCCGCTGAGCTGTATCAAAAAAGCCTCGATGAAACGCTTAACTTTCAATGGGAATTAGAGCAGCTGGCATTGCAATTTTTTTGTGACAGTTTTACGCTACTGAGTGACAACCTCGATCGAGATGCGATTCCCCCAAAAGAGCCTGACATTAACAACTCCCCTTTACCAGTAAGTCAGTTTGATTTTGAGGCAAAAATTGAATCCTTACTATTTGAATCATTATCTCTCAAGCAAATCGCTGACAAACTTGGCGCGAGTGTTAGTACCTTACAACGTTATTTTAAGTCACATCATCAACTGACACTCAAAGAATACATCCGCAATCAGATCCTTGAACATGCCAGAAGACGCCTTATTTTTGACAATCAATCAGTGGGGGAAGTGGCATACCACTCAGGATACAACCATGTTTCTAACTTTTCTTCGGCATTTAAGAAGTACTTTTCGATGACGCCAATTGAAATGCAAAACCAATACAGAAACCTTGAGTAACTAGGCTTACACCACCACTTGCTTAAACAAGTTTTGCACGATAAACAAACCAATAAAGCACGCTACGGCCGATAATATTGGTGTGATAACCCAGCCCACTAATATCTTACCTAAAACAGGCCATTGAATTGGCAATCGCTTTAAAAAAGCAATGCCTATCACGGCACCAATCACGGCTTGCGAGCTCGATACCGGCACCAATGGAATCGCTGGTAAGCCCATATTTACAAAGCCATTTGACAATGACTGCGACGAGAAAATAAATAGCACGATGGAATGCGCCATTACCACGACCCATGCAGTTACAGGTGTCATTGAAATCAAGTTACCACCCACAGTCATCATCACTTTTTTAGAGTAAGTAAATACCCCAATACTGATAGCAACAGCCCCTAAGAAAAACAACTGCATCGCCCCAGTAAACTCTATTCCAGCCAGCTCGATGGTATCGATAGGCGCGCTTAATACAAACACCCCCATTACATTGGCAATGTTATTCGCTCCTAAACTGTAGGCACCAAAAGCGCCAGCTAAAATCAAACCGACTCGAGTCCATTGGTCAAGCTGGAATAACCCAGGACGCCACCAGTTAATTGCTTTGGTCACCGCCTTATACAACAAAACTGCCGTAAATGCCGCTAAGATTGGACACATCACCCATGTGCTTAAAATTTTAGTGAGCACTTCGGGATCAGTTGCCATGCCACTGAATAGGTTCCAGCCAATAATCGCCCCCACAATGGCTTGCCCTGTGGATACCGGTAAACCTGATTTTGTCATTAAGTACACGGTTGTCGCTGCAGATAATGCCACAGTAAAAGCACCACCAATAGCTGACACTTTACCCAACGCGCCTAACGTATGTGACGCACCAGCACCACTTATCACAGCGCCTAAAATGACCATCACCGAACAAATCATCGCGGCAGTAGAGAACTTCACCATCCTTGAGCCAACTGCGGTACCAAAGACATTCGCAGCATCATTTGCACCCAGTGACCAACCTAAAAACAAGCCACTTGAAAGAAACACCCAAATCGCAATATCCATTTGCACTCCTTACTGAACGCGTTTTAACGTGAAAATGGCTACCCTGTCACTGATGTCTTCGGCTAAATTAGCCACTTGATCAATTCGGTCAAAGAAATAACGAAGCTGCACTTTGTTAATAAGTGGCAAGTCTGTATCAAATAAAATCGTTTTAGCTCGAGTACAGGCTTTATCTGCATCAGACTCAAACATGATCACTTTTTGATGATATTCCTGCACCCGCTGTAAATCGGTAAAAAAGCTTTTGGCGCACAATAAAGTGTGGTCAATGGTATTGCCTACAGCCTTAAGTAACACCATCAAATCAGCCTCAACCGCCTGAGGGATTAATGGTTTTTCAATTTGCAGGTGCAAACCTATAGTCTCTTGGCGATTGATTAGGCGGTCAGTTAAATCGATAAGTGACGCTACATCACCCCGTAAATCAGGAATAAGCGTCTTACGATATAAGGTTTGTTCAATTTCTCGTTTGAGCACATCAGCTTCATGTTCAATAGCTTGTAATTCAGCTAACGCATTGGAAAACTCATCACTATTAGCGCCATGGGTGAGATACATTTGCCACATATAAACAAACTTATGTTGCGCTAAGGTCACTTGATCTAGAAATAAAAAAACATTGGTTTCGGTAGACTGACTCTGAGAAAGAAGCGTAGAAATCCGAGAAAAGCCAAACATTGGCATCTCCTTGTAGTATTGATAATGGAAGGTAAAGCGAAAACATGACCGGGCACTACCAATGGGAGTGAGGGTGATAATACCCAGTCATGGGTGAGTGCGGGAAACTAGTTGAATCCTTTACTCATTTTAAAAGTGGAACTTGTTTTCGAACCACTATGACCATGCTCATAACCGACAGATTCAACTTGTTGGTATAAGTATTGGTACATTTTTTCTAATTGCTCTTTGTCTTTAACATGCCCTTTAAACGAGAACTCATTAAAGCTGATACGTGGCTTACGGTAGTATGGAGTCCATACTTGAAAGTCCACTTCTACATTATCAAAACGCTTATCTTTTACCGCCCCTTCCCAGCCATGGGTGCGCATGACCATTGTTTGAATAATCTCATCTTGATGAGCTTCATAGATGTCGCCAACGATGTCCCACAACACAGAATGGCGCTTTAACACCTTAAATACCGAGTCGATATCCACGTTTCTGACATCAATATCTGCTGGAGAATATGGCACGTCATAACTCACACTATATGCCGCTTTACCATCGGTATAGTCAATTTCCGCTTTACGGTAATTAGACAGTTCACCAAAACTTTCTGGGTCGGCTGCACGTAGTTTCACGGTAATTTTACTTTTGCGAGGCTTACTCACATCTTCACGCACACGGATATTAATATCCTTGGCTTTGAAAGCGCGATTTGGCGTATCTAAGTAAGTCACCAATTTGACTTTAAGGCGCTCTTCTAAATCGATAAAATTAAATGCCTCTTTAAATTCATCGGTTTGCTTAGTCGCTGCATAAGGCATCGTTTTCGCTGTACCCGTATTCACGTGATACTCAAGTGAAGTAAACGCATCTGGCGATAATGCATAGGCACTAGAGCTTAAACACACATTCACCAAGCCAATTAAAAATAGATTATTTCGCATCAACATATCCCCTTAAATTAGAATGCAAATTGCAATCTGGCTTGGAAAATATTGCCATCTTGATCGTACATTTCGACACCGTTAATGTCGGTATATGGCTGCTTATAATCCGACTGACTGCGAACATAGTTAAACTGCGCTTTTAGGTTATTTTCTAAGTACCAGTTTACCCCCACGATGTAATCGGTTTTTTCTCCGCCATAGATATCGGCATCGGTATCATCGAAGTTAGCAACATCCACACGTGCGGCGATTTCCCAAGCACCATAGCCACCAGCAGAAATCGCATTTTCAGGTTTTACTGATTTAAAGGTGCCTTTCTTACTACCATAGTTCCATTGCTCGCCCGTTAAGGTATACACAGCTTGTAAGTAATAGGCATCAACGCTTACCGACTCATCGTCAACTTGATCCGCTTTTGACGTTACATATTCACCTTGGATCAGTAAATTACGGTGCTGATAAGCCAGCTCTAAGCCATAACTTTGCACTGATTCAGCATCAAACTTACCAGTATCAATAGTGCGGCTAACCGGTTTGCTGCTAGGTCTTGCACGGTAACGCATTTCTTCAGCTTCACTATTATTGTTGGTGTACATACCACTCACACCAATATGCAATAAATGATCACTGGTATTAATCGGCGCCATAGTAAAGCGGCCGTTGTAGACATCTTGTTTGAAGTTTAAATCATCATCATTGATGTTAGCGGTTGTACCTAAGCCCAGCATCAAGTTGTAATCATTACCTTTATACAACCATTGCACACCCACATTACGATCTGGTGAGAAGGTATCCGTGCTCGCACGCTCTAAAAAAGCAAGGTGAGCAGAACTGCCTGTCGCCTCTAAGCCGAAGCCAAATTTTTGAAAGCCAATTTCAAGCTCTTGGTTCTCCCAGCCACGGTAACTCACATTGGCATCTTTGACTTCTACTTCTGATTCCCCATCAAAATCAAACTCTAACGAGTACTTCCAAACATTTGAAAAGTAGCCTTCTACGCCAAAGCGGACTCGTCGGAAGTCGACCGTGTTTGCTCCGCCTTCAAATTCACGTTTACTGCCAGTGTAGAAATCATCAGAGTTCACATAGTCCAATTGAATACGACCAGAAAACTCCATGGTCGACTTGCCGTCTTTCGATATAAACTCTGGTGACGGGCTGCTGCTTGAGAACGTTAATCGGTCAGTTTGATTAGCGGCATCTTTTGCTTCAATTAATTCCATTTCTAGTGCATCTAAGCGTTCTTCTAGTTCTGTCACACGGTCGCTATCAGCTGCCATTGCAGCACCTGAAAAACAAAATAACGATATCGCGACAGCCTTAGCTACGCCCGAAACTGAAAACACATTTTCTTTGCTCATCTTTCTCTTCCTTAGATTTATTTTAAGACTAATGTGGAACAAAAATGTTTCTATCCTGTTAGGCATAGAGTAGATCTACAGCAGAAGAAAAAACATGATCAACATCAACTAATTACAACTTAATCTGACAATTATTAACTAATGAGATCTAGGTGCAACTTGTTCATTTTCGAGTGTTTTTTTATATTAGGCAGCCGAATCCCGCATTAGAATTGTCTTAATTCAAACGCAACGATTCCCGGTCTTTTAGGTTAAATTACCTGTATGGTTTTAGGCTTTATATGAGAAGCGATTTGAGCGCCGTACCAGCCGATAAAATCAGAAAGTAATTATTTAACCTGTTCTAATCTATGGATCCCTTTACGGCTGGTCGTGAGTTTATAGCGTTGATAAACGCTATCAGCATCGGTTTTAATTTCTACAATAACGTTTATGGGATACACACTGTGCACATTGTATTGTTTTATGTTGTTATCTGTTTCTTGCCAGTGACAACGAATGGTTCTTGGTAAAAAACGTAAACGTTTACTTAAATTAAGTGTCAGTTTGTCTCTAAACTTAAATAAAGGCTCTTCACCGTTTTTTAAATGTGATTGATATAAGCGTTTATATACCAACGCTTCTTGGGAGCTATGGCTATCTGCACGGTAGAAACGTTTACGAAGCTGATTAATTTTGGCAGGTAAGGCCTCAGCCTTTTGTCGATACAAGGTTTCTTTGGCATCAAAAACAAGTTGACCAGAGTCGGCTTGATGAAAACGATAATGATGCTGAGAATATTTAGAAAAATACTTCTCCATAAAATAGTTACGCCCCAATTCCTTGATGCGGTCTTTAAAAATATATGACAACACCAATGAAAAGAAAAAAGGAGTCGAGAAATTGCCAAAAGCCCTTTGGGTTGCAAAAGCCACTCCCGTGGCAAACGCCATTGCTAATGCCGCAGCAAAACCAAAAATAAGTTGCTCTGCCACTTCGCCGTTTTTAAGTCGCTTACGAGATAATTGATAAGGTCTATGAATGACTCGTTTTGCAATATGTAAGCGGTTAAGTAACTTTTCTCTGCCAGCTTCTGATTTAGGCATTAACGTCAGATTACGCAGTTCAGCCTCTTCGGTTAACCGATGAATGTGAGTATTCAGCCAAGCTTTTTCTTCTTTAGATGCTTTATGTTTCGCTTCTAGTAAACACTGGTGATAGTGGTAGCTAATGACATGCAATGCCAATTTAAATAATTTACTTTGGGTAACACCCGCTTCATTGTCATGAACCTGTGAGAACTGCTCTATTCTGTCCCCCATAAACCGTAATCGCCGAGCACTGCCAATGGTAAGATCTTGTTCTGTCATTTGATGGGAAGGTAAAAAGTCTTCAGGTTGTAAATCGAGTAACCCGCAAACAAATTCAGATAAGGCCAACACATAACGACGTTGGTTGGCCTTAGCTGTAGCATAAGCAGTTTGCTTAATGATCAATAAATCACGATCAATAGTATTACAGCTGATGGGGTCAACTTTAATAAGCTGCTGTTGCTGTAGGAGATTATGATAAAAACTACTTTTATTCATGACATCGCTATTGTCAGCCAATTTAGCAGGATAGAAGAAATACACCTGCAATTGCACTCGACTTAACTCAGGTGGAATTTCCAGCTGAATCGTTAAGTGGTACTCATCGGCTATCGATAGCGACAACATGACATTCACCCTACCATTGAGTGAAAGGTTGCTTCATTAGCATTGAGTTATAGTAACGCGCATCACCAGTGACTTCTTCTGCTAACCAACTTGGTTTATGAACGGTTTGCGCTTCATCTGTCAATTCAACCTCTGCGACAGTCAACCCTTGGTTGCTGCCGTAGAACTCATCAACCTCGAAGATGTGTCCTTCGAAATCGACAAGATAACGAGTTTTGTCGATGACGCCTGGTTCACAGATTTTCAGTAGTTCTTGCGCCTCTTCAACAGTGATTTCTTTTTCCCATTCATAACGCGACGCACCTGACTCATTACCAATTCCCTTAATGGTTAAAAACCCTTTATCGCCTTTTACCCGAACTCGCACAGTACGTTGCGGCACACTACTTAAATAACCTTGAATAATGCGCACAGACTTAGCTGCTTGAGCTTTAAATTCGTCACTTGAGACTAAATATTTACGTTCAATTTCTTGTGCCATGATAGCTATTCCCTAAAAATGAATTTGTCGCTGTTACCACTTTTGCCTATTAAGTTGGCCAAATGAATTAATTCGCTAATGGCAAGTTTTTCATGCCGATAACACGCTTAATAGCTTGAAGGTAGTTAATGTTTTCAACCCCTTCTAAACGCAAATCTTTTAATGTTGTTTGGATATCATCAAGCTCGGTAGATTCACTGTTTACACTGACTAAGCGCGCACCGTTCACTAATACATTGGCGACCTCACAAATGGTGTTATTGACCATGTAACCAAAACGTTCTTTGTGAATTTTTACTGCTTGAAGATCTGGGTGGGCGTCGATGATATCGATAAACTCTTCAAAGCTATAGGTTTCTTTCGCTAATGCAGGTTGTTCTACCATAAATGCAGGGAAAATCTCTTCTACAAGCTGAGATTTAGCAATCGGGAATTCTGCTTTTAACTTAGGATCCCACTGTTCTAGACCATCTACCGTTTGCACATAACTTTTAACATCCATTTTGCCATCGCGAATTTTGGTGTTATTCAAATCATTGGTGCGAGACATAATGTAAATCTCATCACTTTCACGACGCCATACCTTTTCTGGAACCGGTACAGATAAACGCGCCATACGTTCTGCTGCTTCAGTAAAGTCCTGCCCAAACGTACGGAACTCAAAGCGTGGTTTCGAAATTTCACCAATTGTTAATTCAGACATACTGTTTCCTTTCATATCAAGTCGTTGTTATTGAGTACCCTTTTACAGTACTCCTGTGATTGACAAAAAAAACAGATCTAGATCAACTTTTATTAATTTTAGTCTCAACCTAATCTTACAAAACAGCAAAAACCAAACAAATCACAACAAATATTATACAACAAAATCAACGCACTATAGCAACGCGGTAGTTTCTACAAACAAAATCAAAAAATATTAATTAAAAACTAATTGATTATTTTATTGATCTTGATCCAGTTTTATCCTCACGTTAAGGGGTATGGTTAGCCCATAAGGATTTCAGCTAAAGGTCATAAGAAAATGAGCAAAGAAGTTACGGAACGGATAGACCCCCTAGACATGAATCAATATCGAATGGAAAGGTTGCCTGTCAGATCAAAATCAAACTTTGAGTTGTGGCTAGCACGAAGCGGTATATGGATTGCCTTAGTGGTTTTTGTTGCGATATTAACCGGTGCTCCAGCCTCATTTTTAACTCAATTTGATCCCGCTATGCTAAGTCATTCGGCAGCAGAACACTTTCATGAAGTGGGCTTAACGGAGTTTAGTTGGCACGGCCAAGCCATGTTAGCTATCTTTTGTGCGGCGGTGATTCTATGGATTACCGAGCCTATTCCTAACTACCTTACTTCGCTAATGGTCATTATCGCCTTAGTGTTAACTGGCGTTCTGCCCGAGCGTCAAGCATACGCTCAATTAGGCCACCCTATTATGTGGCTTAACATTCTCTCTTTCATCTTGGCATCTATGTTGGTGTCCTCCGGCGCAGCCAAGCGTTTCGCCTTATGGTTTATATGCCGCTTTGGCACAAGCGCTACACCCATTTTTTATAGTTTTATGGTGATCAACCTAGTGCTATCTGCATTCATTTCAGCCACCACAGCAAAAGCCGCCATCTTGATGCCCATTTTTATGGTAATCGCTGCGGTGTATGGTGCCAGAGGTGGTGACAATAAGAATAATTTTGGCCGTAACTTAGTGCTGCAAAACTTACTACAAATCAACTTATGTGCAGGTGCATTTGTTACTGGCTCAGGAGCAAACTTATTGGCAGCAAGTTTAATTGCTGGCGCGATAGGGGGAAGTTTTTTCTTTGCTGACTGGATGATTGTCGCATTACCCATTGTGGTTTGTATGATTGTTATTGGCTGGCTGCTAGCAACTAAAATATTCTTTCCGTTGGCACCAGAAGAACGCTTACCGCAAATTGAAGGCGGTATGGAGCGCTTAAAAGAAGAACTAGAAAAAATGGGGAAAGTCTCATTCCGTGAGATAAAATCGATCGTCATTTTCGTCACCATTTTGGTTTTTTGGGCAACGGATAAATATCATGGCGTGAGCGCAACAGCGATAGCATTTATTGGTGCCATCGTCGCCTTATGCCCACGTATTGGAGTGGTGAACTGGAACCAAGTCGATGTCCCTTGGCATTTACTCCTATTCTCAGCAGGTGCTTACACCTTAGGCGCAGGTTTTAAACAAACTGACTTACCTAATCTGGCAGTAAATTTTAGCCTAGAATATTTTGGCATGGATGAATCAACCCCATTCAGTGTGTTTTACATTGCCCTCACTGGCGCCATGTTACTGAGCTCGCTAGTATTTCAGTCTAAAACGATGCGAACCATGTTGTTTGTGCCTATCGCAATTGGGATTGCACAGCGATTTGATTTCCCAATCATGAGCTTGGCATTGCCTGTCGCGTTATTGATTGAGCATGTATATGTGCTTCCCTTTAACAGTAAACCAGCCTTGTTGCTTTACTCAACAGATCAGTACAGTCTGAGCGATAGCTTTAAGTTTGGCTTTACGATGTTAATGATAGGCTGGGCCACCAGCATTCTAATGGGTGAAACCTGGTTTAGGTGGTTAGGTTATACCCCTAACGGCGTTTTTTGGTAAGATGTTTTTAGATGGTAAATACTTAATGATAATAAGCAGATATGAATTCAAATAAAAATGAAATTCGCAGTAAACTTGCTCTGCTTCAGCTAGCAACTGAACTTGGCAGTATCAGTAAAGCCTGCGATATTATGGGTTATAGCCGTGATAGCTATTACCGCTTTAAAAAACAATATGAAGAGGCTGGTGAGCGAGGGTTAAAAAACCTCTCTCGTAAAAAACCAGCCCTTAAAAATCGAGTCTCTCAAGAAGTTGAAGATCAAGTGATTGAGATTGCACTCGATTACCCTAATTACGGCCAAGCCAAAGCCGCTGAGCTGCTAACTGCTCGAGGGTGTACGATTTCAGCCAGTGGCGTTCGCACTATTTGGGTTAGGCATAATCTTGAAACCAAAAAAAATCGCTTAGTTGCTTTAAACAGCCACCTACGACAACAAAACCAGCTTAGCTTCAAAAGCCAGCATGATATGGAGCAGCTCTACAAGCTTGAACAAAATGAAACGGCTTTAGACTGTAAATATCCTGGCGATGTCTGTGTACAAGATACGTTTAGTATCGGAGTTGTTGAGCCTATCGGTCAGCTATTTCAGCACACCTTTATCGATGCCTACAGCCAATATGCCATTGCAATTGTGACTGATAATAAAGAGTCTGCGACTGCGGCTGAATTTTTATCAACCACGGTTATGCCTTGGTATCAAGAACACAAGATCCCCATCAATAGTCTACTGACCGATAGAGGGGCGGAGTTTTCAGGCAAACAGTCGGCGGCGCCGTTTAAGCAGCTGCTTGAACAAACCGAGATAAACCATATTCAAATGCGTGCATACAACGGACCTGTAGTTAATGGTTTAGCGGCACGTTTTCAACAGCTCGCTTACGATGAATTTTATGCGCCTTTTTTAAAAAATCATCGCATTACCGATATCGAAGAGCTCAATACCCAACTGCAAAAATGGCTCAACCGCTATAACCATCAATATGCGATTGCAGGTCGTTATACCTTAGGTAAAACAGCTGTTGAAGTCTTAGCTCTCAGTAAGCATTTGCTAACGTAAACAACAGCCTCATTGGTTGTCATTGATATACAAACCTTTGAGGTGTCACCCTTTTGAGCTTCACCCTTACAAAGCTTCATTTTATTGAAACCTTGTAAGGGTGAAGCTTTTTTATTGATTAATAATCAATCGTGGTATCAATTGATTACCAAGGTATGTAAAAATATTGTTTCACCTTACTGGCTGTAATTCAGGATTGAGCAACTGAGCCAGAATTACATTGAGTATTGGTGCTGTTATACGTTAGCCACTGACACACCACACATAAATCACAAGGAAGTTATATGGACTTTTCTGACGGCATTTTACAGCTGAATTCATTTTTTACCGTCACTATCGGTATTATCGTGCTGTTTGTTGGCAGACGCTTAAATCAGGTCGTAGGTTTTTTAAAAGAGTTCAGTATTCCGGAGCCTGTTTCTGGCGGTATTGTTTTCTCGATAATGTTTACCCTCATTTACGCCATCGCCAGTGTTGAGGTGACTTTTGATTTAATGGCTCGAGATATTCTCTTGGTGTACTTTTTTACCACGATTGGGATTAATGCAAGCTTAGGGGATTTAAAGAAAGGTGGAAAACCCTTAGCCATTTTACTGGTAGTGACCATTGGCTACATGATTTTGCAAAACTTAACAGGTATTGGCGTTGCCACATTGTTTAACCAAGAACCAGTTGTTGGCTTATTAGGAGGCAGTGTCTCGTTAATTGGTGGTCACGGCACGGCTATCGCCTGGGCGCCCAAAATTCAAGAACAGTTCGGCCTAACCAGCGCAATGGAAATCGGTATCGCTAGTGCAACATTCGGCCTGATATTAGCCAGTTTAATGGGTGGTCCAATTGCTAAATACCTAATTAATAAGCACCAATTAAAACCTTCGGTTGATTTAGATGCATCAAACACGCAAGGTAAAGAAACCGAAACACCTGTCAAAATGACATCTTTTGATTTTTTAGACGCCCTGCTTGCTATTCATATTTGTGTCATCCTCGGCTTTATCCTTAATGAAGTCGTCAGTAATTTTGGTCTAGATTTACCTTTATTTGTTACCTGCTTATTTGCAGGTATTGTGGTCACCAACTTAACCCCAAAAAGTTACCCAAGACTGACAGGTACAGCTTGGCCTACACGTACTGCGGCTGTCGATTTAATCGCAGATATGGCATTAGGTACTTTCTTAGCTATGTCATTAATGAGTATGCAATTGTGGACGCTTGTTGATTTAGCAGGCCCTATCTTCGCCATTCTAGGTATGCAGTTTATTGTCGCTATTTTAGTGAATCTATTTGTCGTATTTCCTGCAATGGGTAAAAACTACGACGCTGCCGTTATTTGTTCTGGCTTTGGCGGTATTTCATTAGGTTCTACTCCTACCGCAATGGCAAACATGTCAGCCGTATCTATGCGTTACGGCTATTCAGCTCAAGCCTTTATTATTGTGCCACTGGTTTGTGCATTCTTTATCGATCTCGCTAATGCGTTAATCATTCCTTATTTTATCGGCTTGATGCAATAACGCGATACAATCAAAAAAGGCCATCTTGTGATGGCCTTTTTAATATCAATTCAATCAACTGTTGTAGAGCCCACACCTTACTACCACCAGCATTGGCCTCATATAACTACGGCGACACTCAATATCAATTCATCGACAAGCTCATACTAAACATAAATGGTACCTAACAGGTATAACACCCCGTAACCTGATACCAATACTCGCTGACCTTCAAGCTGACAATAAAGCACTCCTCCTCGTGCAGAGGCTTGTCTTGCGACTAAGGTTTGCTTCTCTAAAATAGCGCCCCAATATGGAACTAAACCAGCATGAATAGACCCTGTGGCAGGATCTTCATCACCGCCATTTGCAGGCCAAAAGTAACGAGAAACAAAGTCATACTCGGACTCAGCAACATCGACTTGTGCTGTTACTACAACATCTAAGGGCGCAAGCGTTTTTAGAATGTCAGATTGATATTGCAGCCGCTCTACCTCATCAACTGATGACATGATCGCAAAATAAGCCTGTCCGCTTTTTAACACAGCTCGTGGCGTAATAGACAAACCAGCAATTAATGCTTCAGGGACTTTATTAAGCGGTTCGGGCGCCCTGTTAGGAAAGCTCATTTGAATTCGACCATCAGCCAATTGCGTCACGGATAAACTGCCAGCGTGGGTCGTCATAAACTGCAGCTCGCCTTCACAGCCTAAATGGTCAAATAAAACAAAGGAGGCAGCCAAAGTAGCATGACCGCAGAAGTCTATTTCTGTTAATGGAGAAAACCAGCGGATCTCATAGCGATTGTGAGAAAAGAATTTAATAAAAGCCGTTTCTGATAAGTTATTTTCTGCAGCAATATGTTGCATTAACCCATCATCAAGCCAATCGGTTAAAGGGACGACCGCGGCTGAATTACCTTTAAATTGTTTGTCAGTGAAAGCATCTACGACATATATTTCTAATTCCATGACCACGCTCCAAATCCTTTTGTGGCAGCAGTAACTTAATTCAGACTACAGCCAGTATCTTTGTCAATTACAATGCATAAAGCGTACATATCAGCTAACCAGCTCATACACCATAAAGATTAATAGCGAGTTAACCGACTATTCATTAAAACCAATTTTCGAGATGATAGCTACGACTAAACACTCTTCATACCAGTCATTGACACACTTGCCCCCTGCATTTTCCTTATTTGCTCATACTTTGCTTTGGATGATAAGCAGCGATGAAATCTCTATATTCTTTTGAACAATACTGACGGCCTCGCCCTCTGAGAACGATAATCCGACGAGGAAATCCAAGACGGAACAAGGGCTTTGCGACAAATACAAAATCAAAACCTGCCAACTTTGTATCAATCACTAAAAAACTATTAATTTGTTATTGACACTCTGTATCGATCAATACAGAATGTGCACATCAAATATGTAGCGAACGATACAGAATGTATTCGCTCACCCCGACAACTTATTAAGTTCAACAGATTATGCAGGAAAGAACGATGATCCAAGAAACAGCAATCCCGAAAGGTGACAACATGAAAACAGTCGTAATTACTGGTAGCAGCAGTGGCTTTGGCAAAATGTCAGTAAAGCAGTTTGCAGATAAAGGGCACAAAGTTTACGCAGCCATGCGCAATGCAGACAGCAAGAATCTCGAAGTAAAAAATGAGCTTCAATCATACTCAGAAAACATTGTTGTAGTTGAGATGGACGTTTGTAGTGATGAGTCTGTTAACGCAGCAATAGCTCAAATTATGCTTAAAGAAAGTGCTATTGATGTGCTAATCAACAACGCTGGCATCATGCACATGGGTGTAACGGAGGCATTCAGTGTTGAACAAGCCCAGCAACTGATGAACACCAACTTCTATGGTGTTATCCGCACAGTTCAAGCGGTTGCACCACATATGCGTAATGCGGGTAAAGGCCTAATAATCAATACGACGTCTGTAATTGGCCGAGTATCATGGCCATTTACGGGTACCTACAGTGCGAGTAAGGCAGCAGTAGAAGCGTACTCTCAGAGTCTGAAATTTGAATTAGCACCAAGTGGTGTTGAGGTAGTGATTGTAGAGCCTGGCCCATCAGGTACGAATCTGGCTGGTTCATTTCAACCGGAAGCTCACACGCAGGTGGTTGCAGAAAACCCGCATCTAAAAGAGATCATCGACAATATGAGTGGCTCGTTTGATCAGGTATTGCAAGACCCTAAAACCGATCCACAAAAAGTGGTTGATGGATACTTAACACTGGTGAATATGGAGCACGGCACACGTCCAACACGTACAGCAATTGGTCTAGTGAACAACGTGGATAAAATCAACGATTTCTTCCAGCCACTTCAAGACCAAGTGATCTCAGATTTCCAACTGGACTTCATGCTAGAAACAAAAGTTAACGCCTAATAACACCACTATCACAACCTAAATAAACAAGGTAAAAATTATGTCTTTCAGCATTTCAAACAAAGTCGTCTTTATCACTGGTGCGAACCGAGGTATTGGTAAAAGTATTACTGAGCACTTTATTGATCAAGGCGCGAAGAAAGTGTATCTCGCGGTTCGAAACCCAAATTCAACTAAGTCTCTAGAAGAGCAATATGGTGACAAAGTAGAGACGATTCAAGTCGATATTACCGATGAAGTGTCTATTCTTGCAGCAGCTAAAACAGCAACGGATGTTGATGTTGTCATTAATAACGCGGGGATTATTTCGACAGTACCGCCTCTGGCGGATAATGCGCTCGATACCTTGAAGGTAGAGATGGACGTGAATGTTTACGGACTAATGCGTGTTGCTAAAGCATTTGAAGCGACATTGATTGCAAATCAAGGTGCGCTGGTGCAATTAAACTCGGTTGCTTCACTCAAAAACTATGTGGATATGACCACATACTGCACATCAAAAGCGGCATCTTACTCTGTGACGCAAGGTCTGCGTGATCATTTCAAGCCACATAATGTGAGTGTGCTGAGTGTTCACCCTGGCGTGGTTGCAACGGATATGGCGGATATTACTGGTTTTACTGATATCGCATCGTCACCACAAGTCGTGCCAGTTAGTATTCTTTCTGCGTTGGATGAGGGGCAATTCCACGTATTCCCCGATGCTGTTGCAAAACAGATAGAAGTAGGATTTCAATCCTATGCAGACAACGTCATCATGCAAGATTTTGCAGTATAACAACAAAAGCACGGCATGATGGAAATTCGCCTTTTTAACAATAATAGAGGCTAACAATAGCCTCTATACCCCAAGAAACACAACTTAATATATTCCTATTGTTTCAATCACCACTTAGTCAACTGGACGTGATAAAGGCAGATTAGGATGAGAGAAAACCGATTATGACAACCTATACCGCCATTAACCTAATCAAATACCATGAAAGAGGCCCTATTAGCCCGGATTACTTTCAGACCGTAAAGTTGGATAAACCAAACGCCAATGCGGGTGAATTAATCGTTAAACAGACTTATATGTCTCTTGATCCTGCTATGTTCGGTTGGATGAACGCCGATACCGATAGCTATATGCCACCGGTAGAGTTAGGTACGGTTA
The DNA here is from genome assembly GCF_001401775.1 of Shewanella sp. P1-14-1. Lineage (NCBI taxonomy): Bacteria > Pseudomonadati > Pseudomonadota > Gammaproteobacteria > Alteromonadales > Shewanellaceae > Shewanella > Shewanella sp. P1-14-1. The sequence continues at coordinate 32,031 of NZ_LKTL01000009.1, read as the reverse complement.
TGCGCAGCTTCGGCATTGGTGAAGTTGTTGAATCCAACCACTCTGGTTTTAATGTCGGGGATCGTATAACCGGCATGATGGGCTGGCAGGAGTATTTCTTAAGCAATGGAGAAGGTCTGGAGAAAGTCGACTCCTCACTGCCTGATGTTGATATTCTGTCCGTTTTGTCCCTGCCTGGCCTAACCGCTACCCAAGGTTTGTTCAATGTTGGTAAAGCCAAATCGGGGGAAACCCTTGTTGTTACTGGTGCAGCAGGTTCAGTTGGCTCAATTGTCGGCCAACTGGCAAAAGCAGATGGCCTGCGTGTGATTGGAATTGTAGGCAGCGAAGAGAAAGCAAACTGGATCGTCAAAGAATTAGGTTTTGATGGTGCAATCAACTATAAGTCAGACGAGTTAGACGCCCAACTGGCAGCACTTGCGCCCAATGGTATCGATCTGTTTTTCGAAAACACTGGAGGTCCCATTCAGCATCTTATCTACAACAGAATGAATGAACATGGCCGTATTGTTCTCTGTGGTCTGATCGCAGGTTATGAAAAGGGGGAATACAGTGCCGCGCCAAGCTGGATGAACGCGATTAGAAAGCGTTTAACCATCCAAGGCTTCGTAATGACAGATCACTTCCATAATTCACAGGCTCTGTTGGAGAAATTAGCGCCATACGTACTAGAAGGTAAAATCAAACACCGCTCGCACGTATTAACCGGATTGGAATCTGCCATCTCTGGGTTGAACTTGTTCAGCACGGGTGGCAACAAAGGCAAGCTGATCGTTAAGCTGTAATCTGGATTTTATTGACAGGGTATAGTTATATCTGGCTCATTCAAGTGGCTTACTAGGAAAATGTCGAGGAAATTATGACACTAACATTAGAGCAAAGGCTTCAAAGATTAGAAGACCTGGAAGAGATTCGAACTCTACAAGCGAACTATGGTCAATCAGTTGATAAAGGTTGGAACGGCAAAGAGATGGACACTGATAAAGTGCCAGAGATATTTTCCGAAGATGCCATTTGGGAAAACCCTAAGATGAACATCCATCTAAATGGGCACCAGCAAATCACCGAATTCTTTACCGCAATTAATGCTGATAATTCGTTCTTTATGCACAGCTTCACCAACCCACGCATTGAGGTTGACGGTGACAGTGCGAAAGCAAAGTGGGTTCTCTTCTCGCCAATGAAACCCGATGGGCATCTTGTTTGTATGCTTGCAGATTATGATATGGAATATGTACGTACGGCTGAGGGCTGGCGAATCCAGTTGCTTCGATTAAATCTGGCTGAGTTTCTCGGTCAGTAGTCGGTACATTTTCTCTAGTTATTAAATGGCCTCTGGTAGCACCTGAGGTCATTTTTAATTGATTTTAGCTATTACGATTTGAAATAACCTTATCACCCTTTTTATAATTGTACCCATCATCAAGTGCTATACCGATGTATCGTACTGATCTTGTGCACTTCCCGTAACATTGCAGTAGCTAAAACGATGAGGGGTACCCATATTGGGTACCCCTCATCATATTTATCGATATCATGGACCATTAAGCCCATGGTAGCTAGCTTGCGTTATTAGTCTGTAGCGTATTGAGTGCATAGTCCATGATCGATTCTGCAACCTGCCGTGACTCTCCCGCCCGAACCTGAGTAGAAAGGCCATAAAGAACCGACAACAGGTATTTTGCCTGCAGTTCTGCGGTCTCAGACTCAGTTATCCCCCACTCAGACTCAATCAAGGTAGTGATAAAATTTTGGGTTTTTAATCCAAATTGTTTCATATACGCCGTCGCTTCCTCAGGAAAGGCAACGCTGTCAGACTCATTCATGCTTTTTGTTAATAAGCAGCCTAGCGGGGTATCAGCATCTGAAAACACTTGAATCAGTTCATAAAAACACGCTCGTAATTTTTCGATGAAGTGTGTGTCAGAAGGCTCCGTGATATGTCGGAAACTAGGCTCACTGTATTGTGTGATGTAATGCGCGATCACTTCTTTGAACAGCTGTTCTTTATTACCAAAAGCGGCATATAAACTGGGTGTATTGATCCCAAGTTCTGAGGTTAGATTCGCGACAGATGTCGCGGCATAACCGTTGTTCCAAAATAGGCGCATTGCCTTATCGAGTGCGATATCTCTGTCAAACGATCTTTTTCTTCCGGCCATTACCGATAGTTCCCTACCTAAGTTATCTTGATTGATGCCTATTTTGTAGTAATCACTAAATAAAGTCAATTTTGTTATTGACTTTATTTATCGATCGATACACAATTTACACACCAATATGTATCGATCACTACATATTGCAGATTATCGTACAGACGAATTTGTGAATATCAACCAATATGTAGGAACAAACAATGACGATTAAAGCACTAAGAACCCCTGAAGAACGTTTTTCAGTACTCCCTGCGTTTCCTTATCAGCCTAATTATGTTGATGATCTAAGCGGATATGAATCGCTGCGAATGGCGTATATCGATGAAGGTGATAAAGAGTCGGAATACACGTTTCTCTGTTTGCACGGTGAACCAACATGGAGTTATCTATATCGTAAAATGATCCCTGTTTTTACTGAAGCAGGGCATCGTGTTGTTGCCCCTGACTTATTCGGCTTTGGCCGCTCAGATAAGCCTATTGAAGAGTCTGTGTACAACTTTGAGTTCCACAGAAACAGTCTAATTCAATTAATTGAACGCTTAGATCTTAAAAATATTGTGTTGGTTTGTCAGGATTGGGGAGGTTTCCTTGGTCTTACTTTGCCAATGGATATGCAAGATCGTTTCAAAAAACTTATTGTGATGAACACTGGTATCTCAAATGGTGAACCGTTGGCTGAAGCCGCAGTACAGTGGATGGCTTTTAATGAATCGATTTCAGAATTACCAGTAGCAGGGCTAGTCGCATGTGATGCTGGCGCTGCTGTCAATGTGATGGATGCACTTGCGTATGACGCACCATTCCCTGACAAAAACTACAAAGTTGGCGTTAAGCGATTCCCACAAATGATCCCAACAAATGCGGATGATGATGCGGTGAAGTATGGACTTCGTGCGATTGAGTTCTGGTCAAATGAATGGAGCGGTGAAAGCTTTATGGCGATAGGAATGAAAGATGCAATCTTAGGTGAGGCAGCGATGATGCAACTAAAATCGGTGATCAAAGGCTGCCCGGAGCCAATGAAAATCGATGAAGCAGGGCACTTTGTTCAAGAGTACGGTGTTGAAGTGGCAGAGCAAGCGCTTATTCAATTTGGGCTAAATAGATAGTTGAGTTTGGGTATTCTGTGGAAATCACTACAGAGTGCCCAGATGACGATTGTAAAAGCATAGTGATTACTACGCTTTATCGATTTACATTTTACTTGTTTTGAGGTTTAGAAATGTTTAAGAAATTCGTTCAAATTACAGCACTGTTTAATTTCCCTATCGCGATTGGGATCATGATTCCTGAGCTTGTTTCTCCTCAGGCTAACTCATTCATTATCTCGCTTGTACTTGCCTCTTTCCTGATTTGTACCGGTGTAGCGCTACTTTGGGCTGTTTCGGATCTACCCAGACGTGCTCCGATTATTGTTTGGAACGGTTTTGTACGACTTTTCGGTTTTGTTGTTGTCACCTACGCAGCATTGTCAGGTATGGCGCCGACATTGTTTATCCCAATAGCGGTTATGGACTTAATTACTGCGGCCATCTATGTAATAGGAAGTGCCAAAGGAACGGGTATTCCCGTCTCTTCCCTGCTTCTTGGCAAGTCTAATTCTTAACAGTACCCAACGGGTACATCTGTTAGTATATGAGAATAATAGGCTTATTAGTTTTCTGCCGACCTTTTGGTGACATGTACTTTATTATCTCTACACATGTTTAATGTATTGGAACAATAAAGTTTGTACACTAAATACCATTTGGAACAATAAAGTTTGTACACTAATCACTACACCGATCAATAAAGCTTGCACTTTAAATAAAGTAAGTCGAATTTACTGTACCCATTAAGAGTGCTAACCCCAAGAGACTTTGCTGCATCAGCAACGCTATAACCTTGCTCTAGCACCATCAAGACGGCTTCATCTTTATATGCTTGCGGATAACTCTTATGTGATTTTTTTTGACTCATATAGACCTCTTAATTTATTGACCATACTGTCTCAAAATTAAGTGTCCGATGGAATTAGACCAGAACACTCTTCATGCTTTATTTAGATAAAGCAAACTACTGAAGTCCGCACACTAACTCATCAAAATACGAAATCTGTTATTGAACAGATATGAGTACATAATGGCAATAACAATTCAAACTAACCACAAATTCGAGCGGCATAATGTTGCCACTATGGAGTATGAAAATTTAGACGAGAAATTCAAAAAATTGGAAACTAGTTGACAGAAAAGGCAAAAACGATAACCAAGAAGTTAGGAGTAGACGATTGCCAATTGCTTCAAAGCGAAAAAACTCTCGGCCGCAATCAAAGATGAGCTAATAACAAGTATTTGTATTAAGCTTATTAGCGGCCAGATCACGGCGGGGAAGGCAATACTACAATTGCGTACAAAAATGCGACTTGCGAATCAAGATTATGATTACCTCTTTTATAGGTCAATAAATCTTATGGCTCAGCATGATTTTTTTCACATGCTGTTCATAACGTTCTTTCCCACCAAAACCAGCATACATCTTGTAGCTTTCAATATCCTTTCTTACTTTGACTTCTCCCTCTCGTACACCAAGAGAGTCCTGAAAACCTCTTACCTTAACTAAATAATCTGCAATCAAGTTATTTGCAATATTGGAATATGACCCTACTTTTAAAATATACTTTTTAGGTGCGTATATTTGATATCTCACAGCAACAGGACAATCAAGCCATGTTGTAAAATCTCTGTAATTGCATTTTGAACAATTAGATTTTTGGCTCTTTAGGGTGCATCGACTATTTTCGGAGTCCTTATGCCGCCATATTGGAAAAAAGAAAAGCTCCAATTCCTCAATAAAAAAATTCATTACATTACGATAGTCATTTTGTAATGCAATTTCTAGAAAATCATCCGTGTTGAACGTAACTTCCTCTCTAAGCCTATGCTTGTTTAGAGCTTGAAGCTGGTTTGACTCTAAACACCCATAATCAAAGATATCGAAGTAGCCTTCTGGAAAGAATTTTATATTATTAACCAAATAATTAATAATTAACTGTTTCCCACATGGTGCAATTCTTGTGACAACGTTTGATAACACTGCAGCTCTGCTATTTTTAAGTTGAGCAACTGGTAACGCAAGGCCACTTAAATGCTCTCCCTTTAACACCCCACTAATTAACTTAATAACTTCTTTAGATGATGTCTTTGTTGGAACCTGCTGTAAGTTAATAAGATGGACAGCACACCAACTTAATCGATCCCATTCAACTTTAAAGTATGAATATCCGAGATTTGATAATTGCTCTTTAATGCAAAAAGGACAAAACCTCACAGGTAACAGTTTACCACAGGTGGTAGACTTCTTATTGGGATTAAAGGTGCTGTCAAAATGTTCCAGATAGGCTAAAGAGTTAGAAAATATACTTTGTTTGCTATCATGTAAGTAAGTTTGCTCATAAAGTTTCAACAGAGCAGCTTTTTCAAAAATTTGAAATATACCTTTAGCAGAGATAGGAACTTTAGGCTCATCTCCCCAACCTCCTTGTTGTATTATTGTGCCAAAGTCCCAATACCCAAACCTCGATAAAGTTCGAAAAATAAAACTATTTAAAGATTCATTAATGGCAGGAACTAAACCACCATCCGCTTTATTCATTCAAATACAACTCTGCCATACCATCCAACCGACTTTTAACTTCTTTCCAGTTCGGCATCACGCTAGTCAGCAAACGCCAAAACTTTTCACTATGATTGTGCTCTGCAATGTGACAAAGCTCATGTAAAATTACGTAATCAATACATTCTTTAGGCGCTTTAATCAGGTGAGGATTGAGCATCAAGCTTCCCTTTGCAGAACAGCTTCCCCATTGCTTTGCCATCGATAACACTCGAAAACTAGGGATTCCCGTAACCCACGTAACTTGTGGAAGTAATTCAGACAGTCGTTGATGAAAAGCCCGTTCAGCACGAACCTTATACCACTTTGATACTAACGTTTTGGTCAGGGCTTGTTTGTCTTCATTGAAGCGATTCAAAGTAACCAGCAACTTGCCTCGGGTCATTTTGACATTTGAAATACCATCAAGGTCTTCCACAACTTTAAGCACATAGCGCCGTCCAAGATAAAACTGCATTTCACCACTGACATAATGTTTGGGTTGAACATACTCCAAATGCCCACGGAACTCTTTGAGTGCGTCATAGATCCATTTAGCACGCTTCATTACGGCTTCATGAATGTCACCACGCGAGGTATCTTGTGGTGCCATAATTGTCACTTCACAATTAGGATGAACCTTGATGGTTATCTTGGGCTTCTTTCCATCTGACAGGGGCTTACGAACGACTTCATAAGTAACAGCTTCATCACCATAGATGAAACTGTATTCCTCTTTGCTGCCTTCATTTGAACTAACAGAAGTCATTAATGATGGCCCGCCACACCTAGACGAGTGATTTGAATAACGTCGGCAATAATAGCCTTCGCAGAATCCATACCAATGGCTTTAAACAGCACAGGCAATAGCTTACGACGGATCTGATTTTCAATCTCTTGCGGGTTAATTGAATACTCTGCCACAGATGCAGTTACCACTTCATCGATCTGCAACGCATAATCGAAGCGATTATCCTCGCTTAGTACATTGGTATCGGCTAAGTTTTTCAGGAATAATCCATAGTAGGCTTGTACATGACGTTTGATTTTTGGGTCAAGCTCACTAAAGCGGTCGGTTGGTATACCTTCCACATTTCGCTCTTTTACTTGCTCCTCAAAGTCAGCAAATAGGAGATATTGCTTAACAGGCGCATCGAACATCTCTTTGGCTTGCTGAATTGCTTGTTTAAGCAGTTTCGAGAAATACTCTTGTGCATAAGGGTCGTCGGCAAGGTCTTGCTCAATCATCTTAGTGACACGACCTGTGATCGCATCTTTCTTATTGCGAGCCTCATCGTCACTTAGCTCTTCTGGTTTTATATCCTTACCCATGTTGCCAACTAGATAAGCGCCTTTAGACTCTTGGATCTCAACGCCACCGATGTGCTTGTCTAACATAGTGCGAATACTCTCAGCGTACTCGTCGTAATCAATGGTCTCTTCTGCTTGCTCACGGACAACTTTACGCAGCGATGTCATGCTTTTTAGTGTGTCTTTGTAAATCTGGCGCTTATCATCAAAGCTCTTGTCTTCAAAGTAGGTGGCCGATTGCAGAGCGACTTTTAAACAATTAGCAAACGCAGTGAGCGTGCTATAAAAATCTTGGCGTTTCTTTAGGTTTAAGTCTGTTGGTTGACCGTCTACATATTCTATGTTCGGCGCAAATACCCGTGCCATTGCGTGCGGATCTTGGGTGTTTTTTACATTAATAAAAAATGCCCAGAGTTCACTGTATAGCCCTGGCAGTTTCTTATATTCGGTGTCCATTCGGCTGTATAAGCCTTTGAGATCGTCAATATCAAAACCACCTTGGGTACGCTCTGCCAAATCTTGGTAGTCAGCGATGGTGGCATCTAGCTCTTTTAAGATGCCTCGGTAGTCGATGAGGTAACCAAACTCTTTCTTTTGATGTAGACGATTCACACGAGCAATGGCTTGGATAAGGTTGTGCTGTTTAAGCGGCTTATCGATGTAAAGCACGGTGTTCTTTGGTTCATCAAAGCCCGTTAAAAGCTTATCGACCACGATCATCAAGTCAGGGCCATCATCTTTACCAAACTCTTCAATGATATGCTTGGTGTAAGCTTTCTCATCTTGGCCAAAATCTGAGTCCAGTACGTTCTCTTTCCACCAATTCTGTACCACATCTTTGCTTTCTCCATCGACTGTATCGTGCCCCTCACGGGTATCTGGTGGTGACATGGCAACAACCGAGGTCACTTTACCAATTTGGTCGAGAAGCTTCTTATATTGGATAGCAGAGGATTTTGAGTCACAAGCAAGCTGACCTTTTAACCCTTGGCGCTTAAAGTTTTGGAAATGGTCTGAAATATCATGAGCGATAAGCTCGATACGCCCCTCGGTTTGATAGATTTGACCTTTTTGAGCAAATTTCTTCTTCAAATCGGTACGCTGTTTTTCAGTGAGCTTATCGGTGATGCGATCAAACCAAGCATCGAGTGCTTTGTCATTGGTACTCAACTCTGGCACACGCTCTTCGTACAACAGCGGAGTAACGGTTTTATCTTCTACCGCCTGTTGCATGGTGTACGAGTGGATGATTTTACCGAATTTGTTTTCGGTCTTATCGTCTTGCAGCAAAGGTGTACCCGTAAAACCAATATAGGCGGCTTTTGGCAGGGCTTGCTGCATACGAATGTTGTTTTCACCGTTTTGACTGCGGTGGCCTTCATCAACCAGCACTATCATGTCAGGGCTGTCGTTGTAGCACTCATCAAGCTCTATTGCGGTGCCAAACTTGTTGATGATGGAGAAGATAATACGCTCATTGCCTTTACCAATTTGCTCAGCAAGGCGTTTACCCGTTGTAGCCATGGCAGTTTTACGATCTTTTTCAGACAAGGCTCCGCCAGAAGCGAAGGTACGCGCTAGCTGATCTTCCAAATCCACACGGTCAGTAACCACTACCACACGGCATTTAGCGAGTTCTTTAACCCAAATCAGTGCCTTGGACAAGAACACCATGGTGAACGATTTACCCGAACCTGTGGTATGCCATATAACCCCACCATTACGTGCGCCTTGCTCATCAAAAGAGGTTACACGCTCAATTAATGCTTTAATGCCAAAGACCTGCTGATAACGGGCAACGATTTTGCCCGCTTTTTTATCGAACAAGGTGAAGAGTTGGGTCATTTCCAGAAGGCGGTCATGACGAAGTAGTGATACCAATAAACGGTCTTGGTCTGTCACCATTAAATCACCGCCAGCAATCAGCGATAGGTATTCATCACTTACTTTGGCAGGGCGGTGAGCAAATAGCTTATCAAGCTGCGCTGGCGCAAGTGGCGTATTTTTAAGACGTTCAAAAGTGGCTTCGGTGATCTGTTCTTCTTTCCACTTCGCCCAGAATTTACTTGGTGTGCCGCATGTACCGTATAAACCTTCATGTCCATTCACCGACATTAGCAATTGGCTATAGGCAAACAGATGTGGGATCTCATCGACTTTTTGATTGCGGATGTTTTGTGAAATACCCTCGGCAACAGTTGGCTTGCCCTCATGGGAAGAATCAGGACGTTTGGCTTCAATGACTACCCAAGGTAGGCCGTTCACAAAGCAGACAATGTCGGGAATGCGATGACCCGTTCCATGAGCATTTTCTACTTCTAGCTCTTCGGTAAAATGGAACTGGTTGTTCTCAGGAGTTTCCCAATCAATGACATTGATCGTTGGGCTGGCTTTCTTGCCATTAACAAACTCGGTTACGCCAATGCCGTAGGTGAGGGTGTTATACAGTTTTTCATTGGCCGCTTTCAGCCCTTCGTTCATAGCAGGGTTGGCAAGCTCGTGGACAATTTTATCGATGGCCGATTCCGATAGGTGATGATCTTTCCCCATGAATGAATAGGTTTTGTGCTTAAGGACATCACGCAGTACATCAGGCAAAATAACGGTAGAGAGGTTGCCACGCTTAACGACACATTCGCTCGGAGGAATGAATTGATAGCCAAGGTTAGTCAGTAAAGTAAGTGCAGGTATTTTGGCGCTTTGCTCTTCTCGGAAGTTGGGTAAATTGCGATTATCCATTCTTGTTCCCTTTCGTCGCCATACTCATCATCTCGGCCATCGGCATTTTAGGCCCCTGTTCTTGGCTTAAAAGTCCAGTCTCGGAGCGACTAAATAGTGCTTGTAAAACAATGTCGCGAGACTCTTTATCTATCTCTGACTCATGTGTTAGGGATAGGTACAAGTAGGTTAGCTGTTCTCGTTCTTCAGCATCTCTCATTAAGTGAAAAGAACTAAATGTCACTTTAGCTAACACCCGAACAATAAAAGTAAATACTGCTGCAATAGACCCAAAAAGGATCGCACCTTGGAGTGTGTTTAGTTTGAGCTTCAAATCTTGAGCGGATAACCAGTCTTTGAAGAAATCGACACCAACTACTAGAGCTATAACACAGATTGCACCAAGCAAAATTGCCGCAATAAAACCTTGAGTACGATATCTTTCTGCCGCAGTTTTCCAATACTCTGCTGGTTTTTTTAGACGTAACTTTTCTTCGTAAGTTTTCTCTAACTCAGAGATAGTTTCTGCCCAAGTATGTAGATGGTCATCAAACGATTTGTTTTGCTTGCGAATCGCTCTTGCATTTAACTTTTTATTGACTCGATGTAGTTTGGTTGAACTTACTTTTATTTCAGACTCCCACTCTTGAAAGTCAGTTTTTAGCTCCGATACTTCTGAGAACAACTCGTCTTTTGAGTCAGCAAAAGCATTGCGCAGATGCCCAAGAGAGACTTTTTCACCATTTCTTCTTCTGGTTATATCGGAGGCCTGATTTAAGAACTCATAGCCTAATAAAGCTCCGTTAAATGCATCAATGTTGTTTTGATTCATCGTGACTTTGTTTCTAATGACAAGATCAAGAAAGGCTTTAGCAACATTAGGGTTATGTTCAAGGAAACACTGAATGTAAGGTTGGACGCTTGGGTGCCCACTCCACAGCCAATGCTGTTGGAGTGGTGCATAAACATTTTGCCGAAGTTGGTTTAGTTTTTGCTGAAGAGCGTTGTCATCCAATTGGTCAAGCTCATCTAACCAGTTTTCTATATTTGTGGTTAGGGTATTCAAGTAACTGAATGAATTAATAGTCGCATCATTAACGTTGTGCTTCGCTTTAATCGTTTCCGACTGCTCTTTCCACAAATCTCGTTCTTTTTGAGCGAAGTCATAAAGGGATCGTAGGTTAGTAAACTCTTTACGGAAGCCTGAGATGTCGGTGAGAGTAATCTTAATATCTCTATCTGGGATCATACGACATTACTCCACATGGACGCGACGTTTGCCCGTCAACAATTGCTGCATTAGTGCCTTTTTCTCTTGCTTAAAGTGAGTAAGCTTGGTTTCGAGCACTTCGATTTCTTTATCGGCGGTGGTGAGGACTGAGGCTATTTTTTGTTGCTCAATCAAAGTTGGAAGTCTGACAGGTATTTTTTCACATACAGCTTTATTTATCTTAGGCTGTGCTGAGCCAGAGTTATATTTCCTATAATCTAAGCTCTCTAGATACATGCATAAGAAGTCAGTATCAGCGTTCTTGTTTGCTTTTAAAACGTGTGCATGGTTGTTTACCCACACCTTTCCTCGCACTACAAATACATGTGGTAGAACACGAGATAAGATATTTTCACCGTCTTCCCCTAACAAAATTATCTCATCATCAAAAATATAGTCATTTACATAATCAATAATGCCCGTTGCCCCGTAGTACGGGTAACTACCTTGAATGTTTGCTCGTTCTTCTTGTTTTATCGGTTTTCGTTGCCCATTGAGGAACTGTACGCATGATTTTAACTTAACCTCTTCCCATTCCCCCTCAAACGCCTTACCCGTTTCAGCCCCGTCTTTTGGTGAAGAGCGCAAACGCTTCTTACCCGTCAAAAGCTGCTGCATCAGAGCTTTTTTCTGCTGCTTGCTGGTTTCAATTAGCTTTTCAGTGGTTGCAATACCGCGATCCCATGTAGAAAGGATTTGGGCGATTTTGCGTTGTTCTGGGAGTGGGGGCATTGGCAGCTTTACAGCATAGATAGGCTTCTGTGAGACAAGTGGCTGCCCCCCTTTATTTCTAAGTCTAGATAAGTCAAACTTTTTAAGTTTGCTAACCAAATACTCTTTGTCGATATCAGAAGATACTGATTTGGTATATAAGGCGTTATCAGTAATCCAACATGCTTTATCAATGTATCGCGTTACACCACAATATTCGCCGACACGCCCAATTAAAATCACAGAATCTGAAGAGTTTTTTTGACTAGAGTACCCCATGATGTTGTTTCCGCCATAGACAGGGAATGGCGAATCATCAGAAAACTCTTTTTGCAAGTCAGTCGGTTTCGTATCTCCACTACCAAGCGTTAAAACATCACCTAGTTTAACTAAACTCCAACCATTAGGCACCATAACCCAACTCCTCTAGGTAACCCGCCATTTCGGCCTCAAGTTCAGCTAGTTCAGTTTGAAGTGCCAAACGCTCAGTACGAACAGCGACTAGATCGATTTCCTCTTCTTCCTCAAAAGTATCCACATAACGAGGGATGTTGAGGTTGTAGTCGTTCTCGGCAATCTCTTCGAGCGTTGCAAGGTATGAGTATTTATCGGTGGTTTCACGAGCTTTGTAGGTATCTACAATCTTCTGAATGTTCTCTGACGTTAGCTGGTTTTGGTTTTTCCCAGACTTGAACTCGCGAGAAGCATCAATAAACAGCACCTTGTTATCGTTTTTTTGTTTTTTGAAGATAAGGATCGCAGCAGGGATACCTGTACCAAAAAACAGCTTTTCTGGTAGACCGATTACGGTATCGAGTAGATTTTCATCAATAAGTTGCTTACGGATTTTACCCTCTGATGATGCACGGAATAGCACGCCATGAGGCACAACCACACCCATTCTTCCACTTTGAGGTTTTAATGTCTCAATCATGTGTGAGATAAACGCATAGTCGCCTTTGGTCTTTGGCGGAATACCACGGCGGAAGCGACCAAAGTGATCGCTTTCTGCGTCTTCATGTCCCCATTTATCTAACGAGAATGGCGGGTTTGCAGTTACCACGTCAAAGTGCAGTAAGCCACCATTAGCATCTTGCAGCTTAGGGTTACGAATGGTGTCGCCCCATTCAATGCGGTGGTTGTCTTCACCGTGCAGGAACATGTTCATTTTGGCTAGTGACCATGTTGAGCCAATCGCTTCTTGCCCAAACAGAGCGTACTGCTTCGAGCCGCCAAAATTCTTTTGAACTTGCTTACCACACTTCATCAACAGTGAGCCTGAACCACATGCAGGGTCGCAAATGCTGTCGCCTTGTTGTGGTTCTAAGATGATAGAAAGTAGATCCGACACCTCTGGTGGCGTATAGAACTCACCCGCCGATTTACCGCTGCCTGCGGCAAAGTGTTTGATTAGGTATTCATAAGCGTTACCAATCACGTCCAGCGAACCCACACGACTTGGACGCAGACTAAGCGTTGGTTTACCAAAATCTTCCATTAGATGACGCAGAATATCGTTTTTCTGTTTTTCATCACCGAGCTTATCTGTGTTAAAGCTGATGTCTTGGAACACATTTTTAAGCTTAGTGCCGTTGGCTTCTTCAATCGCGTGTAGGGCTTTATCAATACGTGAGCCATTACCCGCCTCAAAACGCGACTCATAAAGATCCCAAAATGTAGAACCCGTTGGAATTTTAAAAGATTGGCTTTCCATCATCGCGGCAATCAGCTCTGGTTCATCACCGTATTCTTTCGCTAGCTCATCTACTTTGTCTTGATGTACATCAGAAATATACTTCAAGAACAACATGGTCAAGATGAAGTCTTTGTAGATTGATGGGTCGACCGTGCCACGGAAAGTGTCACAGGCAGACCATACGGCCTTATTAATTTGATCTTGGTTGATTGGTAAATTAGGCATAAGAGTCTCTTAATTAGTTGATTCTTTTAAAATTGACTGGGTAATAGCGTCTAGCTCCAAACGCTTCAACTCAATTAACTTTTGATAAATTTGTCTTTGACGCTGTTCGTTCTTTACGATATTCAACACTTGGTATTGCGTCTCTAATGGTGGAATTGTTATCGGTGTTTTATCTAACACATTTCGACGAATACTCACTTGTGCTGAGCCTTCAGCTGATTGCTGAAAATACCGCTGCGCCTCTACTTGATTCAATTGCCAACCTAAAAACTCTGGTAAAAGGTTCGCACTGTTAACTCTGATCTGAAAATAGTGTGGAGAACAAACAATAGGCTTACTGATATCTGGCATGACAGATGCTAAATTTCTAGCCCCTCGTGCGGTAAAAATAATATCATTTTCTACAAGCCAATCAGGATCTTTACGCCCCACAACATCGGTTAGGGTTAATTTTTCCCAATAGATTTGCCCATCTGCATTTTGATCTCGCGTTTGAATAACATAACCATTTCCCTGCTCGGATTCTTTGATCGACCCCCTAAATGGATGCCCCGCTTTAATCACTGCTACTTCATCTAATGTTACTTTCATATGGCTCGCATCATTTTGAATGATGCAACAATAATACTTGACTCGGTCTAGAAAATCAACGTATTCTAGAAAAACAAAGCGTCATTACGAATGATGCACTTAAACTGGTTTGGGAGGATAATATGTCAACAACTGTAAACGCTGCATTTAATGCATTTATGAGTAACACCGTGAATTTAGATGGGAGTAGAACAAATACGGCACGCTCTAGTCGTGATTTCTTAAAAGGAAAAATATCAGGGCTAGAAGATTTTTTCCCACTCTACGGTGATAAGAATATCGATTTTGGCTCTTTTGCTCGTAGAACAAAAATCAAGCCTCTAGATGATATAGATATGATTTTCACGCTGAGTGCAAACGGCTGTACTTGGGAGGAAACCTTCGATGGTATTGTTTATATTACCACGTCAGCAGATTCCCCTGAGTATAAAGACTACCGACACGATAACTCATATAGACTTAACTCACGGAAAGTGATTAACCGCTTTGTTAGCAATTTATCTGACCTCAATCACTATGAGAAAGCAGAACTGCACCGTAACCAAAATGCGGCAACCCTGAAATTGACAAGCTATGACTGGAACTTTGACATAGTTCCTGCTTTCTTCACCACTGAAGATAGCGCGGGAAAAACTTATTACATCATTCCAGACGGCAAGGGTAACTGGATGAAAACAGATCCAAGACTTGACCGTCAGCGCGTCACAGATATCAATCAGCTATGTAATGGCCATGTACTTAACGCTATCCGAGCCATCAAGTATTGGCAGCGTCGTTCAACCATGCCTTCTATGTCGTCTTATTTGCTCGAGAGCATGGTGCTCAACCACTTCGAAGTCAAAGGTGAAGCAACCGAGTTTATTGATATCAATGTCATTAATATTCTTGGGTATATTAAAAATAATATATGGAGTTCTGTCGATGATCCAAAAGGGATTCAAGGAAATTTAAATACTTTAACTTATGACGATAAGCTAAAAATTTCCCAGAAAGCAGAAACTGACTTTAATACCGCTCTTGCTGCGCGTGAATTTGAGTCCGTAGGGGACCATGAGAAAGCCATAGGTGAATGGCGAAGAGTATACGGCACTGAATTCCCACAATATGGATAAAAATATGACTTGTATAGTAAGCAACCAAAAACAAGCTGCAGCAATCGAAGCAGGTACCGCATTCCGTTACGCCTATAACCGAGCGAAATTTTGGAAAGCCTTGATTTGGGGGGCAGCCCTTGCTCTCGCTTTTGTTCAGACTGTAGCATCGGTATATATTTTTTCTGGTAACAAAGCTCCATTTGACCCAGCTTATTTGACTATTGGTCCTTTACTAACTTTTATCTTCATTGGCACTTTCGGCAAGTATCTAGTCAACAAATGGCAGTCTAGGGGCTGTATGATACAAAGACTACACGACTACCAAACCATGGATATTGGCGATAAGCCTTCACAACTAGAGCTTCCCAAAAGCCTTGTTATGGAACTCAGCACAAAACGGCTTGAGCAAGCTCCTGGCGATCATGAACAGCTTGAAACATGGTGGTCTTCAGCACTTAAAGATGTGCCGTACCCTGTAGGAAAAGTCATTGCAACATACTCAACGTTCGCCTGGGAAAGTGAACTGAGAAAACGCTACCAAGGTTTATTAGTCTTTTTGTTGGTTACTTGTATCGCAATTCCAATCTTGGTGTCTCTCACATTGAACTACACCATATTACAGTCGTTGGCTTTTGTTATCGGTCCATTTACGCCCATAATTGCTGTAATACTCGATGAATGGATATTGAATAGACAGAGCCTGAAAATAGCAGAGCAGCTGACACAGGGGTGTTATAGCTCTTGGGACAATATTATCGCAGGCAAACTAAATAACGATGAGATGCACTCAGCAACTGAGCAACATATGCGTTACTGGCAAAACTTCCGACAATCAGCAACACCGATTTTTGAATGGCTATACAAGGTATCGAGAAAAAAAATGGAAAATAATATGCTTGTGGATACAGCCCAACTGATCTCGGACTTCAACGATAATAATTAACCTGAATCAAGAAGGTAATTGCCATGCCCAATGGGCTTGGCGGGAGATGGAAGAACAACCTCAAGCCAGTCTCTGTCATAAAGATAAAGCCAAAAAAATGCTGCATTACAGTCAGATTTAATATCACGGCGAATAGCATCATGATATTTCTGTCGATACCTTTGGATCTCTAAGCGATAACGTCGTCTCATTGACTCAAAGTGACATTTTTTTCGCCAATCGACTAAATCCGGTACACTGGAAATAACCTGCTCAACCGACCCTACCCCTATATCGCATCGTTCTGAAATCGACTTTCTATGCATACCTGAACGAGCGAGATGAACAATCTTACTTTTTAATTCTGATGTTAGCAGTCTAGGCTTTAGATTCAGTTTAATACCATGCTGCAGAGCTATTCGTTTTAGATAACAGCGGCTTTTTCCTGTGAGTCGAGTTACTTCGGCCATAGAGCGATTTTCTCCAAGCAGTTTTAAGCATCTATTTTCAAGTTGCAGGGCTTTAGCTTTAATCAGGCTCGGCTTGACCAAAGCTTCATTGGGCTCCGATTGTTTTTGTTTAAATATTTCATTTGGATGACTAAACAGCCAGCTGGCAAAGAGTAGGTGTCTGAATGGGTGGTGGCTCGTCTTTGGATTCAATAACTCAGATAAATATCGATAATCTTTAATATCATTGGGAAGTGGGGTATCTGCTCTAGAATGATAACTACCTACCCAAGTTATAAATTGTTGCATCAAAAGTTGGCGACGAACACGCCCACAGGATGTGATAAAACCCAAATCAGCTAGTCGCCATCGGTAAACTGAAGATAACTCTACAACGGGGAGTTCTTTCACGAGCATTAAGATGAGCTTTTGACTGAACTTAGCAACACGGTACTCAATATCCAACGCAGATTGAGTACCCCCATGACAAGATGGAAGTAGCCCCGCATCTAAGCGATGTTTTCGTTCTTCTAGCTCTATACTCTTCAGTAAGATTGGATGCTTATAACAGGCTATAACACCTGGGATCTGGTGTGCCCTATGCCAATAAGTCACCCCATAGCTTTGAATGTCTTGCTTAGCGCAGAGTTGGCACCACTTGAGACACACAGAACCTCCATGACCATATGAAGGTAACTGGCTTTCTCGAAGGGCTTTTGCGCCCTCATTAGCAAGCAAATACTTTTTAAGATTACTTGCATGTTCTGGCAAGTAAAAAAGAAAGAGTGGTGCTAAGGTTTGCTGGTATAACAACTCTTCTGGAGGCTCCTTAACAACATGAGATAAATGCTCAATTCCTGCTGTTAGTAAGGGATGTAGTGAAATTCGATTAGAGCCAAATGCTTTCTCGCAAAACCCTCCTACCTCATATCCAGATATAGCCACATAACGGATTAATCGCCCTAGCAACAACTCATCTGGTAGCACAGGAGGCAATAGCATGGCTCAAACTCTAACCGAAAGTCTTGAGCGGGTCTTCACAGAAAATTCCTTCCGATTTAAGCATACCTAAAGGGTTTTCCTCTTCTGATACTCGCTGTATTAATGCCGGATCTTCAATCAAGGCATGTAAATCATCCTCATACTGTAATTCAGTGATACGCTCAGCAAGTTCTGGATGGTGAGGGCGACTTAGGTCACCAGGTATCGTAACGAATTTACCTTTAGATTCAGTAATTGCTTTAGCTTCTTCTGAAGCCTCACTGTTTGGCTTATCATTTGTAGATTCTTTTTTACGCTTTAATAGAGAAAGTCTTAATTCATCAATGGCAGGCTTCGAGGATCTAATAGCTATACTTGCTCCTTTATTCAATACATCGGTAGTAATCCGCTCATCTAATGAGCCTATTACAGCTCGTTGTGCTGCGTAAAATATTCGCACTGCAAGATCCATATTACCTACAGACAAACTATAGAGACTATTACTTAAGTCCTGTGTCAATGGCGTTTGAACGTTAGTCCACTGTAATTCCCATAATGCATCAACAAAAAGTCCCCACTCAGCTTCTGAGTTTTTAAGTAAACCAATGTCAAAATAGCCGCCACTTTCCGCTCGTCGTGCGGCTTTAAGTGTTTTGCTTAATAACTTATCAAATGGGGGGTTTGCACAAAATAAAATTGGTATGCCAAGGTTATTCATCAAATTATGTAAGAAACCTAATAATCGCTCAGCGCCACCAGCTTTAGCTGTATTTAGGTTTTGCATCTCATCTATAACTAAGATGCCCAGAAAACTAGACTTCATTTTTGCTTCAATCTGCTTAATTAGCAGTGCAATAGTGCTGTGAGGCTTTGTATTTTCAATACCCATTTTCCTGTCAATTTCATCTAAAATCCGATGACAAAGCCCTTTTACACTTGAGTCATCAGGACAATCAACCTTAAGCCAAACAACTTGCGTTAAAGGTAATGACATACCGTTATAAGATTGATGATTAATTACATCAGGGTAAATACTTAGCACCTGTTCTAGCATTGATGTTTTACCTACGCCACTTTCACCAATGATAGTTATCCCGCACCCTTTAGGTTTAAAAAAACCAGAACGAGGCTTTATATTCGGTCTTTCCTCTAAAGAATAGTGAAGGTAATTCATTGTAGTTGGTGACAAAGGGTTTTTAGCTGAATAGCCATCTTTTATCGCAACTTCAATAGCGCGAAAGACATCAAAGTAAACAAGTTGCGGCTGACGAAGCCTGTTTAAACGAGTTAAGTACTCCACTCGTTCAGAGGCATCCTTTTGAGTATCCTTGATTAAGCATTTAGGATAATGTTCCAATTTACTAACTAAATCTTCATCAGTTAATTTCTTCGGCAGCGCCTCTATAAGGGCATTACCACTATGCTCAGGTAAAATGGGCTTTTGATAACGGGCATTCTCAACGTACATTAGTCACGATCCTTTTTACGCTTCAGCAGTGACACCACTTTTTGATTCCGCTCTTCTGGCCATTGGTCAACACGAGTTCCAACTTGTGGAGTTAACTCTATATCTGATGAACTACTGGATAATCGATCATTCTCAATCACTTTCCTTCTTCGCTCTTTCATCCCACGTGTACGTTCAGCTTTAGAAGATAAAGGAGGGGCATTCTTAGCCTCATCTTGAGCATGTTTCACAATCGCTTTTCGACGCTGATGCTGTTCCACAGATTTTGCGTCAGGTTTAGCTCGTTTTTTATCGAGCTTTTTCAAATCCTCAAACAGCAAAACATCTGCTCTATGTAGACCTTCAAGACTAGAAGATTGCAACATTAATTCACATCGAGTGAACCCCTCCATCTTTTGCAGCCTTACATAAATGAATGAGGAATTATCTTGATCGATTCGAGCCTCCATTGACCAACGAGATCCAGATCGAGCAATCGTTTTCCAATCCTCAAACTCTGGCCGATCACACTTATAGTACATATCGTCGTTGAGTCGAATTCCTTTTGAAGTCATAGAAACCGTTTCAACAGGTAATAAACGACTTCTAACTTCAGCCTCATTAACCTTATTTAAGGCATGTAAGTGTTTATCTAAATGAAAATTCCAGTAATTAATAGGACAAGGTTTATTAGCGGACTCTATAAACAAGCGACTCTGACCCGCTAAGCTGTCTAAATGATTCCGATTAAGTGACATAACCTCATCAATAAGTAATGTCGTGACCTCTTTTAATGTAAATATAGCATCAGCTCTTGGATCACGGTCCCCACGAGTATTTGGTCGCCCAAGAGTAGTTCCCTGAAGTTCGTGATTTAATCGCTGGTTCAACATATTGAATCGTTGTTCTATTGATCCTTTTCGGTCTGCCCTATAAGGGGGAGCAATGCTAAGATGGCCGATTAGGGGGACAGCTAAGTCTTCAGCATTTTTACAAATAAACTCCCCTCGGTCACATAACAGTCGCTGGGGAATATGGCTACACGGCCAATCCTTATCTTCGATGTCGATGCCAAATTGAGCACAGAACTCTTTTTTGGGTGTGAAACTATTAACCAAAGCCTGACGCCCTGCACGCCAAGAGGCAAACTCCATTGATACATGCATACCCACAATCATCCGGCTTTCTTTATCTATAACGAGATAAAGTGTTGGTCGCCCTAAAACATGATTACGCCTAATTTCTGATACGACATGTACATCTAGAACAGTAGCATCTAGCTCAAAACAACTACCAGGAACTTCTGTATGATCCGTCGATGACCCAGATAAACCTCTAAGATTGCGATCAAAATAACCTAAAGAAGTCTGCTTTCTAATTAGCTCTTGTCTAGGAACCAATCTGTTAACCCAATAAATAAAAGCTCTATAGCTCGGAACCCTTACCTCACGCTGCTCAATATCAGCAGATATTAATTCATCGGCATAAAACTCTTTTAACATCTGGTCGTACACCCGACTGTGAGTAGCCGCCTTTCCTCTTAAGCCATAACGCTTCATCGCTTTAAGGAACTTAACTTTGTCCTCTTCGCTTGTATTGACGCCTTTTGGAACAATAAGTCCTGGAGTGGATACTTGAATAGGAGAGCCTCGCTTTACATCACCAGCAACTCTTGACTTCCCTGCTCCCCCAGAATTTTTGTATGCTGGAAGCAATGCGTTAAGCTCTTGCCCATACTTCCAAAAAAGATTAAGTGACCGATATAAACCTTGAACGTATGTGCTTTGCTTTTTAGCGTGCTCTGCAACAAGTTTACACCTTGGGTTAAGTGAAACCTCCAGAAGAAAATTTGAAGCGGTGATTAATCCTTTAATTTGTTGAAAACGCTTATCCCTCTTATTCTTATGTGCTTCAGAGATCGTTTCCTCAGCAACAAGCTGGTAGAAGGGAGCTAAATAATCAGACGGGGATACTTGGCCATTTTCTATTGCTTCAATAAATATAGCGACAGAGACAGCTATGGGTCTTTGGAGATTAGTATCATCCGTAAGCCTGAATATCACAATCATTGAATCATCAGGGTAATGTTTTAAAACTCGGTAAGTTCCATCTTGAATCTCACCAACGTCTTTAATACTCCAAACACTATTTAATTCAACTTGCATTTTGTTGCTCTCCTATTCGGACCGCAACCTGTACAACCTGCAAAATGCCGCTTTCAGCTATAGGCTTATTAAGATCAACACGAATTTGCTTAGTTGCTAGTAGCACCTTCAGTAAAACCAAAGCATCATCATGCTCGATATCAAGTTCACTAATAAAGTCATTACATAAATCCTCAATTAAATTAGTCCCTAATTTAACAATAGACTTCGCTTTCTCAATTGTGTCATTTGGGAAATTACTCCCTTGCCGATACGGTGAAGTGAACCATTGAATATTTCGAGATTGGATTTGAGTCTGCTCTGTCATTGAAAATATATGAAATGCAATACCTTGTAGCTGCCACCAAACCCTCTCAATATCGAGTTTTTCAGCTGTACGTTTATCTTTTAAATCATCAGCAGGCTTAACACTTATCGCCTCATACCAAGTTTTAGTGCCGTCAGTCAGAGTTAAAAGAAAGTCCGTCGTCATCACATTGAAACATTTTTCTTTCGTCACTGGGTTTATCGGATGATCGATATCTAGTGTTTTTGCTATTTTGACCGAAAGGTCGAGTGGAAGAAGTGGGAATTGCTCACGAATATCAATAACAGGATCACAAAATTCTGCTAAATAGAAAAAGCATGATTCTTGCTCTGATAATGTGTGGTGAACTCGGTTAGATTTAAGTCCATCGATCTTACCGCTATTTCCGGCAGAATTAACATCTTGTACACGCAACCAAGGCGTGTACTCATCAGCTTCACCTAAGCCAAACTTATTCTTTAATGCTCGCTGATAATCTTTCGGTGTAACTAGCTTCCTAAACCGTCCCAAGTTAATTCACTCCACAGTATCTGGTTAAGTGAATTATAGCTTAGTGTACAAACTTTATTATTCCAATACCGCCTTGTGTACAAACTTTATTTTTTATGTACAAACTTTATTGTGCCAAAACATTTAAACAGCCATTCCAGCTGCAACACCAGATGACCAAGCCCATTGAAAGTTGAACCCTCCGAGCCAGCCACTGACATCCATGACTTCACCGATAAAATACAAACCAGCAACCGATTTCGCTTCCATGGTTTTCGATGACAATTCATTCGTATCAACGCCACCTAACGTCACTTCTGCAGTGCGATAACCTTCTGTGCCATTCATCACAATTGACCACTCATTTAACTCTTTAGCTATTTGATCTCGCTCGCCATGGCCTAATTGATTTAGGGCTTTATCAAGCTGTGCGGCATTAAATAACGCCTCAACCAAACGCTTTGGTAACCATTGGCTAATGGTATTGCGTAAGCTTTGTTTAGGGCTATTAGCTAAAGCAATTTCAAGCTTTTCAGCCGCGCTTTCATTAGGCAATAAATCAATACTAATAGCTTGACCCGCTTGCCAATAATTTGAAATTTGTAAAATAGCTGGCCCTGATAAACCACGGTGGGTAAACAACAACGCTTCACTAAACTGCGTGCCGTCTTCTGCTGTAATCGTTGACGGTACAGCAATACCTGATAGTGGCTCAAAACGTGCCTTTTGATCACTATGCCATGTAAAAGGTACTAAACCCGCCTGGGTTGGCAGCACCGATAATCCAAATTGTTCAGCAAGCTTATAGCCATATGGCGACGCACCAAGTTTCGGCATAGATAACCCACCCGTTGCGATAACCAGTGAGTCACAGCTAAAGTCACCATTTGACGTCAGCACTTCAAATTGGCCTTGAGCATTCTTGCTCACTTTGGTCATTTCTGTACGTAATTGCACTTTGGCGCCAGCCCATTCACATTCCGTCATGAGCATATTGACGATGTCTTTCGCTGAGTCATTACAAAACAGTTGACCATGATCTCGCTCGTGATAATCAATACCATGACGTTCCACAAGTTCAATAAAATCTGAAGAACGATACCTTGCCAGTGCAGACTTTACAAAGTGGCTGTTACCACAGATAAAATTGTGCGGTTCAACTTTTTGGTTGGTAAAATTACAACGCCCACCACCACTAATCAGAATTTTTTTACCCGCTTGTTTGGCATTATCCAATACCAGTACGTCACGACCACGATAGCCTGCAGTTGCCGCACACATTAAGCCCGCAGCTCCTGCACCAATAATAATTACGTCATGATGTATCACTTGTTTACTCTCTCACTTTGGGTGGTGCTAATAAGGCATTGGCCAACAAGCCGGGTTAACTATCTGCCGAAAATAAAGCGCTATTAATAACAGACTACTTTATCATCAGACACAAAAAAGGGCGCTATATTAGCACCCTTTCAGTCGTATTCACACTCACGCTACTCAGAGATGGTCTCAGACTTTTGGTCTCGCCCTAGTAGCTCTTTAGCCGCTTCAACTGGCGTTTTACCTTGATAAAGCACTTGGTAAATTTGCTCAGTTATCGGCATTTCAACACCAAGTCGTTTCGCTAATGTGTAAACTTCTTTGGTATTACGATAACCTTCAACCACTTGGCCAATTTCTGTTTGCGCAGTATCGACATCACTGCCTTTACCTAATGCTAAACCAAAACGGCGGTTACGTGATTGGTTATCGGTACAGGTCAACACTAGGTCACCTAAACCAGCCATTCCCATAAAGGTGTTATTGTCGGCACCCAGTGCCACACCAAGACGAGTCAATTCAACCAAACCACGAGTGATTAATGCTGTACGCGCATTGGCACCAAAGCCAATACCATCAGACATGCCAGCACCAATTGCGATAACGTTTTTTACCGCGCCACCTAATTGTAAACCGGTAAAGTCATCATTTGCATAAACACGTAAGCGTTTAGGACTATGCAATAACTCCACTAAATCACTGGTAAAGTCGGCACAGGTACCTGCAACTGAGATTGCTGTAGGCATTCCAGCAGCAAGCTCTTTAGCGAATGTTGGCCCAGATAACACAGCGAGAGGAATATCATCCCCTAATTGTTCTCGAGCAACATCTTGCAATAATCGACCTGTTTCTGGCTCTAAACCTTTAGTTGCCCAGACAATGCGAGCATCATCTCGAAGCAATGGTTTAGCTTGACTGAGAACTAAACCAAATACATGGCTTGGTACTACAACCAACACATTTTTACTCGCTGCTAATGCTTTACCTAAGTCAGACTCTAGCTCAAGCGTATCAGGGAAAGCGATCCCTGGTAAAAATGCGCTGTTGGCTCTGTCTTTGGCAAGGGCTTCCATGTGCTCAGGCTCATGACCCCATAGCAAGGTCTTATGACCACTGCTGGCGAGAGAAATGGCAAGGGCGGTGCCATAAGACCCCGCCCCTAATACCGTAATTTCGGTAGCGTTACTCATAAATATTAAGCGTTTTCTTCAGCAGCTGGTGCTGCAGCAGCTTCTTGCTGGCGCTGTTGAACGTATTGAGCGAATAACGCGTCAAAGTTCACTGGAGCAAGGTTAAGCTGTGGGAACGTACCACGAGAAACTAAGTTACCTACTGTTTCACGTGCGTATGGGAATAAAACGTTAGGGCAGTATGCACCTAAAGAGTGAGCCAATTGCTGCTCAGTTAAACCAGTGATAGAGAAAATACCAGCTTGTTGTACTTCACATAAGAAAGCGGTTTCGTCGCCATTTTGTGCAGTGACGGTTAACGAAAGAACAACTTCATACACGTCGTCAGAAAGTTTGTTGCTACGAGTATCAAGATCTAGCTTAACTTCTGGGTTCCATTCTTTTTGGAAAACAGCTGGGCTGTTTGGCGTTTCAAATGAAACATCTTTAGTGAATACGCGTTGAATGTTGAATTGTGGTGCTTGTTCTTCGTTGTTTGCTACTTCAGCCATGATTTCCTACCTTCAAATGTGTTTTAGCTCTTCTGTGAGGCTAATTTTAAATTTGGGCTTTTATTCCTAAAACCTAGCCAAAGCCTAGATATTAGTCCATCCCGATTAAAGTTGATCTAACTAGTTAACAAAACGCCTTAAAGCCCTTTATACAAGTAGGATCTTGTTGGACCCGCTAACATTCATTAGCAAGTCGCTGGATATATTTACTTCTTACCTTTTACTGTTGGTAAGTTTGCAGCAGTCCAGTCGCCCATACCGCCTTTTAAGTTGCTGACATTTTCAAAGCCTTGTGTAACAAGAAGTTGAGCTGCTTGCGCAGATGTCATTCCAGCATTACATACAGTAATAATGGGACTGCTTTTATACTTTTCAAGGGCAGTGGCTTTATTATTTTTAATTTCAGACAAAGGCACGTTTAACGCATCTACGATATGCCCTTTACGGAACTCTTCTTGCGAACGAACATCAATCACTTTACCGCCTTGCTTGTTCATCAGCATGGTCAATTCTTGTGTGTTGACGTTGATAACTTTAGATGTTGCTGTCTTAATTGTCGTCACAACTACAGCGATGAACAAACCAACCCAAGCGATACTTAAAACTGGGTTCGCCTGAAAAAATTCAATATATTCTTGCATCTTCTCTGCCTACTTTTAGATTGGCTAAAATTAATAAGCCACAGAGTATACCGACTGCGTCTTTATAATGCAGCAAGTTCACGCTTAATCATCACCGATGGGGGCTTATTAGTGACACTTTACACATTAAAGGTTGCATAAAATTAACAAGCCAGCGCCAAAATCATGATGATTTCGCTTTCATTGCAAAAAATTCATCTTGGCTAACCGGTATACCAGCTCCGATATTGCTATATAAATCGGCATGAAGAACAGGCTATATAAGGTAAATATCTTTTTCAGCGCCAGCATAAGTAGTAATATCCATATCAATTAAATTTTACTTTCTCATAAACTTTACACTTTAACTTTAAAAATAGAGGTACTTCCATGGCGACTCAAAAGCGTCCACTGGCATTACTTATCTTAGATGGCTGGGGCTACCGTGAAAATACGCATAATAATGCGATTTATCATGCCAACACCCCTGTTCTAGATAAACTTAATGCTACTTACCCCCATAGCCTGATTTCTGGTTCAGGTATGGATGTTGGCCTACCTGACGGCCAAATGGGTAATTCAGAAGTCGGCCATATCAATATTGGTTCTGGCCGCATTGTCTATCAAGAGCTGACTCGTATCAGTAAGTCTATTGCTGACAATGAGTTTGCACAAAACACTGCACTGTGCGAATCCATTGATAAAGCCATCAGTAAAGATGGCGCTGTGCATATCATGGGGTTAATGTCGCCAGGTGGTGTACATAGCCATGAAGAGCATATTGAAGCTATGTGTCGTATGGCTGTAGAGCGTGGTGCCACAAAAGTGTACTTGCATGCATTTTTAGATGGCCGTGATACGCCTCCACGCAGCGCTAAAGGCTCACTAGAGCACTTTGACGAACTGTTTAAATCACTAGGTCACGGTAAAATAGCCTCACTACTTGGTCGCTATTATGCAATGGACCGTGATAACCGCTGGGATCGTGTTGAGAAGGCTTATAACCTTATCACCCAAGGCCAAGCTGAATTTAACTTCTCAAGTGCTGTCGATGCATTAGAGGCGGCATATGCGCGTGATGAAAACGATGAGTTTGTAGCTGCTACGACCATCGGTGATACTGTGTCATTAGAAGACAATGACGCACTGATATTTATGAATTTCCGTGCTGACCGAGCTCGCCAAATCACTCGCAGTTTTGTTAATGCCGATTTTGACGGTTTTAAGCGCCAGGTCACGCCTAGTGTGAACTTTGTCATGTTGACGAACTATGCCAACGACATTAAAGCTCCCGTCGCTTTCCCATCTACTGACTTAGTAAATACCTTAGGTGAAACATTACAAAACCTAGGCAAGACTCAGTTACGTATCTCTGAAACCGAAAAATATGCTCACGTAACATTTTTCTTTAATGGCGGTAAAGAGCAGCCGTTTGAAGGCGAAAGCCGCGAGTTAATTAAGTCTCCTGACGTAGCAACTTACGATCTTCAACCAGAGATGAACTCAACTGAATTAACCGATAAATTGGTTGCTGCAATTGAGTCTAACGAGTTTGATGTCATCATATGTAACTACCCTAATGGCGATATGGTTGGTCATACTGGCAACTTCGACGCTGCAGTAAAAGCATGTGAAGCGGTTGATGCTTGTATTGGCCGAGTTGTTGATGCATTACAAAAAGTTGGCGGCGAATGCTTAATTACAGCCGATCATGGTAATGCTGAGCAAATGACTGATGAAACCACAGGCCAAGCACATACTGCTCACACAAGTGAGTTAGTGCCATTTATCTACGTCGGTCGTGACGCGACAATTGAAGATGGTGGCCGATTGAGCGATATCGCGCCAACTATGTTAACCTTGATGGAACAAGACGTGCCATCAGAAATGACAGGCCGCTCAATTATTAATCTCAAAGAGTAAATAGCCACTCGTGAATAGACGACAACTGTTCAAAGCCAGCATATTTGCTGGCTTTCTGATAATTTCATCATCAGTTCAAAGTGCCGATCTGAATAAGCGTCAGTCAGAGCTTAAAGCCATTCAAGCGCAGATCAATCAACAACAAAACTCTTTGAAAGACACCAGTCGTCAACGAGAAAAGCTCATCTCGCTGCTTAAGCGTGATGAGCAAGCTATTTCAAATGCAGCTCAAAAAGTCAATCAAACCCAATCTTCACTAACTCAAGTTAACAGTAAACTTAGTGAGTTAGAGACTGAAACGATTCAATTAGACAAGCGACGAACTACGCAACAAAAAACCTTATCAAAGCAATTATCTAGTGCCTATTTAGCTGGTAATCATGACTACTCAAAAATGATGTTAAACCAGCAGAATCCAGCGACTGTTGAACGTATGCTGGCTTACTATCAGTACCTTAATAATGCTCGAATTAAAGCCATTACAGATTTAAAGGCGACCATAGAGCAATTAGACACAGTCAAGCAGCAGCAAGTCACTGAACAACAAAAGCTTAATGCACTTATTATTGAGCAAAAGCAACAAGCTGAACAACTGAGTAAAGAGCAAAGCCAGCGTAAACAAACGTTGGCACAAATTCAGCGAACCTTAACGAGTAAAGGGGCTGAACTTGAGCAAATGCAAATCGAAGAAGCCAGCTTAAAGCGGCTTATCGAGCAAGCGTTACTTGCAGCTAAAGACAATCCTGAAATGGACGGCCTTGCTAAACGACGAGGCAAATTAAACTGGCCTACTAAAGGGCATTTAGCATCTAAATTTGGCAGTCGCCGCTCAGGACAAATACGCTGGAAAGGCGTCGTTATCGCTGCACCAGAAGGACGGAGTATTACCGCTGTTGCGCCAGGTACCGTCATTTATGCTGATTGGCTACGTGGTTTTGGTATGGTCATGGTTGTCGATCATGGTGAAGGCTACATGAGCCTGTACGGTCACGCTCAGGCACTGTTAATTCAGCCAGGAGAAACTGTACAGAAAGGAGAATCTATTGCTCTTGTCGGGAGTTCAGGCGGACAGACAGAATCTGGCCTATACTTTGAAATACGACACAAAGGGCAAGCCGTTAACCCAGCGAAATATTGTCGATAAACAACTGGCTAGGAAGCCTAACTCGCTGAACTAACCGACGCCCTGTATGTACCTTGACGGTATTAAGGGGCTGTTATGATGCAATTTGCACGCTATTTATTATGTTTTTTCTTGGGTATTTCGGTTGCGCTTTCGATGAGCTTGTCTAGCTCTGAGCAACATTATAAATCAGATTCTGAGTACAGCTACAGCCTGCTACTTGATGTGATAGATACCATCCACACTTATTACTTTAATGACGTCAATCGCGAACAACTGATCGAGTTTGCCATTGATGGCATTTTTACAAATCTCGACCCATATTCAGGCTTTTTAGACGCTAACGATTACCAAAGCATCAATGACAATAATAGTGGTCAATACTTTGGATACGGTTTCGAAGTGGCCACCGATGATGACCAGATCACGATTATTACTCCTTATCCTAACTCTCCTGCAGCTAGAGCCAACTTGCAGCCTGGTGATAAAGTACTTCAGCTAAACGATACTGTCATTGACAGTGCAAATTTAACTGATGTGCTAATGGATATTAAACAAAACAGCAACGCCAAACAGACCATTAATTTAACCATCGAGCGTGAAGAAAATGCGCCGTTCGAGTTGTCACTTAACCCTGAACTTATTCATATAGAATCCATCAATGCCAAAATACTCAAAGGTAATATTGGTTATATCCAATTGAACTCGTTTCAAGAAGATGCAACAAGCGCCATCATTAGACAATCTAAACTTTGGAAGGACATTGAGTTAACAGGGCTTATTCTGGATGTGCGTAATAATCCTGGTGGGTTATTAGGACAGGCCATCAGTATCGCTGACTTGTTTTTACAAAATGGACTCATTGTTTCTACAGAAGGAAGATTTTTTGATGCCAACGAAGTGTATTACGCATCCCAGCCAGCTATTTTTAAGCACGTTCCTATGGTGGTATTAATTAATAAGGGTTCAGCATCTGCATCTGAAGTGCTTGCTGCGGCACTACAAGAAAATAACCGCGCAACTTTAGTCGGTGAAACAAGTTTTGGTAAAGGCACAGTACAAAGCCTGATCCCTATGTTAGAAATGGGGAATGCCATTAAACTCACCATCGCCAAATATAGTACGCCAGATGGTAATGATATCCACAGCAAAGGAATTGAACCTGACATCAAAATTTCTAACGAAGCTATTCTAAATTCTGAATATCTGGATATAATTGAGCAATCAACTGCGCAATATGATGAGCCACAGGATGGCCAGATTTCTTCAGCTATTGCATGGATAACAACACATAACTAAAAAGCAGACTCAGTGCGCTACTTATTTTTTTTATTAACGTTACTTTTTATTGGTCCAGTTCAAGCAGTCAACATAGCAATCATCATTGACGATATCGGTTATCGTCAATCAGATGAGGCCGTGTTGTCACTACCAAATAGCGTGACACTGTCAGTATTACCTCATACACCATTAGGTCAAAAACTTGCCGAGCAAGGACATCATCAAGGAAATGAAATCATGCTGCATATTCCTATGCAGGCCTTGAACGGTAAAAAACTGGGTAATGGTGGACTTACTAATCAAATGAGCGAACAACAACTCAAACAAGAGTTAACGGCATCGCTTGCCAATATCCCATATGCCAAAGGTGCAAATAACCATATGGGCAGCTTGCTAACTCAGTTAGACAACCCGATGAACTGGTTAATGGAAAGCCTAAAACAGAAACAGCTTTATTTTGTCGATAGTGTGACTACACGTTACAGCAAAGCCAGTAGTAAGGCTGAGAAACACGGTGTTCCACTGCTACGTAGAGAGATATTCTTAGATAACGATGTCAGTGAAGTTGCACTTGAAAAGCAATTTTCACAAATCATTGAGAAAGCAAAACAGCAAGGAAGTCTAGTTGTTATAGCGCACCCTTATCCTGAAACGGTACGCTTTTTAAATCGAAACTTACATCGATTAGAGGCAAAAGGCATTAACCTAGTTCATACTTCGACATTACTGCCTGTCACAATGGCAAAAAGCGAGGGGGCTAGCTCAACTCAAGTACTGAGATAGAGAGATCAGGTAACGTCTCAAGTAATTCATCTGCATTTGCGACAATGTCAGCCAACGTTGATTCAGCAAGCACCGCCATATAAGCCGCTACCGCTTTAGCCAATATACCTTTTAAGCTACATGCTGGCGTAAATCGGCAATAAGGCTCAGTGCAATTAACTGGCGCTAATGACGGCTCTAATTCACCGACCAACTTAGCTAAATTAATGTCAGCTGGCGCCACTGCCAATTTAAATCCGCCACTCTTACCACGTATGGTTTGGATGTAGCCAAGCTTACCTAAATGATGAATAATCTTCGCAACATGGTTTGAAGATAACTCAAACACCGTAGTCACTTCCGCAATACGAAATAATGTCTCTCTTTTTGGCTGTGCAGCAAGGTACATTAGAATACGAATGCCATAATCAGTATAGCGAGTTAGTTGCATGAGTTAGTTCCAACATTTAAATACATAATCAACAAGTGGATGATTCAAGATCAGTAATCAACCAAAGCGCTTGTTCATTTGACGTACTACACACATCGATTGTGGCAGTAAAATCCGAGCATACTTTAGGTCTAGAGGGGTCGCCGAACAGTTTACAAAGGTTGTCATCATTTAACTGAATACAACGTTCTCCAGCAGGTTTACCATCTGGCATTCCTGGAATTGGGCTTGTAATAGAAGGTGCGATGCAGCAAGCACCACAACCAAGACGGCAGTCCATAAAAGTACCTAAGTGTTAAAGCAGCAATATATCTTACTAATGGCTAATATAGAATCATCTTTTCTATAAAACGCACTCAAAATACATCTTTAAGTAAAAAATGAGAGTTACGTAGAAATTATAACCTGATATTCAATGCATTGTGATGGCGCTATATGGCGTTAACTATCAATGATGTTTCTGTTAGTTAAGCTATATGCGAAAAAAGTGACACGACACGATAGCCCGTTATTAAGCTAACAAGAACAAACGATGACAGCATTCAATTAAAGCGTAATAGAATTTAAGTTTAACGCAGCACGTAAATTTCGACTCAAAACGAAAAAAGCCTCTACATTGCTGTAGAGGCTTTCGTCTTTATGTTGGCGGAGCGGACGGGACTCGAACCCGCGACCCCCGGCGTGACAGGCCGGTATTCTAACCAACTG
>NZ_LKTL01000008.1:0-170220 GCF_001401775.1 Shewanella sp. P1-14-1 | reverse complement strand
TTCACATGCATACAGTATTTTAATGTTCTCTTTAATTTCTAGAGTTTTAAGATTTTCCAATATCTCAGTACGCACTGGATACTCCTTGGAAGTTAACAGCGTATTATATAGCTGCTCGTTAATCTTCTGGCTAAAATCAAATTTAGCAGTAACCTTACCAAGCTAACCGACTGTTTAATAATGATAAAAATATAAATTAAGACTGATATTATCAATATTAAGCCCGTATAAAGTGAGCGCAATAATAATGTAGAGGTCTCTTCAACCTTTTATCAATCATCGCAAATTCAATAAGTTATCAGGAAAGTAGATGTTTATCGAGCATAAAATATCGTTTCTTTGCTCACTTTGCTCACTTTGCTCACTGCTCTCTATTCTAGTTATTGGACATCCACTGCTCTTGCCAATTTACTTTGAGTTAGGATGAGGAGCGGCTAACATCTCGATAAATCATTTAGTTAATTTGATAAAAAGATACTTCTTTATTTAAATTCACTTCACTTCACTTCATTCATTTCACTTCACTCCATTCATTTCACTTCACTCCATTCATTTCACTTCACTCCATTCATTTCACTTATTGAATTGTAATCCTCTGCCTGTGGAAGGTGACAGGGCGGTTGTCACTACCTTTCTCACATCGATGTATACCAGCTGCCTTGTATGTAGGTATATCGATGACAGCTTGTGTGTTCACACCTGCTAGTGAATGTTAAAAATTCACACGCACTCATCATTTTATGCCAAAGCTGTATGGCAAAAGTTTTAACAGGTTTTTTTATCATTTTTTCAATTACTTAAGCCATGCTGTTTACGCCTTCTTGTTGATATTTTCTCTCTATTACCATCGCTCAATCTTATCTATTGTTTATTAAATGATAAATTATTTAATGTTAATTGTTGACAATAATGATTAATTGATAGATTGTGTAATCCAACAGTATTTGCTGCTTTTTTGAACTTGCTTGCAGGTTTTTGACGCAAAAAATGCTGCTACTAACTCAGGATTATGTGCAATCAGGTAGCGGCACTAAACAATATCTGTGTGCCAAATGGGACGTTATGCAATTAGAAACTGATATTTATAGCAGGATTTTAGCTGATATTGCGCAGGGCGAATTAGTCAGTGGCGATAGATTGATTACGACCTTGTTAGCTAAACGCTATGACTCTAGCGTTAATCCCGTCCGTGAGGCGCTAAAGCTGTTAGAGGGGGAAGGGTTTGTAACCTTTAAAAAAAATAGCGGTGCTAGGGTCGCTAATTTTGCTTATTCAAGCATGAGGGATGTTTTTGAAATTTTGCAATTGTTAGAGCCATATTTTTTGTCTTGGTATGTCAGTAACGCAAGCCAAGAAAGTTTAGACAAGTTAGCAAGCATACATCAAAAAATGACGTTATTACCTAAGCATGAAGCGAGTCAACTTAGGCAACTTGATACAGAGTTTCATTGGGAAATGTATCGCCATCACTATAACCAAAGTGCCTTAGTGTTGTGGAAAAACAAGAAGTTAATGTTACAGGCTTTATTGGGTAATTTGGCAGTAAAACCAAGTCGATACGAAGCTATTTTACGTGAGCACAGCCATTTACTGTATTTGATAAACGCAAAAGATGAAGAGTCTGCGGTTAGAACGTTAACAAGACACGTTAAAAGTGGCGGTGATTACTGGCAGAGCAATGTTGCACTTGAAAGCTGAAAAGTGAAACGGCTTAGGTCTAATTATGTATAGGGAATGACAGATGATCATAACGGATATTAATACCTATAATTTCTGGTTGGGTTTTAGAAATGTTTGCCTGGTTAAAGTTGAAACCGATTCCGGCGTTTATGGTTGGGGAGAATCTGGTCTTTCTGGTCGTGAGCTTGCGGTTACTGGTGCAATTGAACATTTCAAACAGTTTTTAATTGGTCAATCTGCGTTAAATATTTCTCATATTTGGCAAGAGCTATACCGAAGTCAGTATTTTGAAGGCGGTCGAGTGCTTGCCGCTGCGATTTCGGCCATCGATATAGCGTTACATGACATTGCAGGAAAGCATTTTAATGTGCCTGTTTATCAACTATTAGGGGGTAAACAGCGAAAACAGATCCCGCTATTTGTCACTTCTACGTTAGCCTTTAATGCCGACTTTGTTGATGATGTAAAAAGACTAAAACAACAGGGTTGGCAAGCTATTAGAGCCACCACAGGCGAACATGGCTGTGCAGAACAATCAAGCTTGTTTGATGCACGAAAATCAATTGCAATCGCCGCTGAGTGGTTAACTAAAACTCGGGAGAGTATTGGCCAAGAGATTGTTTTAGGTATTGATTATCACCATAGGTTAACAGTTGCTGAGACCGTATCTTTTTGCCAAAAAATGCCTGTAGGTACCTTAGATTTTATTGAGGAGCCTATACGCGATCAGTCCTTAACGAGTTATCAAAACCTGCGCTCAATGACGGACGTTCCATTTGCTATTGGCGAGGAGTTTTCCAGTAAATGGGATTTTGCTCCTTATGTTGATAGTGCGCTAACCAATTTTGCTCGAATTGATATTTGTAATGCTGGTGGCTTTACCGAGGCTATGAAAGTGGCCGCGATGTGTGAAACCAAATATATCGACATGATGCCACACAATCCATTGAGTCCGATTTGTACCGCAGCTTCGATTCATTATTGCGCTGCAATAAGTAATTTAAGCTGGCTGGAGTTACCGCCTTATGATGGTGATTTATCTGAATATGACGCCATTTTTACTCATCGGCCTCGAGTATCTCACAATGCATATCCCGTTTCTGACCTGCCTGGTTTAGGCATTGATGTTGATGAGGCCTCATTACCGAAGCAGGCTTTCAAGTTCTGGGAGCCGCCAAGATTACATAAACCGGATGGCTCTTACACCAACTGGTAACAGGCAACATAACGAATTAAGTCAATCTAGCCAACAGCATCGTGCATGACTCATCTTAGAGGCTTGTATGAAGCTGTTATTAACAATGCTAACGCTTTCATGGATAGAAAATGAAACAAGAACAAGTTACACCTCATCAGCCTAAACAAAAGTTTGCTGTACTGGCGCTGATATTTTGTAGTGTGGTTATTAATTACATGGATCGCACCAACATTTCGGTTGCAGCGCAGGCAATTTCTGCTGATCTCGACATCAGTAAATTAGAAATGGGGATGATATTTTCAGCATTTGCATGGACGTATTCCATTATGCAAATTCCCGGCGGCATGGTGGTCGATGCAATCAAGATCCGTGTTTTGTATCCCTTTATATTAGTGGCATGGTCGTTAGCAACCATAGTGCAGGGGATGGTCAGTTCATTAGCGGCATTAATCGGTTGTCGAATGGCAATTGGTTTTTTCGAAGCGCCTTCATATCCTGCTAATAATAAAATCGTGACGCAATGGTTTAAAGAACAAGAAAGGGCGAGCGCCATTGCTGTGTATACCTCAGGTCAATTCATTGGTTTGGCATTTTTAATGCCTGTGCTGGCGGTTATTCAAGAGTATTTTGGTTGGCGTGGTTTGTTTTATGTTTCAGGTGCCATCGGCATTATTTGGGCTGGAATATGGTATTGGCTTTATAAAGATCCTGATGAGGCTGTCTCTGCTGAGACAGAAAAGACGCTGTCAGATAAGCCATTATCAAAGCAATCTCAAAAGCCTGTTCAACAAGCTGTAATCAACTGGTCAA
Source organism: Shewanella sp. P1-14-1 (assembly GCF_001401775.1). Classification (NCBI taxonomy): domain Bacteria; kingdom Pseudomonadati; phylum Pseudomonadota; class Gammaproteobacteria; order Alteromonadales; family Shewanellaceae; genus Shewanella; species Shewanella sp. P1-14-1. The sequence goes on along the minus strand of NZ_LKTL01000008.1, from coordinate 166,532 downwards.
ATCTAAAAGTCGCCTTTACCAGTCGCAAGTTATGGGGCATTTACATAGGTCAGTTTTGTTTAGGCGGGACTTTGATTTTCTTTTTAACTTGGTTTCCTACCTATCTGGCTGAATATCGTGGATTAAGCGATATCAATACCGGATTTCTTGCCGCTATTCCATTTTTGTGTGCTTTTGCCGGTGTTTTGGTATCTGGCTTTGTTTCTGATTGGTTGGTGCGAAAAGGCATTTCAAATGAAGTCGCCCGAAAAGCACCGATTATTATAGGGTTGCTGCTTTCTAGTTGTGTGATTTTCGCAAATTATGTCGATAGTACGGCTTGGATGACATTCTTCCTGTCAGTGACATTTTTTGGAAATGGGTTAGCGTCTATCAATTGGGTGTTTGTTTCATTACTCGCGCCTAAACATATGGTTGGTTTAGTGGGAGGGTGTTTTAATTTCATTGGTGGATTATCTGCCGTAATCGTCCCCATTGCCATTGGATACCTAGCACAAGAAGGCGACTTTAAACCTGCATTAATATTAATCGCAGCCTTGGGTATGTGTGGTTTGTGCTCGTACTTGTTCTTGGTCGGTAAAGTCGAGCAGATAACTGTGCCATCTGACATGGAGCTTGATTCTGCGGCTGAACTAGTTGAAGCGTCAATCATTGAGGGCAAATCAAAATGAGTTTGCTCTTTTTTGGTGAAATGATGCTGCGTTTAACGCCTTCAATTGCACAACAGCAACTGGTGTGTGCAGAACAGCTATCTGTAGATTTTGCCGGTGCTGAATCTAATGTGGCCAGTTCCTTGGCATTAATGGGCCATGAATGCCATTTTGTCACTAAGCTGCCAAGTAATGCACTGGGCGATCATGGCATTGCAAGCCTTAAAAAATACGGGATTCAGACTGATTATATCCGTCGAGGTGGTCAACGTATTGGCAGTTATTTTATTGAAATGGGCATGTCTATAAGGCCATCTAAAGTGGTTTATGACCGCGCTTATTCCGCTTTTTCGCAAATTTCTAATGACGAGTTTGATTGGCCAAGTATTTTGTCTGGTAAGCGTTGGTTGCATGTTAGTGGTATTTCACCAGCATTATCGACCCAATGCGCAGCAGAAACGATTAAAGCGGTCAAAATTGCCAAGTCTCTAGGGGTAAAAGTCAGTTTTGATCTTAACTATCGACGTTCGCTTTGGGATGACAGCCAAAAGGCACGTGATTATTTCAGCGAAATCCTAACTTATTCCAATCTAGCCTTTGGAAATGCTGGCGTTATAAGTGATGTGTTTGATTATCAGACGCCAGATATTTCTGAAAATGAACTCGCCCACGTTATTTCTCAACATTCTCTTGAACACTTGGGCAAAACTAGCCAGCGCAGCTGGTATCAAGCTAATGATTTAGCTGAATTTTTACGGGCTAAATTTGATATTGATTTTGCAATGACTGAGCGAGTGCATCATAGCGCTAATCAAAATACCTTAACTGGTTTTTATATTACTTCGACAACATGCAGCTTTTCAGCACCGATTACCGTAGAAATTAAAGACCGTTTAGGCACAGGTGATGCCTTTGCTGCTGGGGTATTGCACGGGTTAGAACGTGGTTGGCATGGGCAGCAAATTGCGCAATTTGCCAATGCTGCATTTGCTCTAGCTCATACGGGTATTGGCGATCAAAATTGGTCAAATGAAGCTGAGATTCAATACATTGCGGACGGTAATTTATCTGGCCACATTATTCGATGAACAAGGTTATCAGTTCAGTCATTTAGGATAAAAATAGACAAAGGGAGACGACATGAGACACGAGGTGGTTGAGCAATTAATCAGTCATAAATTGATTGTCATTATTAGAGTAAAAGACCCCAGTGACATTGAAGGCATAGTTCAATGTATGTCTGATGCTGGCGTACTTGCGGTAGAAGTCACCAGCAATACTCCAGGTTATGAAATGGCTATCACTCAGCTCAGGCAGCAATTCCCACACATGTTAATTGGCGCAGGAACGGTGACCGATCATCGAATTGCAAAACGAGCAATTAAAGCAGGTGCTCAGTTTTTGGTAACGCCTAATACTAACGAGGCGATTGTGCGACATGCCCACGCGTTGGATGTGCCTGTGGTCATGGGCGCAATGACCCCGACAGATATCGTCGATGCCTCTCAATTTAACGCTGACATTATTAAGTTATTTCCCGCAGGACCTATGGGAGCAAACTATTTACAAGCATTAGCTCAAGGTCCTTTTCTTGATACCTACTTTTTTCCCGTTGGTGGTATTGATGCCTCCAATATCGACGCATGGTTTGACAGTGGAGCGTCAGGTGTTGGTATCGGCGGAAGTTTGGCGCAACCCGTTTACAGTCCGCAACAAGCCGAACAATTGACCAGAAATGTCAGTGAAATAGTCGCAAAAATTAATGCAAAAGAATTAACAAGGAAGGCAAGCTAATGACAATTAAACCTAGCTCAAGGCACAAACGTTTTTATTCATCTTTACTGATATCCAGTTTATTACTTGCTTGCAGTGATGGTGTTAATGATAACGGGAATAATCAAATCACCGAAAAAGACATGGCAGCAGGGGGTGAAACTGAGGCTGTAAACAGTATCGAACAGCAAAAAGCGCAGGCAACAGTTTTATTGTCGCCGTTAACAGGTTACGAAGATTTAAGTAAACCGGGAATACTAAATCAGTTTGATTTTGAAAATTCTCGTGGTGAGATTAAAAAAATTGATGGTAAAGAGCAATTAGTTGTTCATCTTGATTCAAAGCAGCACCATAGCGCTAGCTTTAGTGTTAAACCTGATAAAAGTTTTAATTGGCAATCGAATGAGCCAATTGGTTTTGCTGTCTCATTGGCTAACCCGAAGTCAACCTCAGTCTTTATTCATGTCAAAGTAAAAGACAGTACTGGCTTAAGTCATAATCGAAATATTGTGTTACCAGCTAAAAGCCAAGATAACTACTTTATGGCGTTATCTGGTGAAGACTTGTCAATTGAAACAGGCATTAGAAGTAATCCTAATCCTTGGTTAACCGATTATACGCCTATAATTTGGCGTTATGGTGTGAAAAATATTGATCTTAAAAATGTCGCTGAAATTGAGTTTAGTGTCCATGGTGTGCCAGAAGACAAGCAAATCTTGTTGAGCAATTTACAATTGATTAAAGCGACAAAACTTAATGACCAATATTTAGAGAATTTAGTGGATGAATTTGGCCAAAGCACCAAGATTGATTTTATCAATAAAGTGAATTCTACAGATGAATTAATCGCCATTTCAGCAAAAGAGCAAGCGAGTTTACGTAAGACCGTACCAGAGGGACGCTCAACTTTTAATGGTTGGAAGGCTGGACCTAAGCTTGATGCAACAGGATATTTTAGAGTTGAGAAGTATCAAGGAAAGTGGAGCCTTGTTGATCCTGAAGGTTATTTATTTTTCTCAAATGGTATTGCCAATATACGCATGGCAAATACTTCTACTATCACAGGGTATGATTTTAATACCACACATATTACCCCAAGAGCTGAAGGCGATTTCACGCCTGAGGATTCTATTGGATTAAATAGGGCACCTGAATCTGCTTGGGATACAAGGTATGTCAGTTCTGAGTTAAGAGCCAAGATGTTCAGTTGGCTGCCTAAATATGGCGAGCCGTTATCTGAACATTTTGGTTATCGTCGTGAAGTGCATACTGGTGCAGTAGAAAAGGGCGAAACCTTTAGTTTTTATCAAGCAAATCTTGCGCGTAAATATCAATCTAACGACGCTGATGTGTTTATGCCTAAATGGCGAGATACCACAGTCGATCGTATGCTTAGCTGGGGCTTTACGTCATTTGGTAATTGGGTTGATCCCAGCTTTTACCAACTTAATCGAATTCCATACTTTGCTAATGGTTGGATTATCGGCGACTTTAAAACAGTCAGTAGTGGTAATGATTATTGGAGCCCACTGCCTGACCCTTTTGATCCCGAATTTGTAAAACGGGCTCATTTCACTGCTAAGCAAATTGCCGCTGAAGTTCAAAATAATCCTTGGTGTGTTGGTATATTTATCGATAACGAGAAAAGCTGGGGACAAATGGGCAGCATAGAGTCTCAATATGGCCTTGTTATCAACACGTTAGGTATAGACGCAAGCGATAGCCCAACTAAAGCTGAGTTCGTTAAGGTATTACAGACAAAATATACCAACATAGGCGAATTAAATCGCCAATGGGGAACAGATTTTCCGACATGGAAGCGAGTTGAAACCGGTATAGAGATTACTGATTTTAAGGATGAAGTGGTAACGGATTTATCGTTATTACTTGAGCATTATACCAGCGAGTATTTTGCGGTGGTGAGCGATGCAGTTGCGCAATACTTACCAAATCATTTGTACTTAGGTGCTCGCTTTGCCAGTTGGGGGATGACACCCGAAGTGCGATCGGCCGCGGCTAAACATGTCGATGTAATGAGTTATAACTATTACAAAGAATCGGTGAATGACTCCTTCTGGTCATTTCTTGAAGGCATTGATATGCCAAGTATCATAGGTGAGTTCCATAATGGTTCAATGGATTCTGGTTTACTAAACCCTGGACTTATTCATGCTTCTTCACAAGCCGACCGAGGCGCTAAATACCAAGAATACGTTAACAGCGTACTAGATAATCCGTATTTAGTTGGCTCGCATTGGTTCCAATATATTGATTCTCCTTTGACAGGTCGTGCATACGATGGTGAAAACTATAACGTTGGCTTCGTGAGTGTGACAGATATTCCTTATCAGCCATTAGTTGATGCAGCAAAAGCCGTCAATCAGCAAATTTATACGAGGCGTTTTGGTGATGTTCACGTTAAATAAAATGATGTCTCGGCCAATTTGCAACACTATCTCAGCCGCTGGCTATAACCCTGACTATAACAGTAGTGATTACAGTAGTGATTATAGTAGTGATTATAGTATTTATAGCAATACGTGCAGTAACATAACTCGCCGTTTCGGGTCACAGTTATTGGCGCTGTTAGTGATGTATTACACTTTATCTGTGAGTCATCACAGCCAAGCTGCACCGGTGCTGAATTTACCAGAGCAAGAAAAATCAAGCTTACGTAATATTCGATATGAGATCTTTGATGATAGGGCGTACGAAGTGTTAAACACATCTGCGCCGCTTCATACGTTAGCCTCTGGGTTTCAGTGGGCAGAAGGGCCTGTTTGGTCTTCTGCTGGCCAGTATTTGCTGTTTTCAGATATCCCTGCAGGCAAAGTATTTCAATTTCATCCCGATCAAGGGCTTAATGAGTATTTACCTGTAAGCGGCTTTTCTAATGGGCTGGTGATTAACACATCTGATAGTGAGGCTGAGCAATTAATATTGCTACAGTCTCGCTCTCGTCAGGTTGCAGTGATGCAGGCCCCACTTGATAAACCTAAGGCTAACTATCAACGAGTGGTTAGTCAGTTCAACGGTATGCGCTTAAATAGCCCTAATGATGGTGTGTTAAGCCAAGATGGTAGTTTACTGTTTACAGATCCGCCTTATGGACTAGCGCAGCAGCTTAACGATCCTGAAAAGGAATTGGCATTTCAAGGGGTGTATCGGCTATCTAAGCAACATGAATTAAGCTTAATTGATGACAGTTTACGCTATCCCAATGGGATTGCGTTGGCTGCATCCGTGCCGTCGAGCGACAATACCTATACCTTGTACGTTGCAGCTTCAAATCCACAAAAGCCTGCCTGGTATCAATATACCTTGAATACTGATTGGCAAGTGATACAGCGTCAGGTATTTCATCAATTACCGCCAGTGAAAGACGAAGGACGTGGTTTACCCGATGGATTAAAAGTCCTGCCTTCTGGAGATGTTCTCGCCACAGGCCCAGATGGACTATGGCTATTTGCTCATTCGGGTAAGTTACTAGCCAAAGTACATTTACCCAGTATTGCTGCCAACCTTGCCTTTAACGATGACTACTCCACGGTGTTTGTTACTGCACATCAACATCTTTATTCGCTCGATTTGGTCAAACAACCGCAATAGCACTTGTGGTTGATATTACCTTGGTTCATTAAAAGGATGATAAAAATGAAAAGGAAGTTTTATCTTACTAATACGCAAGCATTTCAAGCATCTGTTATTCGTACAGCAGATCACTGTGCGGCAAATTCAAGCACTTTACCTGTTACTTTTAGTCAATCTAAAACAAAATTGAGTTCACTATTGCTAGGCGTTTTGGTTGCGTTAACAGCTTGCCATTCGCAGGAGGCAAGTATCGATAAAGCAAGTAAGGGGCAAATAGTTAATACGCAAAACCATCAAACTGATGATGTGTTTGCTGACGAAGTGGTCCTTAAACACTTGGTTGATTTTAATAATGATGAGCAGCTCAGTTGGCTAAAACTTACTGATACGCAAACCGCAGTTGTTCACAATTCCAGTAATAATAGCCAAAGTTTAAAAGTGGATTTTCCGCAAACAGCTAATATTCCCAAATTAACCATCAAACCTGATTCACCTTGGAATGTTGCTGAGTTTCCTCGTGCAAACTTAGCATTGAATGTCACGAATACCAGTGATGAATCTATTCAGCTTTATGTGGACATTACAAACCCTCTTGGACAGTATCAAAGTCGCTCAATCAGTCTAGTTGCTGGATATAATGGCACGATTTATTTTCCACTGAGTGGAATTGAGGCGCAAACCGATACCGGTGTATGGGGTGACGTAAGACCTTGGAATACCAATGACGATATGATGGTGTGGCGTTCATGGCGTGAAAAAGGCGCCTCATTTACTGAACTGTCGTCATTATCATTTTTTACTATTGGCAATTTACGCGCTAAGTCGGTGATAATTGATGACATTCGTATCCGTCAAAACCCGCCTGTAAAGACAGATAACCCATTTGACTATCTCGTTGGCTTAATTGATCGCTTCGGTCAAAATAATAAACAACCCACGGCGCTACATATCAATTCAGAAATGCAATTAAAAGCGCTGGCAGATAACGAGCTCAGTCAGTTACAAGCGTCTAGTGGCATGCCTAACCGTTCACAATACGGTGGGTATACCCAAGGGCCTAAATTAAACGCGACAGGGTATTTTCGAACTGAAAAAGTCGATGGTAAGTGGTGGATGGTCGATCCAGAGGGCAATCTGTTTTTCTCTCATGGGCCAGCTAATGTACGAATGGCCAACATGAGTACGTTAACAGGGATTGATTATGATGAACCTCAGATAAGGGTAAGAACCAGTGATGAAATTACACCTGAAGATTCGATGGGGATTGTGGATGTTGCTAAAGAGGTGAAAGAAAAGCGCTACGTTATTTCATCATTAAGACATGACATGTTCACTTGGTTACCCGACTATGATGCGCCACTAGCTAAACATTACAGTTATCGCAGAACAACTCATAAAGGGCCAATACCTTATGGCGAAACATACAGCTTTTACCGCGCTAATTTAGAGCGTAGATATAATGAAATGGATGTTGCTTCCTATCCTGCGGTATTTAAGCCATCAAACTATCTAGAAGAAAATCAGCATCTGGAACAAAAAACACAACATTCTTCGCAAGCTAAATACTTACAAGCTTGGCAGGATGTCACTGCAAAACGTATGCATGATTGGGGCTTTACTTCATTTGGCAACTGGGTTGACCCTGCTTTTTATCAATCCAATCAGGTTCCTTACTTTGCCAATGGCTGGATAATTGGTGATTTTAAGACCCTGTCAGGTAAAACTAATCATTGGGGCTTAATGCCAGATCCGTTCGATCCCGTGTTCGCCGAGCGAGCAAAAATTACCATTGATGCCATTGCAAAGGATATTCAATCTTCACCTTGGTGCGCCGGTATTTTTATTGATAATGAGAAAAGCTGGGGTGAGAGAGAAGGCTCAGTTGAAGCGCGTTATGGTGTGATTCTCGATGCACTTTCAAAACCCGCTAGCCAAAGCCCAGCTAAAAAAGCCTTTGTTAAGGTGCTGCAAGAGCAATATGGCGCTATCGATAACATTAATGCAGCGTGGGGGGCGCAATATACTCAGTGGAGCGATCTAAACCTTGGACTCGAGTTTGCAGATCATACTCCTGAGTTAATTGCCGATTTATCACTGCTGTTAGAAAAACTTGGCGAGCAATATTTTAACGTTGTTCACAACACGCTAGAGAAGGTATTGCCGAATCATTTATATATGGGGGCAAGAATGGCAAACTGGGGGATGCCTGATGAAATCATTAAAGCATCGCTTAAATACTCAGATGTACTCAGCTTCAATATTTATGAAGAAGGGTTACAAACTGATTATTGGCAGTTTTTAGAAAAAGTGGATTTACCTGTTGTAGTAGGAGAATTCCATATTGGCACAGCAACCGACTCAGGTATGTATAGCCCAGGTATTGTCCATGCTGCGAATCAAGTCGATCGAGCGCGTATGTATAAAGCTTATATGAAAAGTGTGCTAGAAAAACCGTATATGGTTGGCGCACATTGGTTTCAATACATTGATGAACCCATTACTGGCAGGGCGTTTGATGGCGAAAATGCCAACATAGGTTTTGTAACGGTCACTGACGTACCTTATCCTGAAATGATTCAAGCTGTTAAACAAGTCACCTCTACCATGTACCAACAGCGATATGGTCAATAGTGATTAGCCCTATATAAATCCAGCTTTAGGCTGGATTTATTTTTGTTAATCTTTCATTGATTGCGTGTTTTTAGTTACTGTAACATCATGAAATATACATGATATTAATGGATTATCTGAATGAACAAGGCTGTTAAGGATACAAAGCAACAGAGTAATAAGGCGACTTGCAACGTCTTAAATACTGATACCAAAGCGCATTGCAAAACTTATGCAATAGCTGATATGGACATTCCCCAACAAAACCTCCAATCAAATCTCCAACAAACGCCTCAACAACGTACCCAAGATATTGAGTATCAGTCGGGAGCACCAGCGCCAGTTTCATCAGAACAGCATGGCGTTAAAAGCCGTGTGCGGATCCAAGTACCTTTATTGAGTTTGGCATTGGTCAGTTTTGCTATTTTTATTGGCTGGATAATTTATCAAGCCAATACTGGTGGCAATAACATATTTTTTGATTTAGTGAGAGTCGTTCCTTACGGCGATAAAATTGGTCACATGATGCTGTTTGGCACGCTGACATCACTGGCCTTGATTGCATCACGAGCGGCATATTTTAACTTATTTGAACGTAAAATATATTACGCCATTGTCGCAATCAGTACCTTAGTGTTTATTGAAGAAGTCAGTCAGGGTTTTATCGCGACACGTACCTTTGATATTGGCGATTTAACGGCTGATGCAGTAGGCATCACTTTATTTAGTGTTATCACCATTAAATGGATAAACCGCAACCGATAGTTGAGCGGGAAAATGACATAGGACTCATCAAGATTTAATAAGTAAAGTCTTCAATCTGAAAAGCTATCCTTTGTTTGACTGATTGACAGTATCGCCACAAGTATAATAGGTTTTATATAAGTGACTTATGATAATGTGTTAAATATGGACCAGACTAAGGCGCAAGTATCACCTTGTGTCTTGCTAACGCCGAATGGCTAGCTTTTCAATTTCATTAGGTTGCACTCGTTAATAAGTTGCACGAGTTTTATTTTTCCTTTCTAGATACAAGAACTTTCATAAGGATTTTGAATGGTCTTCTTTATCGTTTCTTCATTGTGTTCACCACAGTCCATGGGCTTAAAGCTGTGGCTCACTATTCAGTTGTACATTCAAATTTCAACGACATTACACGCTAACTCAACGACAATTTACAAAGGTGATTTATGACTGTTTGTTTTGATGAAATTCAACGCTTAAAGCAAAGTATTCAAGCATCAGTCATTGGACAAGAACATGTTGTCGATGCGCTCATATTATCCTTATTAACCAATGGTAATGTGTTGCTAGAAGGCTTACCTGGCACGGCTAAAACTCGTTCAATCAAAGCGCTTTCAAATGCGTTAGAAGTGAGCTTAGGGCGTGTGCAATTTACACCCGACTTATTGCCATCTGATGTGACAGGGACTGAGATTTATCAAGAGGTTGAAGGTAAATCCACGCTGACTTTTCAACCTGGGCCAGTATTTAACAACTTACTATTGGCTGATGAAATAAATCGTTCCCCAGCTAAAGTGCAAGCGGCACTGCTTGAAGCAATGGAAGAAAGGCAAATCACTGTGGCAGGTAAAACCCATGTGCTACCTAAACTGTTTATGGTGCTTGCGACTCAAAACCCAATTGAGCAAGAAGGAACTTATCCTTTGCCTGAAGCGCAAATGGATCGCTTTATGATGAAAGTCTTGTTGGATTATCCTGATGCTGAGACTGAAGTAAAGATTATTGAGTTAGTACGTGCTGAAGAAGCCTTATCAGTGGACAAACCGGCACCGATAGATCCTACTCATATCTTTACTGCACGAGATCTTATTCATCAAATTCATATGAGTGATGCAATAACCGCTTATATAGTTGCTATTGTGATGGCCACTCGTCAACCTTCTCGTTATCCAGATTCTCCCTTGGCTCAATGGTTATCCGTCGGTTCAAGTCCTAGAGCCAGTATTGCATTAGATAAATGTGCTCGCGCCTCGGCATGGCTTGCTGGTAAAACCTTTGTGGACCCTGACGATGTTCGCTCCATAGTACATAGTGTATTGCGTCATCGTTTGGTACTTAGCTACGATGCAATTGCTGATGGGGTAACGCCTGATCAGGTTATCGATGAAATATTACGTCAAGTGATAGCGGCCTAGTCGAGCTTTATGATGGATAAATCTGACAGTGATATTTATGTTTCTATAGAGCAACTTAGAAAGCTGCAATACCAAGCTGTAGGGGTTAACTTTTCTCCACGCCAAGCAGTGAACAGTGTCTTAAATGGGCGCTATTCATCTAAGTTACGTGGCCGTGGATTAAATTTTGAAGAACTCCGGCATTATCGTCCAGGTGACGATATCCGCTGCATGGATTGGAAAGTCACTAAACGCACAGGTAAACCCCATATAAAAGTCTATACCGAAGAGCGAGAACGCAACGTATATTTGATTGTCGATCAACGTGCTGCGATGTTTTTTGGAAGTAAAGGCAAAATGAAATCAGTAATTTGTGCCGAGTTAGCAGCACTGATTGGTTGGCGCATTGTTGGGGCTGGCGATCGAATTGGGGCGTTGGTATTTAATGATGATTCAGCGTCGGTTATTCCTGCCAAAAGAGGCGGTCAGCATCTTGCGCAAATTTTTAAATCGATAGTAAAACAAAATCATCAATTAGGTGCGAGCAACAATAGCACTCATGCAAGTGACAGCCTGAATCAAAGCTGGCATAAAACTGCACAAGTTTGTGGTCACGACTCATTAATTATTTATATTGGTGATGGTAATGGTTGGAACGATAAAACAACGCATTTAATGAAGAATATTAGACGTCATAATGAAGTGATTGCCTGCAACATTATTGATGCGTTAGAGCAAAAATTACCGAGTATGGCGCAAATGGTCGTCAGTGATGGAAAACTTCAAATCCAATTTGATGCTTTAGGCAAAACTCAGCAGCAATATCAACAACAAATAGAGTCAAAATTGACTTTATATGCGCAAACCGCCCGTAAATATCGCGTACCCTTATTGACCATTAATACCGTTGACCCTGTTAGCACTCAGTTGATCAATGCGTTTCGCCGAGGTAGTGAATGACTCAATTTGGTGATACGTGGGGCAGTAGTATTGTAAAAGACTTAATTGAAACAGATGCGCCCAATGCCATTAGCTGGTGGCCACAAACTATTGGCTGGCAGGTTGTTGCACTAATCGGCCTTACGCTTGTTTGTCGTAGACTGTATTTTGCTTGGCGTTTATACCAGCATAATCAGTATCGTCGTGATGCGATAGCATGGTTAAGCTTATTACCTCCCTTTGAACAATTATCTGCTCAACCTATCTATCGTCAATTACCGAATCTTGTTCGTAAAACCGCTTTAGGCGGTTATAAGCGCACCGAAATTGCAACATTATCAGCTGATGAATGGACACAGTGGTTGAGTAAGCAGTGTCCTCAAGCCAAGTTTGAAGATATCGGCTTTACATTAAATGAGTTAGCTTATGATTCTGCTTTAGAAGTGAATACTGCACAGATGACGAAGTTAATTAACCAGATACGAATTTGGATAGAACAACATCGAGGTGAGTATGATTGAGTTTGCTTACCCACTATGTTTTGTTTTGCTGCTTGCCCCAGTCATTATGTATTTTATTGCGCCTGCTTATAAAGAAAAGCGCAGCTCTATTCAAGTGCCGTACTTCGAACAGTTAGTTGATATTACAGGTGAGAAACCGCAAAAAGGGGCGGTAATACTGTCAAGAAAGCATATTCAAAAATTACTGTTAATACTTGCTTGGCTATGCATTGTTGTCGCGATGGCCAAACCTGAAGTTATCGGTACACCCGTCACCCAGCAAAAGTCGGCTAGAGACTTAATGATTGCAGTAGATCTATCTGGTTCTATGGCGGTAGAAGATTTTGTATTGCCAGAAAATCAGTCTAACAAGGTTGATAGATTAACGGCAGTAAAACAGGTTTTACGTAAGTTTGTCAGTCAGCGCGACAGTGACAGGTTAGGGTTGATTCTTTTTGGCGATGCGCCATACCTTCAAGCGCCATTTACCAATGATTTAGATACATGGTTAACACTGTTGAATGACACGCAAGTTGGGATGGCTGGACAAAGTACCGCTTTTGGAGATGCAATAGGGTTATCCATTAGCGTGTTTAACAGCCATGAGACACAAAATAGAGTGCTTATTGTGCTTACCGACGGAAATGATACCGCTTCGAAAGTCCCCCCTGTTGAAGCTGCAAAGGTTGCTGCGGCCTCTAACATCAAAATTTACACCATTGCCATTGGCGATCCTATCGCTGTTGGTGAAGAAAAAGTTGATATAGCTGTACTAGAAAACATTGCCTCAATAACAGGCGGGCAAAGTTATCAAGCTATTGATACACAAGCGCTTGAAAATGTTTATGAAGCGATTAATGACTTAGAGCCAGAGTTATTCGAGTCGCAAACCTTTAGGCCAAAAACCAGTATTCATTATATTCCCATCGCACTGTTTTTAGGTTTGTATCTAGTGTCGTTGTTAATCGTCACCTTGCGTTTCCCTAATGTGAAAAAAGGGGTTAACTAATGGATCAATGGTTAATTCAATTACAGCACTTTCATTTACTCCGACCTTGGTGGCTATTAGCCTTATTACCACTGGCATATATTGTTTATCGTTTAAAGTACCGTCAGGATAATTTAGTGAATTGGCATGAGCATATGTCAGCAAAAATTTTACAGACATTGACAGTCAAAGGGGATAATCAACGGATTATTTCACCTTTAAATTTGACCATAGTTTTAGGCATTATCAGTGTATTGGTTTTAGTGGGGCCAACATGGAAACAGCAACCAAGCCCATTTACAGAAGATAAGTCAGCGCTGATTATTGCGTTAGATTTATCTGAAACGATGGAGCAAACGGATGTATTACCTACGCGCTTAACACGTGCGAAACAGAAGGTAATTGAGTTATTGGCTGTTCGTGGTGATGCCAACACAGCACTGATTGCTTACACAGGCTCGGCACATACAGTGATGCCGATAACCAACGACAGCAAAATGATAAAGCAGTTTTTAGATTCACTGAGTTTTAAGATAATGCCTAATTCAGGGAAGCAACCACAGACTGTTTTACCGATTGCCAACGGATTACTTGAAGCAACCCAAACCCCTGGAACCATTTTATTCATTACCGATGGCACCAGTGATAATGCATTTAGCGCTTTTGACACCTATTTTTCCAAGGCACAACATCAGTTAGTGGTTTGGGCGATTGGGCGTGATAATGCAAGCTTGGTCGAATCTGGCTCAACCATTATTCCAATGCAGCAAGAGCGATTAGAAACCCTTACAGATAAGGCTGGTGGACGGATAGTTATATTGACTGATGATAAACAAGATATCGAAAAGGTAAATGGGTATATAAATAACAATCTCGTTATTAGTGAAGATGAAAGCCGGCCTTGGTTAGATGCTGGCTATTGGTTGGTGTATATCATTGCAGCAATATATTTACTCTGGTTTAGACGAGGGTGGACACTGCAATGGTAAATTCGTCGATCAAATTTATCGTAAATGAACTCACCATGGTGATTGTGAGTTCGTTGTCGAAAGTATCTGCATGGTATACAAAGTGGCGCACTCGAATAATGGTTTTTCTTATCATTATTGGCGCTTTATTCGCTATTTTAAAACCTCAATCTTTTGCTGATTTATGGCTAACTCGAGATCAACAAGGAATGTTGCTGTTTAATATGGGTTATTACCAGCAAGCGAGTAATCATTTTAGTCTTGTACGCTGGCAAGCATTCAGTTTGTATGGCGCAGAAGAATTTGATCAATCTGCTATTTTATATGACCAGTTTGAAGATGAAATAGATCAAATTGCTCGTGCCAATGCATTAGCGCACGCAAGGCGATATGTAGCAGCTAAAAATATCTATCAACAAGTATTACAAACAGTACCAAATAATAAGCAAGCGAAGCATAATTTAGCCCTTGTTCAAGGCATTATTGATGAAGTGAATCGCATAGCTGAAAGCCAGCAGGGTGAAGCAGGAGACTCGCCACAAGAGCTAGGTGACGATCCGCAAACTGGTGATGGTGCTAAGAAAAAAGAAATGGTGTTAAAGGTAGCTGAGCATTATGACGCAAGTCAGTTGTTGCTTGACCCTAAGTTAAATGAAATGTGGTTAAGACAAGTTCAAAAAGATCCTGCGCGGTTCCTAGCGAATAAATTTCAAATGCAAACTGCCCCAACATCGCTAAACTCGCGACCGTTAACCACCAATGAGGAGAGTCAATGATGTCTTTTCTCTGCGATGTTTTTACAAGGCAGATATTGCTGTTTAAACTCTTACTTTTGCTAGTTTTAGTCCTTTTTAGCTTGAGCGTGGCTAAACTTAGCCAAGCTGCAAACTCAAGTATCACACTTGAGTCCTTGATAGATAAGAACCAACTAAGCATCGAGATTCGTGTTCAAAGTAAAGCGCCTTTTGTCGTTAAACAACCTATTATTGTTCAAGTTGAAGTGTCCAGCGATCGCTGGTTTTCAAAAGGCGTTCATGTAACGCCTCCTGCTTATAAAGATATTGTCTTTTTACCTACTTCGAGTTCATCGATTACAGGAACAAAAAAGATTAATGGACAAACATGGACATACATTATTCGAGAAATAACCTTATATCCCATGCAAGAGGGCGTTTATGAGCTGCCAGCTTTTGATGTATTTGCATCGGTTAATACAGAATATGGCATTGTTGAAGGCGTATTTAAAACTGACGACTTTCAAATTGAAGCTAGAATGCCAAAAGTGGTAACAGAACTGGATACAGGTGTAGGTTTTACAACTGAGATTGAAGATAACTTAATTGTTTCACCTTCTGTCACACTGTCTGTAAAGCATGATATCGGCAATGAAGTACTCGATATAACAGACGTAGCGAGAACGTTTAATGTCGGGGATGCAGTCACCCAAACGGTTTCTATTACCGCAAAAGGTGTCCCTGCAATGATGTTACCAGTATTAGCACAAACACAATTGAGTGGGTTAAGTGTTTACCAGCAACCCAGTAAACTCAGTGATCAATCTAACCGAGGTGAATTAACTGGCATAACGTCGCAAACGACGAGTTATATATTTGAACAAGCGGGTGAGTTTACTACGCCCAAGCAAGTTTTGTATTGGTATAACTTACAACAAAATGAGGTAAAAGAACTCACTGTGCCTTCAGTAACTTGGGTAGTCAAAGGTGGCGCTATAAGCGCGAGCAGTGATGGCACCGCTTCATCATTTAAAGCGTGGTTGAGTAAATATAGTTTAGTGATTGTCAGCCTATTCATTCTGATTTACGTGCTAACGCGACTTGCCCCGTATCGCACTAATCTTAAGGCGTTATATTTATCTTTATCTCAGTATGAAATTAAGCAATTACAAGTAAGCTTACGACAGGAATATGAACAAGGAAATTACGCTAAAGTGTGTCAATTGTTGTACCGCTATATTGAATATCAAGATGCGCAATTATCAAAAACTGGTACAGCAGTTTCATTGTTAAATCATCATCACTCAAATGAAAGAGGCCTAGATAATAGTCATTTAAATAATGACATTATTCTGAGTCTCAAACAGTTTTACAAATCTGATAGTGAAAAATATTCACTACTAGAGCGGTTATTAACTCAAACATACTCAATAGATACTGCTGCACCGCTAACAGATGAACAGTTTAATACCTTATTACAGGTGACGGCATTGCTAAAATATAACCAGTGTAAGGATGGTGGCGATATTTCTGCTAATGCAATAAAATTAAATTAATCACAATAGAAGTAGCGGGTTATCTGATTATTTAAAGTTATAGGTAAGTGCTCGGGGCAAGTAAGGTAAGTGGCGCTTGTTTTTTATACGCGTTTTTTAATGAGGTATCCATTCTGCAATCAATATTTTTGAACCAAAAGTCAAGCTACACTTTTGCACTTATTCTGAAAGTTAAGTATCTCTATCATTGTCAGTGCTATTAAAAGTTGTGAATATCAATCCATACGAACAGTCTTTGGCCTAAATAACCGACTAACTGCAACGCTCAACTGATTCATTAACTGTGATATATTGAATTTTTAGGCTGTCTCATCTCACCGACAATGATGCATTATCTTCAGTTATGATTGGCGTGATTAACTGGCGTGATTAACTGGCCTGATTGATTGGTGAGATTGATTGGTGAGATTGATTGGTGAGATTGATTGGTGTTAGTGAAACACTTACTTTTAATTGATGCTTATTGTCGTTTAGTTTTGACAGTACAGTATGAAACATGATGTTAACTGAGAATGTATGTCTAGCGTTTTACGATTTATTGTGGTTATTTTTGCAGCATTGGCTGTGACATTTTTAGTGTTTTTTGTCATTGCAGCGCTAATTGATTTCCATATTCCAGAGCAAACGGCCCAACTCGTTCTTGATTCAAATGCTTATTCTTATGCTGATTCTTATGTTAACTCTTTAGCGAACAGTTCAGCTGCACAGCTTTTAATGATTTTGTAAGGCCATTAGATATGTTTAGACAACACCATTATCGCGCTTGGGTTTACCTGTTGTTAAGTTCTATTTTTATCGCTCAACCCCTCGTAAATTATGCTCATGCGGATGATATCGTGCCTTTTACCTCTGATGGTTGTAGTGTTTTCCCCGATGGCACTTTGGCCGACAATCAATTATGGCTTGCATGTTGTACTGCACATGATTTTGATTATTGGCAGGGCGGTACGGCCAAGGAACGCCTTGAATCAGATCAACGTTTAAAGCAATGCGTCGCCAACCTTGGCCAACCGCATATAGCTAGCCTTATGCTTGCAGGTGTGAGAGTTGGTGGCAGTCCATATTTTCCAACTACCTATCGTTGGGGTTACGGCTGGCCTTACCCAAGAGATTATCAAGCCCTGTCAAAACAAGAGAAACAACAAATTCAACGAGTCCTAAAAAATCAGAAATAAGTAAAATATTCGCTATAGCAGTAACTCAGTGCTAGGTTAACTAACAGTATATTAACGTTCAGAGTCGTTACGTTAGTAAGTTAACCCTTTTTCAAGCAAAATAAGGACATATTATGCTGAAAACATTGATTAGTAGTGCAGTGATAACGCTAATGCTCACAGGCTGCTCGACTGCTGATAAGCAAGTGCAAGTCAGCCCACAAATATCCCCACCAGCGCAAAGTGTTTTTAAAACTTATACTGCTGAGGACTTTTATAAAACCACCAGTGTATTCGGCTCTTCTATCAACCATGATGGCACTGCAGTACTGGTAAGTAATGATAAAACAGGGATATTTAATGCTTACAAAGTGCCTGTAGACGGTTCTGAAATCACTCAATTAACATTTTCCACAGAAGAGTCAGTATTTGTAAAATCTTGGTTTCCCAATGACAATCGTTTTTTGTTTAGTGCCGATAAAGGAGGGGATGAGTTAGATCATTTGTTTGTACAAGATGTCGAAGGGAATCAAATTGATCTCACTCCAGGTGAGGGCCTCAAAGCCGTGATGTTATCCTGGCATGAAAATGATGAGTCTTTCTTTGCGTTGACCAATGAACGTGATGCTAAATACTTTGATATTTATCAATACAATACTGACGACTACAGCCGTAACTTAGTGTACAAAAACGACTTAGGTTATACCGTTGAAACCATGAGTCCAAATGGCCGATTCATTGTATTGAGTAAAGACCATTCAAACAGTAATACTGACTTGTATCTCGTTGATTTACGCTTGAAGATGGCCAAACCTCGTTTAATTACCGAGCACCAAGGTAACGTTTCTTATTCCGCTTACACCTTTACTAAAGATAACGAGCAATTATTATATTCAACTAACGAATTTGGTGAGTTTAAGCAAGCGTGGGCATATGACATTGCAACGGGTTCTCATAAAGTTAATTACAAAGCGGATTGGGATGTTAGTTTTAGTTATTTCTCAAAAGATGGTCGATATCAAGTTACTGGGATTAATGCTGACGCACAAACGCAATTAACCATCACTGATCTTGTCGAGCAAAAAGAGCTGTCATTACCTAAGCTTCCAAGCGGCGATTTACGTGGCGTTAACTTTTCACAAGATTCTAAATCAATGGTGTTCTATATCAATTCTGATACCTCACCATCCAATTTATACAGCCATACCATTGGTTCTTCATCTGTAAAGCGTCTGACCAATTCTGGTAATCCAGCAATTTTGGAGCAAAACCTAGTGACTGGTGAGGTGGTGAGGTTTAAAAGCTTTGATGGACTTGAGATACCAGCAATTTTATATAAGCCCAAACAAGCTGAGTTTAAAAAGGTACCTGCGTTAATCTATATTCATGGCGGGCCCGGTGGTCAATCTCGCAAGGGCTACTCTGCAACCGTTCAGCATTTGGTTAATAATGGTTACGCCATTATCAAAATTAATAACCGTGGTTCAAGTGGTTATGGTAAAACCTTTTTTCATTTAGATGATAAACGACATGGTGAAGATGATTTACAAGATGTGGTTTTCAACAAAAAATACTTACAAACCTTAAATTGGGTCGATGCTGACAAAATTGGCGTTATGGGAGGGAGTTATGGTGGCTACCTTACTATGGCGGCAATGGCGTTTACCGATGAGTTTAAAGTAGGTATTAATATTTTCGGCGTGACTAATTGGGTAAGAACCTTAGAGAGTATTCCGCCTTACTGGGAAGCATTTAGAAAAAGTCTTTATGATGAATTAGGCGATCCTGCAACTGATAAAGAGCGCTTACATAATATTTCACCCGTGTTCTTTGGTCATCAAGTCAAAAGCCCTGTTTTAGTGGTTCAGGGGGCAAATGATCCAAGAGTGTTGAAGATTGAGAGTGATGAAATGGTTGAATCTATTCGAGCTGGCGGTACACACGTTGATTACTTGGTATTCGATGATGAAGGCCATGGTTTTAGTAAGAAAGACAACCGTATTAGTGCATCAAATAAATATTTAGTCTTTTTACAGCAGTATTTATAGCCTATTGTTGCAAGTGATTAGAAAGCCATTTGATTATCAAATGGCTTTTTTATTAGTTGTTATACAAGGTACTTTTTAATAAATTAAAGCTAAAATCGGTATTAAGTCACTCTCACTTATAGAGTAAGGATGTCAATTGAACACAGAGATCATTCATTCTGAAGCCCCAGATATTGTCGATCAACTGGTTGATGGGGTAAGAGCGTTTAACATAATGAATATGGGAAGTGAGCTATCAAAGCCATTAACTATCGTAATGCGAGATGGAAATGACAAGATCATTGCTGGTATTGCAGGTAGAACGATATATCAAAAATTTTTAATCAATGTGTTATGGGTAGATGAGACTTTGCGCAGCGAGGGTTTAGGCCATAAATTAATGATACTGGCAGAAAAAGCTGCTATTGAACGTGGTTGCCTAGCTGCTCAAGTAGATACCTTAGCATTTCAAGCGGCAGGGTTTTACCAACGACATGGATTTGAAGTCATTGGTTCTGCACCAGCATTTGGTAAAAGTCCTGCACAATATTTTCTTTTTAAGCATTACGGCTAACTACTCAGCGTTAAAGGCATCAAGTAAACATTGATACTTGTCGATAAAATACTGGTTTTTCGTTTAAGTAAGCCAATAATCGGTTCGTAAACTATTGATTAAACACGGCCTAAGTAAAAATCAGTATTGAGCGAGTTAATAATCGCCTTTTTTACGAGAGCGAGATGCAGTCTGTACAGAATTGATCATTTTACCTAAGGCTTTATCTTTAGCGCGTTTTTGCGCTAATGTTGCCCCGTTTAATGCTTGTTCTCGCATTAGTTTTTGGTAACTAATAAGTCGTCTTTCAGTTAACTCACCTGAAGCAAGCGCGGCTTGAATTGCACAGCCTGGCTCCGCTTGATGTTGGCAATCTGAAAAACGACACTGCGATGCAAGTTGTGTTATTTCACTGAATGTTTCACTGACGCCTTGCTCACACGCACCTAGTTGTAATTCACGCATCCCCGGGGTATCGAGTATTAATCCACCACTTTGCTCACCTCGAGACATCCATTTAAGTGCTCTTGATGTGGTTGTATGACGGCCTTTACTGTCATCTTCTCGTATTGCGCTAGTGAGCTGAGTTGAGCTTCCCAATAATCCATTGACTAAGGTTGATTTACCTACGCCAGAAGAGCCTAACAAAGCGATAGTCTGTCCTTGTTTGCAATAATCGAGTAGCGGTAATATTTCGGTTTCATCAAGAGCATTGACTGAATGCACCATCATTAAAGGATTCAATGATTGAACTAACTGAGTTTTATCTGCCACATCGTCACACTGATCTGCTTTAGTTAATATAACAATAGGCGTGACTTGTGACTCACTGGCCAGCGATAAATATCGTTCAATTCGACTTAGATTAAAGTCATTATTTAATGAGCAGACAATGAACAAACTGTCGATATTAGCTGAAATAAGCTGCGACTCAACCTTACTTCCAGGCGCTTTTCGTTGAAATACTGATTTGCGTTCAAGTAATCGAACAAACTTATGCTGTTGATCACATAACACCCAGTCTCCAACACACAATCTATCAGTGACACTGGCTTGATGCGCGGTTTGCGACATTGCCCATTGACCGCTTGGGGTGAGTACGATCACGCCACTACGGTGTTGTTCAATAACTCGGCCAATAATTAGCCTATCATCTGCGCTGTCATCGCTAATTAATTCCATCTCTTCCAGCGATAATTGTTGCTGAAAAAAAGGTTGCCAACCGAGTTGTATTAATGAAGGGAATTCACTCATTTACTGTCCTAATAAGGCGTCTTATGTGGTGTAACGTTAAGTATAGTCATCAGCTTAATTTTGCTTATTACGTGAGTCATTACTCGCGATAAATAGCATATTATCAGATTACGAATTAACGACTTGTGACTATGGTAGCTAATTTAACTAGCGATACAGGGCGAGCAGCAAATATACTACACGTTATCAGTACGACGGCTTAATTTGTAGCCTAATTGAAGCCTGAAAATGTCAAACTGACGAGTTGATGGTATTTTGCTCAGCAGTGTTAATTAATTGCACTACAATGGCACAAGTGTGATTGACATGTCATAACCCCACCCAGGATAAAAAACTGAACATGCTTTGTTATTAGGCAATAAATTTACGCTTAGTATCTTTTGAAACATATCCTTCTAAGCAAAACCTGAGTTTATAAAGTCTTTAATTACAATATCTTATCTTTATGCTTTGAGCATGGGATATTTTATCTTTGTAATGCTATGATTTTGAAAAAATGATTTATTCTGCTTTAACAAATTGAATAAAAATGACTCAAAATAGATATTGCAAATGCAAACATCATATGTTTACATAGTGGTTAATTTAACAAGTTTCACAAATCTGTAAATAAAATCGTTAGTAAAAACAGATTGCAACTGTGGAATGATTATTAGCTAGTATTTCCTTAATTTATTCAGATAATTAAGGTTGAATTAAAAGGACGTCCTTCAATGAAGTCTATCGTTGCCAAGCCACTATTGGTCAAATCGATGTTTAAAAAAACTGCATTAGTACTTTGTATATCTCAAAGCTTGATGGCTTGCCAAAATAAAGAAGCTAATGCAGAGGTTGAGTCTGTTGTAAATAGCGCAACAGTAGAACAAGAAACATCTACTCAAATTTTGCCTTTCTCTGATCCAACCAATTCAGGTGGTTGGGTGCTTAATACTGAAATCAGTGATGAATTTGATGGCACTGAAATTGACCAAGAAAAGTGGTTTGTCCAAGGGGCAAACGGTGATTACTACATTTGGAAAGGTCGAGCACCGTCTCAGTTTGCTCCTCATAATGTGATTGTTGAAGACGGCTTTTTAAAATTACGTAGTCAGTGGGAACCTGATTTTGAGTTTGCTAATGAAAACTACGCTGACGGCAAAGTCGATGCGAAATATGGTTCATTGGCTAATGGCGATCCTATGCCAATAACAACCGCTGCCATTGTCAGTAATAAACGCTTTTTAAATGGCTACATGGAAATACGTTCCAAAGCGGTTAACGCTTCAATGACCAGTGCGTTCTGGGCCATTGGTTATCAGTCTGAGTTAGATATTTATGAACAAATCGGTAATCCGAAAATCATTGGCGATATCAAACCTGATCAATCTAAGTCAACTGTTCATGATTGGAGCCCACCAGCAAAACGTCCAACTCGTGTATTCCATCACAAGGAAAATTTACCATATCGCGTTGCTGACGAGTTTCATATTTACGCAGCAGAGTGGGGCGAAGATTACTTAAACTTATATCTTGATGGAAAATTACTGCAACGCTTTACTCAAAAAGAGCTAGGCGATCGTTGGGTGCTTAATAACCCGCTTGAAATTTGGTTGGATTCTGAAATTTTTGCTTGGTTAGGGATGCCTAATAAAGAAGAACTTCCAGCTGATTTTGAAGTTGACTATATGCGAGTATGGCAAAAGCCTAACCCAGAACTTCTAGACCGTGCATTCTTCGGATTTGAAGGGCCTATACTGTTCCAAGAAAACAAACGTCCGCTTAAATTGGTACCTGAAAATTCTGAAAATAATCAATATCAAAAGTTTTGGGATATTGATGCTAACTCAGCAAACTATGCAACCATCACTAAAGAACAGCGAATCACTGGTTTACGCAGCCTTAAAATTGCCGCAGACAAAGATGCTACAGATGAGCTAATCAAGGTTAGTTCACCTGAAAAAGCAGTGAGATTAGACAAAGGAGATTATCGCTTCTCAATGCGTCTTTGGGTTGATACTAGTAACTCTCTTAGTGAGTTTAACGTGACTGTTAATAATGCAAATGGTGATGATGCAGGCTTTGTTTTAGCGCCATTCAATCTAAGCGAAATTGACCATGCGCACAAAGCACAATGGATTACAGTAAGCCAAGATATAAGCCTTAACGCGCCTGTAGCCAATGACGCTAAGTTAACAATCACGGTTGATCCAAGCCAGATTAAAGATGCGTCTGCATTATTTTATATCGACGACATTTC
The DNA here is from genome assembly GCF_001401775.1 of Shewanella sp. P1-14-1. NCBI lineage: Bacteria > Pseudomonadati > Pseudomonadota > Gammaproteobacteria > Alteromonadales > Shewanellaceae > Shewanella > Shewanella sp. P1-14-1. The sequence goes on along the minus strand of NZ_LKTL01000008.1, from coordinate 142,861 downwards.
AGTCGTTAAACAATAAGTTAAGTTAAAGGAAAGCCACATAATGATTTAGTTATGTGGCTAATTTTAATGGATTTAAACCGCGTTAATAGCAGATGAAAATGTATGTTGGCGCAGTAATATACGAGATTGACTGAAGTCTGATGTATCGAGCGGTCTCAAGAGAATGATTATGATATTTCACAATAAAACGACAGCACTAGCACTTGCATGTGTCACTGCCATGACATTGAGTGTGTTACCGATACAAGTCAGCGCAAAGGATAGCGAGAAACAGCCCGACGTGTTGATTTTGATGTTTGATGATATGCGCTTTGATACATTCTCTTATCGTGATGGCCCGGTTAATACCCCTAATATTGATGCATTAGCGCACGAAGGCATCAGATTCGATAATGCGATGACGAGTACGGGATTATGTTCACCTTCAAGAGCCGCGATGTTTACTGGTCGCTGGGGACATAAAACGGGGCTTGATGACAACGTTGGCCTATATCATTCTCGTTTAGACGAACTGCGTGTCGAAGAAGGTGGAGTCATCAGACGTGCCGTCGATGCCGGATATAAAGTGGGCTATGTTGGCAAATGGCATATTGGCGCACAAGGCCCAGCGTTAAGAGGGGCTGAGTTTGTTTATGGTCATGATAAAGATGTAGAACGTCATGGCCGCCAATGGGGGCCTTACGAAACGAAAGAAAATATCGCTAAATTCAAACGTGGTGAACGCGATGCTAATGGTGAAAAGCACGAATATTACCGCACAATGCCAGGCACTTTTGAGGATACCAAAGCAGGTAAGGAAGTCCGAGAAGGGCAAAAAATGCTTAAAGCAGCGGCTAAAAAAGATGAACCATTTTTTGGCATTATCAGTTTCGAACAACCTCATCCACCATACCGTGTGCCAGAACCTTACGCGAGTATGTTTGATCCTAAAACCGTAAAACTTCCTAAAAATCATGGTATTGAACGCGTTAATAAACCAATGTCTCAAGATGATATTTGGTGGCCTTGGCATGATGTAAGTCATATGACCGATGAAGATTGGCGCAAGTCACGCACCTTTTATTATGGCGCGATTGCCATGATAGATCATGCGGTTGGTGAGTTAATTAAAACCGCAAAAGAAGTTGGTATGTATGATGATTTACGCATAATCGTTATTGGCGATCAAGGCAGTATGTTAGGCGAGCATAACCTATACGATAAAGGCCCATATGCTTATGACGAACTCATGAGAATGCCACTTATTATTCGTGATCCGAATGTCGAACCTAAAATCATTGAACGCCAAGTGTCTATGTTAGATATTGCGCCTACGTTGGCTGATTGGATGACATTACCCAATGATGGGGACGTCGATGGCCGTTCATTAGTTCCCCTTATGGAACAAGGTGATATCGCTGATAGTAACAAAGCCGACATCGCTTTGTATGCTTACGAATGGTACAACGGCGGCTGGTTTGGTATTCGAGCGATTAGAACACCAGAGATGAAGTTTGTATGGAACCCTGGGGATAGTCGAGATGAGTTATACGACTTAAAAAACGATCCCTATGAAATGACAAATTCAATTAACGACCCTAAGTACAAAAAACAACTGAAACAGATGGTTAAGTATATGCATGACGAGCTTGTGAGAGTCGATGATCCTGCTATCACCAAATTTAAACAACATATGAAAGATATGTTGTAAACAGAATTTACGTTGGTCGGTTTGACATAACAATACTGATCACCGTAAACCTCGGCATTCATTGCCACTAACCCCTGTTTTAGATTGGAAACAGCTTTTGGCCAATGGCTAAAAGCTGGGTTTTTGCGGCTCCAATGTTGGCAAAGCAGTAAAAATAATTTCAATTAGGAGACATTATGAATAGCGTTATTAATCAAAGCATAGGTAAAACAATTCAGCATTGTTTAATGGGAACTATGTTAACGCTTTCTATTGCATCAATGACTTATAGCACGTCAACAGAAGCTGCAAGTATTGGTAATCAAGGAAGATATTTCACTAACAAAGTGACTGGAACGTCAGAAACAGTCAATTTATCAGGAAACGCATCGCAGCAAACGAGTCAGCTGCAGGCTGCAATTAACCGTGCGAGTAATAAAGCAAATGGCGGTGTTGTTAAAGTTATGGGCAACGACATCAAATTAGCTCAAATCGATCTTAAAGCGAATGTAAGGTTAGAAATTCAGTCAGGCAAAACCATTAAAATGGCAGATAAAGTGCTATTTAACTTAAACCGCAATGGCCAAGGTCCCCGTGCGCCGTTAATGCAGAATGTTGAAATAACCTCAACGGGTAGCGGTCGTTTTAATATAGACGTAAATAAAAGTGCCATCTTCTCTAATGCAATTCCAGTGAGAGTGGGGTATGTCAAAAACTTCGCATTATCAAACTTTAACATCAAAGATAACTATTCTATTTTCCCTTCGTTATTTATGGTGGCAGACAGTGATGCAAGAACGGTGGCTAATAACGCAACTTATGGCCGGATCCCCGAAAAAGGCGTAGTAGAAAATATTTCTGCAACCAAAGTGGCAGCAGGCTATGCCTTAATTCAGCTATTTAGTGGCAAGAAAATGCGTCTTAAAAACTTAGACGCTGAGGGTGGGTTAACAATTAGGTTAGAACCTGGTAGTGGCCGTCCTTCTGATTATTTAAATCAGGCTGGGCCAAGAGTGGGTAACATCGCTGATATTAAGATGATTGATATTGAAAACACTGAAGGAATGGCAGCTTTGTTCCTCAAACCTCATCAGAAAATATGTTCAGACATTACCGGCTCAAACATTCGCGGCGTGAATAGTGCTTTTACTATTATGAGCAATTCCAGCGACTCTAATACATTCAGTCGTGGTTATTTTGAAAGAACAAAGTTTACTGGGCGTATTTCGTTAACTAAAACCAAAAATACACCATTGGCAGATATTGGAGCCTCTTCACAATATTTTGTTGAACCAAGTGAAAGTGTTGGCAGAACGAAAATTGCAGATTTTCCAAATGATCCATCAGGACGTCGTTGGCATACTAAGCCAATGGCACCAGTGTTAATAGCTTCGGCGTTAAATCGCAATACGGTTGGTACCTCTGCTAAAGGTCGTTTTGGGATAGATATATCAAATGCCAATATTATTAAAACTGGCAACTATGAGCGTCCAACGAAAGTATTTTATCGTGAAGATGCAATAAAGCTGAACAATAAGCCTGCAACAGCCTGGATTAATAAATAATGCTTAATTGCCGTGAAGCAAACCATATATTGGCTTGTTATTAATACTTAACCCAGTGCGGTAATTAACTTTACCGCACAGTTGATATTTGATGGGGCTATATGGATATCACAAACAAGCGAGTTCAGCTAAGTGTATTCACTGTGGTTTTGCTCATCCTAGTTGCCAGCTTATTTTCAAGTATTGCGGGATACCGATATGCCGTTATTTCTTTAAAGGGAAATCAGTTTATTACCGCTGCTGAAGAAGCGCATCATTTAGTTAGCGAATTGCATCTTGGTAATAGCAAAGAAAACAAACGCGCTTTACAGAGTCGTTCTTTCGCGGAGTTTGATGTTAATACATTGCCAAATAATGCCATAAATGAATTTACAACAAGCTGCCAATTATTGGTCGGATTAGACAATAAACTGAACAATTTAAATACGGAATTAAATTTTATTGAGTTATTGGGTGAAATAAATTCAATAAAAAATACTCAAGCTAAAAACTTAGCAATCAACATGGTAGTTGATGAAAGCGCTGATTTTAAAGAGAAGGTGGCCAAGGGGTTATATAATTTTGTACTAGATAACCCGGATGATGAAATCGCATTCGAAATATTGGAACAAAAATTTTCACATAAAATAACCGCAGAGCAGCGACAAGCGTTAAGACGTCAATTACATGCAATGACACAACCTGAATACATTAAGCGTGCTATTCAACTCACTAGTCAAACAGGGGCAATGACAGACGCTGAAACACAGTCTTTTAATCTTGAATATCAGCCTTTTTACGACTCTCCCTATGCTGAAGTTAGAGCCGCGGCAATAGAAGTGATTGGGCTTGTACAGCGAGAAGATGAGATTGAATTACTTGAACAAGCTTTGTTTGACGTTGATAACGATGTCAGTAATGCAGCCTTAACAGTGATAGGCAAAAGGCAATTGAATGATCCTCAATTAATTAATGCCTTAACAATGTTACACGCACAAAATGGGCATAGCTTATCTACCGAGCATCAACAACATATTGAAGCTTTATTGTATGAGTTTGGTGTCATTTGAATGAAGTAATTATCAGTAATACCTTGTGTCATTACAAAGAAGATTTTAAAAATATTAAATATAAGTAATAACTTAGCGATAGAGAAATGGATGTTATGAACAATAAACGGATAAATAATATAGTTGAGGCTGTGAGTCATTGGCGTGGTGCGCTAATGGGGGAGTCGTTAACGCGTAATATCACAACTAACAAAATGACTGCACTGTTAACAACGGCAATGCTGGCCATTTCTGTATCAGCAGAAGCTGCACCAGCGTTATCGGTTGATGCTAATACTGAAATAACGAAGGGTAAACAGCCTAATATTTTATTGATATTAACTGACGATCTTGGGTACAACGATGTCGGTTTTAATGGCTCAAAGGAAATTAAAACGCCTAATTTAGATCAACTGGCAGCTAATGGGACATCTTTTTCACAGGCATATGTCGCGCATCCATTTTGTGGCCCAAGTCGAGCAGCACTCATGACTGGTCGATACCCGCATAAAATAGGTTCTCAATTTAATTTACCGACTAAAGGCTCGTTTGTTGGGGTGCCGTTAGAAGAACAGTTTATTAGTAAACTATTACAAAATAATGGCTATAACACTGGGGCTGTTGGAAAGTGGCATCTTGGCGAAGCGCCTGAATTTCATCCAAATGCTCGTGGTTTTGATGACTTTTATGGATTTACAGGAGGCGGTCACAATTATTTCCCACAACAATTCAAAGCGCAATATGCAGAGCAGTTAAAGCAGGGGAATACGAATATCAATCACTACATTTTACCTCTTGAACATAATGGTAAAGAAGTAGACGAAAACGAATACATTACTGATGCTCTTTCACGTGAAGCTAGCCGTTTTGTCAAAGACGCCGCTAAGCATGATAAACCTTTCTTTTTGTATCTTGCTTATAACGCACCGCATGTGCCACTTGAGGCGAAACAATCTGATATGGATCAGTTTCCAACTATCAAAGACCAAAAACGAAAAACCTATGCTGGCATGGTGTACGCAGTTGACCGTGGTGTCGGTCAGATTGTTGAAACGCTCGATAAAACTGATCAACTTAATAATACTTTAATCGTTTTTATGAGTGATAACGGCGGCAAGTTAAGTAAAGGCGCCAATAACTATCCTTTAAAAGAGGGTAAAGGCAGTGTTTATGAAGGTGGTTACAGAACGCCAATGTTATTCCATTGGCCTGACAAGGTGGCATCAGGGCAACGTTTTGAACATCCTGTTTTAGCATTGGATTTGTATCCCACTTTTGCAGCGCTTGCTGGCGCAGACGTCCCGCAACAGAAACGTTTAGACGGTAAGAACATCTGGCCAGCATTCAGTGCCAATAAAAACCCTCATCAAGATGAATTATTTTATGTCCTTCGTCATCGCAAAGGCTATAGCGATGCGGCAGTGAGACGTAATGAGTGGAAAGCTGTTAAACACAGTCAACAACCCTGGAAACTGTTTAACGTCCAAACTGATGCCAACGAAACTGAAGATCTCAGTTCAAAGCATCGCAATAAATTGAATGATATGGTTCGTGAGATGGAAAAGTGGAGCTGGGATAATAAACAGCCTTTGTGGTTTCACGAAAACTTTGAAGGAGCGGAATGGCGTCTACATGGCATGCCACGTTTTGACAAAACTTACTCTACCGAAAAGTAATCATCACACTTTTCCATGTTTAGTTAAGTCATCATCGTAAGCCCTTACGGTGATGCATTGTAGCAGGATGTTCAAATGCATAATTTATCAAAGCGATCCCTTCCACTTGTTAGCCTTGCCGTTATGATGGCTATAGGCGGCTGTCAATCCACCCACGATAATAACATCGATAATGTGAAGCCTTTGGTGTCATTTAGCGACACTCATGAAGACATCAAACTTGAGAAAGTGAATCGCCGTAAATGGGATAACCCAGTCATTGCCGATTTTGATCAAGATGGCTTTCAGGATTTATTACTGACTGATCATGGATATAGCGTCAAACTATATTGGAACAATAATGGCGTTTACGACAAAGGTTATGATCTGATTGTCGGTGATATGCATGGTATTGGTGTAAGTGACTACAACAATGATGGCAAATTAGACGTACTCATTTCACGTGGCGGTGGCTCGGGTTCTAATGCTCGCAATGCAAAGCTTTACCATTTTAATGGCCGTGAAATCATCGAGGGAAATGAATTTAAACCACCGCTACAAAATTTACGAGGCCGAACCAGTAAGTTTTTTGATGCTAATAATAATGGCGACCTAGACCTGCTCTTAATGGGTTTTCCTTCACGAGCAAAAGGGCCTAAGCCTAAAAGTGATTCTGAAAACTTTGTCTACAAAAATGACGGTAAAGGCAATATTGTACATGTGACAGATTTACCTCAAACCTATCAAGATGGACAAAAGGTACTTATCACGGACTTTAATCAAGATCAGATAGATGACTTATTAATTTATGGTCATAACAGGCTGATTGCCCTTAAAGGCACAGGGGATTATCAATACCAAGATGTCACCGATACGTTATTTGAACAGGATATTAGGCATGTTACTGGCATTGCTGAAATAGATTATGACAATGATGGCGACTTTGATTTATACCTGACAAGAGCAAGGCCATTAGAAGCGGGTGACACCTTTTTCGATGAAAAATCTAACACTTTTGCGTTTTATACAAAACGTGGCAAATTTCGGTTTAAAGACTTGGTCATTGGCGACACTTTCGAGTTAGAAAATTATCAATCACCTTATCCAAGCCAAGATATTTTTGTGGGTGAAGGCACTTATAAATATCAATTTGAAGGTGAGCGTCATCGTGGCCAAAATGTCAAACTTGTGAGCAGTAATGCCTTAGGTTGGCCCGATAAACTGCCTAATAAAGGCATGTATGTCGGATATATAGGTAATGACACTTGGCGCATTGCTGGTAATACATTTTCGCCGACCACTGGTGTTATAAAAGGGGTAAAACAGTATGATACGAATGTGCAACCTAGTGCACCGACTGATTTACTATTAGAAAATAAACACGGACGTTTTGTTGATGTGACTCAAAAAGCTAATTTAGCGATCAACGAGCATACTTCAAGTGTGACCGTTGCCGATTTTAATAATTCGGGACATCAAGATTTATTAGTCATAAAACAAGGTGATTTATCAACTGAAACAAGTCAATTGTTATGGCTCAATAATGGTCAAGGACAGTTTACCCTTGCAAAAGGGCATGGAGTCGTCTCGAAAGAATTAGGCGCGCTAGGTGCTGGCAGTGATAGCTTTGATTATAACCAAGATGGTTTTGTCGATATCATTTATGCTAATGAACGGGGTCAATGGCACCTATTTAAAAATGAGTCGCTAGCGAAAGACAATACCAATTATGTTGTGCTAGACATTGGCAATTCGCCATCAAACGATGCCACAGCTATGGGAGCCGTGGTGTTATTGAAGGCATGTGGCCAAACTCTTTCACGTAAAGTTGGTGCAACAGGAGCGCCGTATACTCAGTCTTATAATAAGCATTTACACTTTGGTCTAGGCAGTTGTGAAAAAGTGGATTCTGCTCATGTTAAATGGACTAATGGTGAAAATCTAAAACAAACCAATATCAACCTGAACCAAATCAATGTCGTCAACTAAACCTTATCAATACGACTAAGTTAACAACGCCTCGATAATATCGGGGCGTTTTTATTGGTAATAAGGGTTGGTGAAATAATCATCATAGCTTAGGATGATATAAGTCACTGTTTTTCAATCTAAGACGTTATGGTTTATATGATTGCGACGCAGTATTCAATGGTAATAAACACAATATTGATTGGCTTAAGCCTCGGAATTTTTGCCTTAATGACCTCAATATGGAGATTGAGTTATGTACGAAGAGTTAGCAATTTTAACTATTTTTGCTTTCAGTTATTGTTTAATCGCTGGCAGAGTCGAAAACTCGATGATTTCCGGGCCTATGGTGTTTGTGGTCGTTGGTTTTGTATTAGGGCCTGAGATGCTTGGCTGGTTAGGCAAAAGCGTTGATGGTTCAGGCATGAGAGTATTCGCAGATTTAACCTTAGCAGTCGTGTTATTTTGTGATGCGTCAAACAGTAATTTATCCATTTTAAAGCGCCATATTGCGATTCCATCAAGAATGCTGCTATACGGGTTACCTGGTGCTATTTTAATGGGCTTTGCTGTTGGATACTTATTATTTCCTAATTTGAGTGTTTACGAAGTGGCAGCCCTTGCGACTATGCTGGCAGCGACAGATGCTGCGTTAGGTAAAGCCGTAGTGACGAGCCCAATAGTGCCATCAAAGTTGCGTGAAGGGTTAAATATTGAAAGTGGCCTTAACGACGGCATATGTGTGCCTATTCTGTTCGTATTTCTTGCGTTAGCAGCGGGCAGCGTTGTAGAAGGGCAAGTGACCCATATTGCATTTGAGTTTTTATTAGAAGAACTAGGTATTGGCTTAATTGTTGGATTATCTGCCAGTTATTTGGCCAGTAAACTGATTCATTACTGTTATAGCAAAAACTGGATTACTGAAATTTGGAGTCAGAATATTGTTCTTAGCTTAGCGCTTTGTTGTTTTGCTATTGCGCAATCATTAGAGGGAAGTGGTTATATCGCAGCGTTTTCGGGCGGATTATTATTTGGCTACTTAATGAAAGAACACAAACATAAAATGATATTGCCTACTGAAGGCATTGGCGAGATTTTAGCGCTTTTAACTTGGATGCTCTTTGGGGCGGTGATAATCAGTCGTGCGTTTGAAGCGTTTACTTGGACTATGTTGATTTATGCGTTGCTAAGCTTAACGGTAGTCCGAATGTTGCCAATATTCTTATCCCTAGGCCTTAAAGGGGAAAACGTGGCGTCACGGTTATTCTTAGGCTGGTTTGGTCCTAGAGGGCTTGCATCAATCGTGTTTGTTGTCATCATGCTCGAGCGAGATTTACCGGGCGGAGAGTTCATGGCAATGACAGTAATCTGTACTGTGTTTATTAGTTTAATTTTGCACGGTATGACGGCAAAACCATTATCGAAATGGATAAGCAGCCGAGTGAATTAGGCCAAGACAAAGCGGCATAGACATGAGTCTGCATGTAAATCTGAGACTGATGCCTATGCCGCGAATGATTGCGTTAGTTAACTAGCTGCATAATGATAACGATAATGAGCAGTGGACAAATAAATTTGACGTAAACAGGCCATACTCGCCAGAACAAGCTATCCGCATCTACGCCTTCTTGATTGGCAATATCTTTTAATAAATCATTTCTATGCCATACCCAGCCAACAAATACCGCAATACCCAAAGCAATTAATGGCTGAGCTCTTTCAGTTGTCATGGTAATAATAAAACCAAATAAACTAGCAAAATTAAACACGATTAATGAGGCAAGGATTGCAATAACCCCGCCGACCAATAATGTTGCCTTATTTCGGCTGATAGTGGTTTTTTCTACTATGTAGCTGGTGGGTACTTCTACAATAGATATCGCTGACGTTAAGCCTGCTATGGTCATTAAGGCAAAGAATACAATAGCCAGTATATATTGACTATACCCGCCAATTGAGTCGAATAATGCCGGTAATACTGTGAACACTAATGTATCAGAATTAAGTAAACTGCCGTTTTCTGCAAATATTTGCACCCCATTATGTTGTGCGACATACATTGCTGGAATAATCATCAGCGCGGCCAGAAATGCTACTGAGGTGTCCGTGAGAGTCACGTATGCAGTAAGCTTGGCTAAATTTTCTTGTTTATTTAAGTAAGCGCCATAAACCATCATCGCACCCGTACCCACAGATAATGAAAAAAAGGTTTGCCCTAGTGCGCTAACCAAAACATCAGTATGAAATACCATAGTAAAATCGGGTACCAATAAGGCTTTTAATCCTTCAATTGCACCAGGCTGACTCAAGATATACATTGCTCCAGCAACAAGCATGATTAACAGTATTGGCATTAATCTTTTTGACCAGCGTTCAATACCCTGTTGTACACCTTGTCTGATGACTAAGATAACTAATGCAATAAACACTAATGTGAACACTAAATTACGAGATACTGAAAATTCGGTGAGCCAAGTAGAAAGTGATTGTTGTTGAGTGAGTTCTGCAACGGGGGCTAATGCAAAACTAACAAACCAACCAGATAAAATACTGTAAAAAGTACAAATGAGCGTAGCGGTAATGATGGAAACAAAGCCAATGGCTTTACCTATTTTTCTTGAAAGGGCATTTGAGCCAAGTTTTGCCATTGCATCAGCTGGGTTAGTTTGACCATGACGACCGACCATTAATTCCGCCATCAACATCGGGTAACCCAGCAATACGATCAGTAACGCGTAAACTAACAAAAATGCACCACCGCCGTAGGTCGCCGCTTGTGTAGGAAACCCCCAAATATTGCCCACTCCTACAGCTGAACCTGCTGCAGCCATAATAAAACCGATTCTTGAACTAAATTGTCCGCTTGTATTCACGCTCATGCTTACGCTTAACTCTATATGTTAAAAAAGAGAGCGCATCATAGTGAAAATCAATAATGGGTCAATGAATAAAATAGCTTGGTGGATAAGTTAACGAGCAATAAATGATATGTTTGGGTTCTATTTTTGAAATAAAATTCTTTTATTTGGCTAACCCTAACAATTTGTTGTTATGTTTTTATCAATTGCGTTAACTGACGCAATTTAATTTGAGTTAAGTGACTTAGGTAAAGTGAGAGTTACTTCACAAAGGGCAGGGTCAACCCATAGGAATTGCAGTGGTACTTTTTACTTTTTTGAGTACAAAACTGGATTGAATACCCACAATATGCGGGTTTGTGGTCAACTTATTAAGTAAGAACTCTTTATAATCTTCCATATCCTTAACTAAGACTTTGAGTTGATAGTCAGCCTCACTGCCCGTGATCAGACAGCATTCTTGCACTTCATCATACTCACTAATGAATAACTCAAATGCGTTTAATACATCACTTGCATGTTTGGCGAGCCTGACTTGGATATAAACGGTGAGTTTTAGGTTAAATTGTTCAGGATTGAGTAATGTTGCATAACCATTGATATAACCCGCCTCTTCAAGAGATTTAACTCGCCTTGAGCAAGGAGAAGGTGACAAATTAACCTTTGCAGCTAGATCTTGATTTGAGAGTCTGCCATGGGTTTGCAATAACGATAATATGGCAAAATCTGTGGGATCTAATACTAAGTTGGTCATAGTCTATTCAGCACTCTCGTTAAGAAATAACAACATGGGTTAATGTGAAAACGACATGTTCATTAAAACTAGTAAAGGTTAATTATAAGCGGGTTAGGACTTATTGTAATTAACTGAGTATAGCCAGTAAATACTGTTACTCATTGACTCATTGACTCATTGACTCATTGACTCATTTACAATAATTAAAATCGAACCAGTAACCAATAAGCATGAAGCTGACTTCACGCGGGGAGTCGCTCAGAAAGCTTACATGCTTATTCGTTAAAACTGAACAGAAGGGCGGATAACGAGTGATACCCATACTGGCAAACAATAACGTGATGCTATCGAGTAAAACCTATTAATTTAAGACGGTAAAGAATAAATACAAGCCTTAATGAAGGTAATACACCAGAAGGTTGAATATTAAAATTACATTATGATATTTAAAGAAAAATCGACAACGAAAGTTGCAGAAAGGGATGCAAGATACGTTGTCGATTGCTTAAATACAGCGGTTAAATAACTCAGTTGTCATCATTTACCAGACGCCTTTAATAAGGAATGTAACCGTATTAATTGGAGGCTGTTGGGGCAGCCTCCACAAGGTTAGCTATATAGCAAATGTGACTTCAGTTAAATCAGTGTCAACTTAGAAAATATACTGAACACTGCCACCGTAAAAGCGATTCCAATCACGTGGGTAGAACCCTTGACCGTAACCTTCTTGGTTGGTGTTTTGACGTGTAGTGTAAGCTTGGTCAAATAAGTTTTTCACGTATAAACTGAAACGTAAATTATCTTGGCCAAAGTTAAAGTACAGATCCCAAATACTTGATGATGGGTTAGCACTTTGGTTTAGTGCTAATTCATTAATTGATTGAGTATGTGCACCGTTATAACGCCAGTTAGCTTGTAAGCTACCGTTCCAACCAGTATTACCGAACTCGGTAGAGTATTTAAGCGTACTGAACAATTGCTGCTCGGCATTATTCGGGAATGAAAGACCGGTTTGATCGAAGCGTTGTAAACCTGTTACTGGATCAGTAGTACAACGATCTGCTAACTCTCCACCGTCACCAGCAGGACAGTTGATTGGCGTATCAGAAAAGTCTTCATAACGTGCATCAAAGATAGCGTAACTTGCTGTCCAACGAAGATCTTCGGTGATATCGACAATTGCATCGGCTTCAAAACCAGTAGAGCGTGCTTCATTCGCATTAACATAACCTGCAAACACAACGCCGTTTTCTTCGTCAATAACACGTGTTGCACGAACTTGATAGTCTTCAACAGTCATATCAAAGTAGGTGATGTTAAATAACACATCATTATCGAAGAAGCCTGAACGTAAACCAACTTCAAAGTTAGTAGATTGTTCGGGTTTAGTTGGGAATTGATCGGCATCAGCTGGATTCGTATTCGTTGTTACAAAGTAAGATGCACCTTTGTAACCAGTCGAATAGTTGACGTAACCTCGGATAGAGCGAGTAAAGTCGTAACCGATAACTGCTTTATAGATAAAGGCATCATCTGAATCAGAAAACGTTGTTTTTTCAGTTTGACGTTTAATTAATGATGGGTCAGTTTGCGACATGGCTAATACATCGGCGTATGTATCCATTCCGATACCATCAGCAGGAGTGAACAAGTCTGTACGCTCAAATGTTGCTTCACCGTTTTCATGTAATGCTCGGAAACCAAAAGTTGCATCAAGCTGGTCAGTAATCTGATATTCAAATTGACCAAAAATTGCGTAGTTTTCGAAATTCGTTGTGAAGTTACCACCAGATAATAAACGCCCTGGGGTCAAGTCAGCCATCATGCTTTCATCGAATACTTGGCCTTCATACATACTTAAGAAGTTACGGGTAGATTGACGGTCATAACAACCAGATAACTCTCCACCGTTAATAAAACCGAAGTTACCTGCAATACAGCCATCACGGTTTTCAGAACGTTGACCTTCAGTATTGTGGTAGAACAAACCGACAATCCAATCAAACTTTTCATTATCAAAAGAGCTTAAGCGTATTTCGTGTTGGCTCACATCGACAGATTCATTACCACCAAAGGCTGAGCGCTCTAATGGGAAGTTTAGAGTGAAGAATCCAGAGCTATTATATAAGTCAAAATCACGGTAGCTACCGTTATACGATAAGGTAAGATCGTCATTCAGATAATAGTCAGCTGCGATAGAAAAACCTAAATTTTCAGTAGAACCATAGTTCGCTTCTGGGTTACGTGCAGTAACTGGTTTTCCAACATCATCAAATGATTTAGATGAATTAATACGGTTGTAGGTTGTCCCTTCGATAGTACCGTCATCTTTCACGTTAATAATAGGTCTTGGCCCGTAATCTGGGTTTACAGGTCCAATTTGAGTCATAGAACAACAGTTGGTATCTGTTTCAGCATATTCTGCACGGAATAAAATATTAAAGTCTTCGCCGTCGTCATATAACAGTTGGCCACGAAGTCCTGATTTATCTTGTTCACCGATTTTGTAGTCTTCATGACCTGGCATGGTATTGTCGATCCAACCATCAACTTCACTCCATTGTGCATTCATTCTGAATGCCCAATTATCACCGATCGGTACATTTACTACACCACTAACATCAATACCGTTATCTTGAGTGACTTCAGTTCGGATATTGCCGCCAACAGCATTTAAGTTAGGTTTTTTGGTGACATAATGCAGCATACCCGTGGAGGTATTTTGGCCGAATAGGGTACCTTGTGGACCACGTAAAGCTTCAACACGTTCGACATCAGCGACCGCGAGGTTAAGCATTGACTGTCGAGGTAAAACTTCACCATCAATTACTACTAAATTTGATGATTGCAAACCAATAGAGTTAGTGAATGTTCCAATACCACGTGATTTTAGTGTAGTTGTTCGGATTTCACTGCTTTCATCAATACCAAAACCTGGAAGGTATTTAACAAGATCAAAGCCATTTTGTACGCCTAATTCTTGAACTAAGTCGCCATCGAGTACTTCAATAGAAACAGGAACATCTTTTAATGCTTGCTCACGCTTTTGCGCGCTGACCATGATGACTTCAATATCTTTTGTTGAAGCGGCCTGTTCAGCATTATCCGTTCCATCCTGCGCATATAGATTGCTTGATGTGGCTGCAAAAGAACAACCAGCCAGCAATATTGCTTTGTGCAATTTACTATATTTCGGCATTTTCTTACTCCGTGTATTTATTATTTATGTCTCATTGCGGGAATGTGACTTCCCCCCCCATACAAAATGAACCGAGTAAACGACGACTAACTGTTCACGATGTATTAAAACCTGCTTGTTGGTATATGTATAAAAAACAGGCAATACAGTTCATATGAAGTATTTAAACATATGATGTTTAAATGTGCAACATGTTAAACTTTTGTTATTTTCACGGTCTATCGCATTGATTTTCTGTTATTTATTGGTGAAATTGTCCTTGCTTGTGGTATTTTTGTAAATAAAAAAATCAATTTATTGTGGTGATAAGAACCAAAAGCAAAGATTTCAAAAAGGATGGTTTATCAATAAAAGAGATAGAATTTAGGACAGGTTGTTGATGTCTTTTTACAGTAACCTCAATGATTAACGTTACTTTTCATTATCATGCGAAATCGATTTGCTGCTGTTAAATATTGCTAGTTGTTGGCTAACCTCGAAAACATTGTTTATAAATTCAAACATCATATGTTTATTAAATTGCTATGTTTTAGTGTTGATTTAAGGTAGGTTAACAATATGTTGCGGCTTGGCTGAGTATATGAGGTCGCCAATTCTTTAACAGTGATGTCGGTATTAATGTCATGTTGTCTAAGCACGTTTTATATAGTCGCTGGGCATGTAATTAGTCCTTATTAGTGTTTATGGCGTAAAGACCTTAGCTTGTAAGTCACGACTGTCAGCATGAAGTTGTAAATCATCGTGTATATGAAATGGAGTATTTTCTAAATGAAAGCATCAATAATAGGCAGTCTGGTATTGTTATCGAGTACCTTGTCTTTTAATACCTTTGCCGAAGAAGTCACTGAACAACCTAATATCATTTTAATCTTTGCTGATGATGCTGGTTATGGAGACTTTGGATTTCAGGGCAGTAAGGTTATGCAAACGCCACATTTGGATGATATTGCGCAGCAAGGGGTTATTTTTGAGCAAGGTTATGTCAGCGATGCAACTTGCGGCCCTTCAAGAGCTGGGCTTATGACAGGTAAGTATCAACAACGATTTGGTTATGAAGAAATTAACGTGCCTGGCTTTATGAGTGATAACTCGGCTTTAGATGGTGCTGAAATGGGGTTACCACTAGATCAATTAACCATGGCTGATTATCTTAAAAAGCAAGGTTATAAAACCGCTGTGTTTGGTAAATGGCATCTTGGTAGTGCAGATAGATTTCATCCATTAAATCGTGGTTTTGATGAGTTTTTAGGTTTCAGAGGTGGCGACCGCAGTTATTTTCCTTACCCTGACACTACACATAGTGATATCAATGACATTATGTACGATAAACAACTTGAAAAGGGCATGGGTAACTTTGAAGAACGAGAAGGTTACTTAACTGATATTTTGGGTGATGCCGCGGCTGACTTCATCGAAAGAAACCAATCTGATCCTTTCTTTATTTACCTAGCATTTAATGCTGTGCACACTCCACTTGAGTCAAAGCCTGAAGATTTAAAGCAATTTCCTCATTTAACAGGAAAACATCAAGAACTCGCTGCTATGACATTAGCAATGGATCGTGCAACAGGTGTCGTCATGGACAAACTAGATGCATTGAATTTAACTGATAACACTATTGTTGTTTTCACGAATGATAATGGTGGGCCATCAGATAAGAATGCATCAAACAATGCCCCTTTAGCTGGCACAAAATCAAATCACTTAGAAGGCGGTATCCGTGTGCCATTTATTATGAGTTGGCCTGCGAAAATTAAAGAAAATCAGCGTTATACTTATCCTGTAAGCACAATCGACTTACTGCCTACTTTTGTCGCTGCGGCGGGTGGTTTAGATACTGTTACTGATACAGATGGTGTGGATTTAGTTCCGTACATTAATGGTGAAAATACTTCACGACCACATCCAGTCATGTACTGGAAAAAGGAAACCAGAGCCGTTATCCGTGACGAAGACTGGAAACTTATTCGTTATCCAGATAGACCTGCAGAGTTATACAATCTAGCATCTGACACAGGCGAGCAACACGATCTAGCAGCGAAACACCCAGAGCGTGTGAGAGCAATGTTTAAGTCATTATTCGATTGGGAGTTAACGCTTGAACGCCCAAGATGGTTATTAAAGCGTAAGTTTGAAAAATACGATTTAGACAGAATGGATAAATATCGTGAGCCTGCAACTCAATAAGTATAAAAACAAAATAATAAGCCGGTGAATACAAATGAAAATTGAATCAGTAGAAGCCTTGTTGGGCTGCGTTGGCGCAAGAAATCAGTTACTTGTTAAAGTCGTGACTGAATGCGGCATTGTTGGGTGGGGCGAATCAGGTTTATCCAATCGTGAATATGCAGTGATGGGAGCTGTTAAACACTTTGCGTCTTTCCTTAAAGGTAAGGACGCACGACAAATTGGCCGTATTTGGCAAGAATTATACCGCAGCCATTACTTCGAAGGTGGCCGTGTTGTCACCGCTGCCATCTCTGCAATTGATATCGCCTTGTATGACATACTGGGTAAAAAGTTAAATGTACCTGTATATCAATTACTCGGTGGCAAACAGCGTGACACTATTCCTTGTTTTGCTTGCTGTTACACAGAGGCTGATCCCGATAAACTTGACGAACTTGCCAAAGAGGCCTTGGCCTTAGTTGAGTTAGGTTGGACGACCATTCGAGTGATACCGAGTCGTTTTGATGATCCAGTTTACTTTGAACCACAAGAGTCTATCACTCGCACAGCTCGCTGTTTAAATGACTTACGCAAAATACTGGGGCCAGATATTACCTTAGGTATTGATTATCATCATAGGTTGAGCGTGGCTGAAACCGCCTCATTTTGTCAGCGATTAGCGCCAGACACCTTAGATTTTATTGAAGAGCCTATTCGTCACGAATCACCTGATGCGTACAAAACGTTAAGAACCATGACAAACATTCCATTTGCTATCGGCGAAGAGTTTAGCTCTAAATGGGCTGCCAAGCCTTATATTGAGCAAGGTTTGACGCAATATTTACGTGTGGATGTGTGTAATATTGGTGGTCTCACTGAGGCGATGAAGGTTTCAGGCTGGGCAGAAGCGCATTATATTGATGTCATGCCTCATAACCCCCTAGGGCCAGTTTGTACTGCCGCAACCAATCATTTTGCAGCAGCTTTACCTAACTTTAGTTTAATGGAAACCCATCAAGGGCCATTCAGTCCATTTGGAGCCCATGATAAAGCACTATTTCCTGTGCAGCATACTTTATCTGGCCCTCAATTTACGGTACCTGAATTACCCGGCTTAGGTGTCGAAGTGAATGAAGCCGCGTTTAGAAAAGCGACGCCGATTGAAGTTGAAGCGCCGCATTTAAGTAAACGTGATGGCTCACATACTAATTGGTAGTTTGACTAGGGACATGATTGAATGCAGCAAAATAACAGCATGTACTACAAGGGATGTTATGAGTAAGCTTTTTGATGCAAGAATTAACTATGTTGGTGAAAGCCCGTTGTGGCATCCACTTACGCAAACGCTTTATTGGGTTGATTTTCCCAATAAATTAATCAGAGGTAAGAGTGCTACACAAACTGTGGAATATCAGTTAGCCGAAATGGCCACGGCCATTGGCTGGATTGATGAAGCCCATTTATTAATTGCGACAGAAACAGGCTTATATCAATTTCACTTATTAACTCAAAAAACAGTGTTAATTATTAATGTAGAACATACATTAACAACGAATCGCAGTAATGATGGAAGAGCAGATCCTTGGGGCGGCTTTTGGATCGGCACCATGGATAACGAGGCAACCCTCAATAAAGGCAGTTTTTATCGTTACTATCAAGGTGAGCTGACTCAATATATTTCAGAACTGACTATTCCTAATGGGATGTGCTTTGATAAGTCTCGTTGCCGGGCATATTACGCAGATTCACAGTCGCAGAAAATGTTTTGTCTTGAACTAGACCCTGAAAATGGTGCACCGCTAGCGGGCGTTAAGCCGACGTTATTTGCAGATTTTTCTTCAACAAAATTTTCACCCGACGGGGCTGTTGTTGATGCAAGTGGCAATGTGTGGATAGCACTATGGGATGGCGCTTGTGTGGTGTGTATTTCGCCATCAGGTGAAGAGTTATCACGCATTGATGTTGGGACTCTGCGGCCAACTTGTCCTGGTTTCGGAGGCGCTAATGCCCATCAACTTTATACGACGACAGCGCAATGTGGGCTTGAACAAGAGCCTGTATTACCGCATGAACATGGCACAACACTGTTAGTCTCTGAGCAGATCAAGGGCATATATGAGCCAGCTGTGATCATTGCCTAGATTATTGTTGTTTTATCATTGAACGGAGTCACTGACTCCGTTTTTTTATCTCGTCATTCTCATCCTGGATAAATTTCTTCATCTCTGAGTAAATCCGGGCTTTCTAAGCTCAGGAATAATTTTATTAACATACCCATAAACATATTGCCTATTGAAACATCATATGTTTAAATCTTGTTAATAAATTATAACTAAACCCTCTTATCAGTAAATTGTACCTTGATGAAACTCAAGTGAATTTACCAGACATAAGCAAGGTTAACTGACTGCAAAAAACTGGGGATTTCACCGTGATAGAGACATCAACCGCAGACAACGCAATAACAAAAACGAATAAACATATTCAAGCCATTAAATTTTCGATGATTGCCGCTTTCGGTGGATTTGTATTTGGACTTGATGCTGCAAACATTTCTGGCGCACTTCGTTATGTGAGTTCTCAATTTGAGTTGACCAGTCTGCAAACGGGCAATGTTGTGGGCTGTGCGATTGTTGGGGTTATTCTAGCGTTATTTTTTACAGGCAGTTTATGTCAACGTTTTGGGCGTAAAAAGGTGCTGATTGGGATTTCGCTTACGTATTCACTATCAACAGTTATATCAGCATTTGCAGTAAGTTATGAAATGTTGGTGGTAGGCCGATTTATCGGTGGGGTTGCTTTTGCCTCCATCACAGTGTCCGCAATGTATATCGGCGAAATAGCGCCAGCTAAACAGCGTGGTCAGTTTGTGTCGGTCAATCAGTTATTAATTACCTTAGGCAGCCTCTGTGCATTTATTATTAATTACTTCCTTGTAAAATCAATTGGAAACATTGAATCATTAACAGATGAAAATATTTGGCGATTAATGTTAGGTTTCGAAATTATTCCTAACATCATATGGTTCTCACTATTATTGACCATCCCTGAGTCTCCTCGGTGGTTAATCAGTAAACAACGTGATCAAGAAGCCCAAACAGTCTTTGAAAGAATTACTGAGCAGGGTGAAGTTGCCCCTTTGATGGCTGAGATTAAACAAACTGTTAAGCAAGACAGTAGCCAGTCAGTGATGCAGCAACTTAAATTATTATTCAGTAAGCCAATGCGGTTTTTAGTGTTAATAGCCGTGTGTTATGCGGTGGTTCAAGGGGCAACGGGTATGAATGCGGTGCTATTTTATGCACCTACCGTATTTGAACAAATAGGCATGAGTGTTGAAAACACCTTTTTGCAGACCATCGTATTAGGTAGTGTGTCGGTGTTGTTTACCTTAGTGGCTATTTTTACCGTTGAAAAACTGGGTCGAAAAGCGCTGACCGTGATTGGCTTGTTGTTAATTACCTTAGCCCATGTCTCTATTTGGTACGGTTTTGATAATGCAAGCTACGTGATTAACCAACCTGTGATTGAAAAGGTTGCAGAGCAGCAAGTTGATGCCGATAAATTGTTACTATTATTAGGTAAACACTACCAAACTGACGTTGAACTCAAAGCTGACTTAGCGAGTGTATATACCAAAAAAGAGTTGCCGTTAGTGAGTGGCGCTGTGATTAACGCATCAATTAATATTAATCCAGCTTTTGTGTTGTTCGGTTTATTTGCATTTCTCGCTGCTTTTAATATGTCAATTGGCCCAATCATGTGGGTCATATTTTCAGAAATTTTCTCCAGTCGAGTACGGAGTGTCGCTTTACCTTTCGCAGCATTAGTGCAAAGTATATCAAGTTGGAGTATTCAGCAGTTTTTCCCTTGGCAATTAGAAAATATGGGCGCTGCCAATACGTTTTTGTATTATGGTGGCGTGGCATTTGTTGGCTGCATTGTAATGTGGTTAATCTTGCCAGAAACAAAAGGTAAAACGATTGAAGCGATTGAACGTGACTTGGTCACAGCAAAATAGTGGCAAAGAAATGAGCTGCATTAATCCTAAAACTGGCTCATACAAGAAATATCAATAACACAAAACAATAATAGAGATAACTATGTCTGAACGTTTATTAGGTGAAGTTGCGATTGTTACAGGCGGCGCAGATGGTATTGGAGCTGCTATTGCACAAGAGTTTTGCCTGCAAGGTGCTAAAGTGTGTATTGCTGATAGGAACGAAGCACTAGGTATGCAAGTGGCAAGTCAACTTGTTGCTCAAGGATTTGATGCCACTTTTTTTGCCGTGGATATCTCAGATGAAACATTAGTCAATGCCATGGTTGCTCATACAGTCGCAGAGTTAGGTGAGCCAAGCATACTCATCAATAATGCTGCATTAATAAGTCCAGGCAATGATATAGATGCTGTGGGCGTAGATGCGTGGAAAAAAAGTTTTTCAGTTAACGTGGATGGAATGTGGTTTTGCAGTAAAGCCGTGTACCCATACATGAAAAAGCATCAACGAGGTAGCATAGTCAATGTGGGCTCGGTTCATTCTTTTAAAATTGTACCGGGTTACTTTCCTTACGCAGTGACAAAGCATGCCGTTATCGGGTTAACAAGAAATATGGCGGTTGAGTTTGCCCAGTTTAATATCCGCGTAAATGCGTTATGTCCAGGTATGATTGAGACGCCTATGGCATTCAAGTCATGGGATAATACCGATGACCCACAAGGCTCACGTAAAGCAATGGGCGATGTACATCCATTGAAACGTAATGGCACAACAGCTGAAATTGCCAAGCCTGCATTATTTTTAGCCTCAGACGATTCAAGTTTTATGACTGGCCAAAGCTTAGTTGTTGACGGTGGACGTTCTGTTATTTATCACGATTAATTATCATTGATGTTGACGCTGACTCGTTCTTTCGTAAAGGCTTTATCAGGCAGGCAAGAAACCAATGTTGAAGTGATTACCTTAGCTAATGCACGTGTATCTATGAGCATTGTACCTGAATTAGGGGCTAAGATTATCTCGTTAAAGTCGTTAACGAATCAATATGAATGGCTGCAGCAGTCACCTTATTCCAAGATGTCAGTGCCAGAATATGGCGACTCCTTTATTAATGGATTCGATACGGGAGGTTGGGATGAATGTTTTCCAAGTATTAAGCAAGAGATTTACTCAGCAGAAGGTTATAAGGATTTAGCGCTGCCAGATCACGGTGAACTATGGTGCTTACATTGGAAGATAACTAAAATCATCGAAACTGATAACTTTGTGACATTGTCTTTATGTTGCCAAGGTAGGCAGCTGCCATATCAATTTACTCGTAGTATTACTTTACATAAAGACAGTCATGAATTTGTTATTCACTATCAACTGGTCAATCTTGGTCTCAATCCACTGCCTTATATGTGGTCAATGCATCCAATATTTGCTGCGCAACCTGGCATGCAAATACAACTTAGTGACAACATAAAACAATTTTATACAGATAATGGCTTTAATCGGTTTTTTAATCATTCAGAGTCTGTAATTCATTGGCCATACACTTACGCTCCTTCCAACATCGATAGCCTAATTGAAAACCATACCTTTAAAGCAGTTGCTCAGTCTTTAAATCAGCCCTTCGCGAGTCAGTCCTGCGATAATCAGCGATATTCTCAATATTGTTGTTTATCTTACGTGATGGACAAACAAAGCCATTTTGCATCAAAGCTCTTTAGTAAGCCCATGAATAACAATGCTCAAAATAACTTGATCACAGTTGCACTGACTCGTGAGAACGGTGCGCAGCGCTGTGGCTTTTCGTATTATTCAGATGAAGTGAGTCATGTTGGTCTTTGGCTCAATTATCAAGGATGGTCAGGAAGTGCATTAGCGCCAGCCTATGTTGTTGGGCTGGAGCCCTGTATAGGCGGGCATGACTCACTGCAACAGGCCATGACTAAAAATGAATATGCGCAGGTTCCTGCGAGCGGCAAGCACAGCTGGAGTGTTAGCTGTTTTATTGAATAACTGTCTGAATTTACGCTATTAACCAATCTTGCTTTAAAACCCATGTCGAGGGTAAAACAATTTTTTAACAATTTTAAGAGAATCTCTGCCGATAGGATTGTTATTTTAAACATCATATGTTTAAATAGTTATCATGTTATGTGGTTGTGAATTTTTACTTGTGATGAGACCTATTAATAGGTGACTTAGCTTTGCGCTAACTAGGCAAGCAGTTAACAACGAGTAATGTTTTAGAATGATACAAATGGAGCTGTACTAATGCTTTATAAAAAACTTTATATCGGTGGCGAGCTTGTTACAAGCAATGTAACGACAGATGTTGTTAATCCAGCAACATTGCGACCTGTAGGCAGTATCGCCGCTGCAGATATTCCACATGCTGAGCAAGCATTAGTGGCAGCACAAAATGCATTTCCGATTTGGTCGAAAACATCGATTAAAGAGCGTACTGATTGGATGTTTAAACTCCGTGATGCGGTAGTAGAAAATGAGCAGCATTTACGAGATTGTATTCAGCTAGAAATGGCAAAGCCTTGGTCATCAACGAAAGATGATTTCCAAATGTTAGTCGATAGTTTAGAGTTTTATGCTGATGCGATGTTAACCATGGAGCAAGAGCCGCTCGAAGACAAAGAGGGCACCCATTCACATGAGTTAAGACGTGAACCGTTAGGGGTCGCTGCCGCTTTTTTAGCTTGGAACTTTCCTTTACTTAATTTGGCTTACAAAATAGGTCCTGCGATGGCTGCAGGCTGTCCCATTGTCATTAAACCATCGGTAAAAACGCCATTATCAGCTTATGCAGTAGGTGAACTTTGCGCTCAAATTGGTTTGCCTGCTGGTGTTGTTAACATCATATCGGGTCCTGATCATAAAGTCGGTGATGCTATTTCGTCATCCACTATTCCAGCACTTTTAACATTAATCGGTTCAACGAATGTAGGTAAACATGTCATTGGAACCGGTGCGACATCGATCAAACGATATTCAATGGAACTAGGTGGTAATGCGCCCGCTATTGTGTTTGCAGATGCAGATTTAAATACTGCTGCTGATGTCATAAGTGGTGTTAAATTCAGTAATGCGGGTCAAATTTGTGTAACACCAAACCGTGTATTTGTGGATGAAACGATCGCTGCACAATTTATCGACATGTTACTGACTAAAGCAAGCAACGTTAAGGTCGGCTTCGATAAAAATGCAGACATCGATATGGGACCTTTAATGGATGAGGCTTCTTGGATTCGTATTGATAATCTCGTTAAGGATGCAATCAAACAAGGTGCAACACTACTTACAGGTGGCGGAAAGCCAAAAGGATTAGAGACTGGCTACTACTATAGTCCGACCATTTTAACGGGTGTCACACCAGAGATGGCGATATATCAGGAAGAAATCTTCGGTCCCGTTATTTGTATTTCAACCTTCTCAAACGATGAGGCTGTGCTAGCTGATGCTAATGATACTGATGCGGGCTTAACCTCATATATTTTCACCCAAGATGAAAGCAGAATTGCCCATTTTTCGAGTGAACTGAGGTTTGCCGAAGTGCAAGTTAACGGCATTAAATATGCGATTAATCTGCCACATTTTGGGATCAAGCAGTCAGGAGTTGGGGTAGATTGTTCGTTGCTAGCGCTCGACGATTACCTTAGCTACAAACGTATTTCACGTGCTCTTTAATCAGTATCTAGGATAGTTACTCATGAAAATTATTGAAATAAAAAGTCACGTACTGCAATACGATCTTGAAGAAGAATTAGGTTACTCACAGCAATATTACGCCCAAAGAACAACCCACCTTGTTGAAGTTATAACGGATGCTGGGATTACAGGTTGGGGTGAATGTTTTGGTGGCGGCGGGATCGCTTTTGCAAACAAAACCATAGTCGAGAAAGTTATCCAACCAATGATCTTGGGGATGGATCCATTAGACAGAGAAGTGATTTGGCACAAAGTCTATAACTTGATGCGAGATCATGGTCAGAAAGGGATGCCAATCCAATCCTTATCAGGTGTCGATATTGCCTTGTGGGACATTGCAGGAAAATTCCACAATCAACCTGTTTATAAGCTACTTGGCGGTGCGTTTAGAGAACGTATCCCTGCTTATGGTTATGGGATGATGTTACAGCGCTACGATGATCTGGAAGCTCGATTTACTGATGAAAGTGCAAGAATAAAAGCGATGGGCTTTAACGCAACCAAGATGAAAATTGGATTAAGCCCTGAGCGCGATATTAAATTAGTCGAAGCGGTACGAAAAGGCATTGGCGATGACATGCGTTTAATGGTTGATGCTAATCATGCTTACACCGCAAGAGAAGCGATTCCACTAGGACGTGAGTTACAAAACCTCGGCGTTTATTGGTTTGAAGAACCTGTCGCACCAGAAGATAAACAAGGGTATCGCGATTTATGTGAAGCCTTAGATATGACTATTGCTGGTGGCGAAGCTGAGTTTACTCGTTGGGGCTTTAGAGATCTCATTGAAAATCGCTGCGTAGACTTATTACAGCCAGAAGTCTGTGCACTCGGTGGCATTACTGAGTATCAAAAAGTGCTCGCAATGGCGCACGCACATTTTATTCCAGTGATTAACCATGTTTGGGGCTCTGCCATTGCGGTAGGCACAAACTTACACCTTTTGGCTGCATTACCCGATTTACCTGGTGCAGCCCATCCAGTTCAACCTATGCTCGAATATGACACAACGCCAAATAGATTTCGTGAAGACTTGTTAAAAGAGCCATTAAACATTCTTAAACAAGTTAAAGAAAATCAAGGAAGTGTTGCTTTACCTCAAGGTCCAGGGATCGGAGTCGAGCCAGATCCTGACTTTATTAAGCATTACGAAGTCTCTTAATAGCATATCGAGAACATTCTCATGATAGAAAAATCATCGTCTCAACCTGTGCTAATCGCGGTTGACTGGGGAAGTAGTAACTTTAGATCCTTCTTATTGGATCAATGGGGTCAAATATTATCTGAAGTAAGCGCAGCAAAAGGCATGCTTAATTTAGACAAAGAGCAATTCGAATCAACCTTATTACAACAGATAAGTCCTTGGATAAATGATCAAGGCAAAAATGAAAACAGTTCAAATACCAAAAAACGCTTGCCAATACTGATGGCCGGAATGGTTGGCAGTGCGCAAGGCTGGAGTGATGCAGGTTATATCAGCTGTCCAGCGGATGCCATGCAAGCGGCTGAACAGTTACATAAAGTGAATAATCAAGCGCAACTTAATATTCACATTGTGCCAGGAGTAAAGTGCCAAACGAGTAATTTACAACCCGATGTCATGCGCGGTGAAGAAGTACAGGCATTTGGCGCAGTGGCTTTATTGGAGCAAGAGTTAGGCTTATTAAATAACGCACAACTTGAAAAACTCGTGTTTTGTTTACCTGGTACACACTCAAAGTGGATCAGAATGGCAAAAAGTGATGCGGGTGACGCATTAATTGATGATTTATCTACGCATATGACTGGTGAGGTTTATAACCTGATTGTCGAACATAGCATTTTAGGTAAAGGTCTAGCCAACACCAATAACGAAATGGCTTTTGATATTGCGAGCTTCTTGCAAGGCGTTCATACCAGTCAACGTGAAGGTGGATTATTACATCATTTATTTAGCGCCAGAACATTAAGGTTAGAACAGCGCTTAGCTGAATCAGATGTCACAAGTTATATTTCTGGTGTACTCATTGGGGCAGAACTCAATGCAGTACTGACATCATCGCCTAATCTTGAACATGTTTATCTTATTGGTGGTTCACAACTTAATTATTTATACAGCGAAGCATTAAAAGAATTGGGGTATTTATCAACGACGGTTAGTAGTTCGAAAGCGTCTGCCGTTGGCATGTTAAATATCGCAAAACAAGCAAAACTTGTAACATCAAAGGACAAAGGATAATGACTATTTCATTAACAGATGCATTAAAAGAATTACCTTTAGTGGCAATTTTACGTGGCGTGACTCCTGAAGAAGTGATCGCTATAGCTGATGTACTTGTAGCAGCAGGATATCGTGTAATTGAAGTGCCACTGAATTCTCCTAATCCTTATGAAAGCATCAAACGCTTGAGTGAAAAGTATGGTGATTCCGTTGTAATAGGTGCAGGGACGGTAGTATCAAAGGAGCAGGTTGATTTAGTCAAAGAGGCGGGGGGGAGAATTATTATATCGCCTCATGCAGATATCGACATTATTCAATACAGTAAAAAGCTGTCTTTATATAGCGTTCCAGGTTTCTTAAATCCGACTGAAGCTTACGCCGCAATTAATGCAGGTGCAGATTCATTAAAGTTATTTCCTGCTGATACAGTTGGTCCTAAAGGATTAAAAGCGATGTCAGTTGTGCTACCGAAAGAGATGCCGATTTTACCAGTAGGTGGCGTATCCCCAAGTACAATGAAAGCGTTTTTAGATGCTGGAGCCAGTGGTTTTGGTTTAGGTAGCGGGTTATACAAAGCAGGCATGTCAGTTGCGCAAACGAAGCAAAATGCATTGTCTTATGTTGAGGGGTATCAAGCCGCTGTTAACATCCATTAAGTGATAAATTGCTAAATTCATTACCTTTTTATATTACCTTGTTAGTTTCCTATTTCACTTCTGTATCTTTAGCAGCCGTAAGGCTGCATTTTTTTTAGTTTTTTATGCTACTTAACCGCTATTAATTTTTATGACCTATAACAAATGGCTAAAAATATAGAATAAAGACTAAGGTGTTGATTGTTTTCAATTGACACTGCAAACATACTATGTTTCTATAGGACTTATGAGTGAATTAATATATTACGATTTAAAATGCACCCAAGGAATGTCTCCAAGTCTATCGGTGCAAGTCGCGAAAGAGCTTGGACGCAGAATTGTGTCAGGCGCTTTTGAAGCCCATAGTCTAATTGATGATGAAAATGCATTAGCTGCCCGTTATCAAGTTAGCCGAGTTGTTGTTCGTGACGCAGTTAAAATCCTCGTAAGTAAAGGACTGTTAGAAGTTCGACGTGGAATTGGTACTCGTGTTCAATCTAGAGATAAATGGAATATGCTGGATGACGATATTCTTGCATGGCATTTATCTGCGCCACCAAATCTTAGCTTTTTAAAACAATTGATGGATGTGCGATTGGCTTTTGAGCCAAAAGCGGCTAGGTGGGCTTCTGAGCGTGCTACTGCAGAAGATTTAGCCGACATCGAATCAGCTGTTGAGAGAATGGCTCAAGCTAATAATACCGC
This sequence comes from Shewanella sp. P1-14-1, assembly GCF_001401775.1. Taxonomy (NCBI): domain Bacteria; kingdom Pseudomonadati; phylum Pseudomonadota; class Gammaproteobacteria; order Alteromonadales; family Shewanellaceae; genus Shewanella; species Shewanella sp. P1-14-1. Next base: position 114,762 of record NZ_LKTL01000008.1, on the reverse strand, counting down.
AGAAGATTTTATCATTGCCGATTCACTGTTTCATAAGTCAGTGATGAAAGCCGCTAACAATGGCTTTTTAGCGTCAATGGAAGGAGTGATTTACTCTGCGTTATTAGTGAGTATTAAAGTCACGAATAAAGATCCTCGTGAAAATGGGGCGTCGGTGCCTTTTCATCGAGAAGTTTATGAAGCTATTGCTGCTAAAGATGGTGATAAAGCAGAAAAGCTCACTGAAAAATTGCTGAATGATGCCAGTATTCGACTTTCTTTGACTCAAAACAGCAATTAATCGTCTCTGGCGGTTGTCTATTGTCCTAAAATCAGATAAATAGTATGTAGTTATTTTTATGGACAATATAATTACATGAGTGAATTAACATACTACGATTTAAGACGAACAAATTCGATGTCACCGAGTTTACCTGTTCAAGTGGCGAAAGAACTGGGTCGTAGAATTGTTGCCGGCACCTATACTCCTGGGACGTTAATTGATGACGAAAACAAGCTAGCTGAGCGCTTCAAAGTTAGCCGTGTTGTAGTGCGTGATGCCGTTAAAATTCTAGTAGGTAAAGGCTTATTAGATGTTCGCCGTGGTATTGGTACGAAAGTTAAAGCGAGAAATCATTGGGCTTTACTTGACGATGACGTACTGGCTTGGCACCTTTCAGCACCACTGAATCCAGAGTTCCTAACTCAGTTGATGGAGTTTCGACTCGCATTTGAGCCCAAAGCTGCATCGCTAGCGGCCATGAATGCGACCGATGAAGATATTCAAGCAATAGCCGCAGCCCTTGAAGAGATGGCTTCTTCAACCAATGATGTTGATCGCTTCGTTGTTGCCGATGCCCACTATCATGGTGCAATTCTACGTGCATCTCATAATGAATTATTTATTTCTATGGAGTGTGTGATTTTTTCATCACTTTTGGTCAGTATTCGAGTCACCAACCAAAATGATGCAGAAAATAAAAGCTCTATTCCATTTCACCAAGAAGTCTTTGATGCCATTAAAGACCGTAATGGTAAGTTAGCGCAATCGTTAACTGAAACACTATTAAGTGATGCTAAAGCACGACTGACGCAGTTAATGAAATAAGTTTCTCTTACTAGCAATCATTGTTAAGTTGTAAAACATAAGCCCAACAATAGTTGGGCTTTTTTTGTGCTGACTAAAAACTTAGTGAATATATTTACATTGTTTATAGAAACATCATATGTTTAAATTTGTTTAATAAAAAATCAAGGCAACGTGTTGCTCAATCAGTTAAAAATCAATTGATGTTATTAAAGGAATTATTGTGAGCGAGTTTAATCAAACAAAGCAGGGCGATGTGCAAGAACATCAAGATTTGCACATGAACGCGGACAACCAAGAATACAGTCAATCTCAATTAGATGCCGCAACGCATTTATTAAAGCAGCGACAACAAGCTATACCTGTTTCTGATTTACGAAACAATGCGCCTAAGACACTTGATGATGCGTTTGTTATTCAACAAATCATGATGGCTCAAACCTCCAGTGAGCACATTGGGTGGAAATGCTTAATTCCACAACAAAACGGGAATGTGATCGTTGCGCCATTATTATGCCAATTAGCCACAGAGCAGCAAGATTGTTCAATAAAATCAATAAAAGGTTATGCCCTAATCGAACCTGAAATTGCATTTGTATTAGCAAATGATTTATCTGCAGGTCAAACATACAGTAATGCTGAAATCGATGATGCAGTAGGGGAAACACGCTTAGCATTAGAATTAATTGAACCACGATTTTCTAAAGACTACGATGCCAATCATTTTGAACGCTTAGCCGATGGCTTAAGTAATCAAGGCTTGTATTTAGGCCCAGTTATTGACAAACCTATTGCTTATAAAGCTGCAAAAATTGACATTAATATTAGCCAAGAAAAAACTGAGCAAGTCTTTGCAGGTGTTCATCCATGTGAGTTACCTCAGAACCCACTTTATTGGCTTGTTAATCACTTAACAGCAAGAGGAATTTCATTGAGAGCTGGGCAAGTTATTATTACAGGTTCCTATTGTGGTGTTGTAAAAGTAGCGATGAATAGCCCTGTTAACATTAATTACCAAGGGATAGGCCAATTTTCAGTGAATTTTACTGGCTAAGGATATGGCGGGAATTTATTAAAACAAACTGAGTTATTCGTCGGTTTTACCATAACTCAGTTTTTTTATGTCGTCATTTCAGTCGAGGTGTTTACTTGAATGAATCTAATTTGATTTCTCTGTCAAAAATTCTTATTTTATTTTCTATTATTGTATAAATTATGTTGACTCAGTGACATAACGACATTATTTTGCATCTCCATTTTTGACTTACATTACCAACAAGGAAAAAAATCATGACAGAGCCATCAGCGATCAGTTTGATCCCGCCAGTGGTTGTTTTGATATTAGCAATTGTATTAAGAAGACCTATTTTAGCGTTAGTAATAGGTGCTGTTGTGGGTTTGTTAATGCTTGATCCTGTTGAAGCATTAAATAATTTTTCGGAAATATCGTTAAGTGTCATGGCTGATGAAACCATTGGTTGGTTAATCTTAGTATGTGGCACGTTTGGTGCGCTAATCGCTTTACTCGTTCGAACGGGCGGGGCATTCGCATTTGGAAAAAATGCACTGAAGGTAGCTAAAGGCCCTAAATCATCATTAATGATGACATTTGTTTTAGGTGTTGCCATTTTTATTGATGACTATCTTAATGCATTAACTGTGGGTGAAACCATGAAGCGAGTGACGGATAAATTTCGTATTTCTCGTGAAATGTTGGCGTATGTTGTCGATTCCACAGCCGCACCTATTTGTGTTCTCGTCCCTTTATCGACGTGGGCTGTGTTTTTTGGCGGCTTACTTGTTGATAACGGTATAGCAGAACCTGGGCAAGCAATCTCAGTTTATATGCAAGCCATTCCATATATGCTTTATGCATGGGTTGCTGTGATTATGGTTCCTTTAGTCATTTTAGGGGTGATGCCGCTTATTGGTCCGATGAAAAAGGCTGAGTTAAAAGCAAAGCAAGGTATTGGGATACCGGTTGATGAGTCAGCTGATATTCAAACCAGTAATGACTATGCCGTTAAGGCGATGGAAGATGAATTTAAAACGGCTGATCATCAAGGAAAATTACATAATTTCCTTGTGCCGATTATGATGCTTGTTGGTTTTACCGTATATTTTGAGATTGATGTGTGGCTTGGTTTGTTAGCGACCATGACAATTACGATCCCTTATTATGCTGTGCAGCGTTTAATGCCTTTTGCTGAAATGATGGAGCAAATGATTGATGGCTTTAAAAGCATGTTACCCGCAATTGGGACAGTGATAGCAGCATTTATTTTTAAAGATGTATGCGATAAGTTGCTGTTACCTCAATATGTAATTGAGAGCTTAAGTCCCTACATGACAGCACAGTTTTTACCTGCAGTCGTGTTTGTTGCAATGGCATTATTAGCCTTTGCTACGGGGTCAAGCTGGGGGATTTTTGCCGTATCGATTCCCATTGTTATGCCGCTTGCTCAAGCAGTAGGCGCGGACATTCCGTTAGTGATCGGTGCATTACTTTCTGCATCATCCTTTGGGAGTCAAGCTTGCTTTTACAGTGATTCTACAGTGTTAGCAGCGCAAGGTGCAGGGTGTAACTTAGTCAGCCATGCCATCACTCAGTTGCCATACACTTTGATTGCGGCAAGCATCACCGTGATAGGTTTTATTGTGATAGCGTAATAATGTGACCACATGAAGTCGACGCGACTTATCTGTTGTGGCTAATGATGTTAAAACCAGTGCTTGTCACTGGTTTTTTATTATCTGGAGTTCAGCCTAATGAATGACAAGAACACTGAAAAGTTTACGGGTTGTAAAATGGCGTTAATTTCAGGCCGTCAGTTGGTTGTGTATTTAAGAGATAACCTTGCAACCATTCCTTATCCCAATTGTTGGGACTTTCCAGGTGGTGGGCGTGAGGGGAACGAAACAGCTGAAGAGTGTGTGCTTCGTGAATTGAATGAAGAGTTTTCACTTGTTTTAACTAAAGCGTGTTTGGTATATAAACAAATCGACATTAATCAAACTGGTAATGGTAACGCTTATTTTTTTGTAGCTCATATTGATAATGAACAGCTTGATAAGATTAGGTTCGGAAATGAAGGCCAGTATTGGAGGCTGATGGATATTGAAGATTACCTGAATCACCCACAAGCTATTAACTCTTTACAGCAGCGACTTAAACGATATCTAGCCGAAATAGATTATTGATGAATACTTAAAATGACATCAACTAAAACAAGGATTTGTTTTGTATATTCCAAAAAATCTAAGAATTAATGATTTAACATCCCTCCATAAGTTTGTTGCTGATTATGGTTTTGCTGTCATCACAACTGCGGATCTAACTGCGTCCCATTTACCCTTATTACTTAAACTAGATGAAGGTGAATTGGGCACACTCTATGGCCATATGGCTCGAGCTAATCAGCACTGGAAGATAGCCGATGGGCAGTCAGTTTTAACTGTTTTTTCAGGCCCACATGGCTATATCTCGCCAACATGGTATGAGAGCAGTCCCGCTGTACCCACATGGAATTATGCGGCTGTACATGTAAAAGGGACTGTCACATTGACAGACGATGAAACAACCTTGTCTATACTTAACGACACTATTGCGAAATATGAACCCAGTTTACTGAGTAGTGAAACCCATGGTCATGATGGTTTTATACCGCCTGACTATAAATTGAAGCTAGCCAAAGCGATAGTGGGCTTTAAAGTAAAAATCGATTCAATTGAAGGCAAAAATAAATTAGGCCAGCATCGTTCTCTGGCCGATCAAAAGGGAGTGCTTGCTGGACTAAGCGAATCAAGTCGATTAGACGATCAGGCGTTACTGGCATATACCAAACTGCACTACCAACAACATGAGTAAGCGGCCCATTTAAAAAATCAACATGAAGCATCAGTAATAAGAAGTCTATAAGCACATACAGTAAATCGCACAGTAGGGAGCGACAGTGAATCAACATAATAAGTTTGAGTCTGCACAACCGATAGAGGGGTATTATATCGATACGGATAAAACTAAAATCGATATAAATGTCGTCTATGGGTATATTTCCAATTCTTACTGGGCGAAAGATATCCCAATTGAAGTGCTGACCAAAGCCATTGCTAATTCATTATGTTTTGCTGTGTATACCGTGGATGATCAACAAGTTGGTTTTGCCCGCCTTATTACTGATAAAGCCTCTTTTGCCTATCTAGCTGACGTGTTTATTCTTGAGCAACATCGAGGTAAAGGATTAAGCAAATGGTTAATCCATGACATCATGACTCATCCTGAAATTGTTGGTTTACGAAGAATGATGCTAGCGACACGTGATGCTCACGGATTGTATGCTCAGTTTGGTTTCCTCCCAATAGAAAACCCAGAAATTTTAATGCAAGTTTGGCGTCCTTCAATCTATTTAAGCTCTCAAAATGATGACTAAAAGGCGTTAAAGCGATGTAATAATCCATATATCGAACAAGATAAATGTAATCAATTTGCACATTCTGTGACATTTTCAGCTGTTTATTTATTTTCAACCTAGCAATGATAAGTTAAAGTAATTACTTAATATTTTACTATTTTGTTCATTACTTTGGGTTTGGTATGTCGAATTCTCAACAAATTGATAAGACACAAGATTTAGATTTTGTCCGCAAAGCAACGCTCGATACGATCGCAAAGACCATGATTCACTCAAGTGAATTACATGGGTTTGGTTTGTTTGCTACAGATGCCATTAAAGATGAGCAAATACTTTATTTATTTGATGGCCAAGTGGTATCAATTGCAGACTATGAAAAAATCGAGTCGCTTATGGCAAAAGACATTGCCCCTTATTCGAATTACATTTTCATGGAATGTAATTACCTCAATAATGAAACCTTGTTAGTTAGAAATTTCAGAACTAAATACAGTTATATTAACCACTCAAGAACGCCGAATACTGAAATCAGGTATCACCCAATGCGTCTAGTGGCTATCAAAGAGATTCAAGTTGGTGAAGAACTAACGATTGATTATCGCAAAGAGCAACTTTCTGACGACTATCTAACTAACCCAGAAAAACAATTTTTATAATAATAAGAAATCGTTATGCCGAAAATTCGCGTTATGTGTGTACAGCCTATTGAGGTTGATTCAGAGCAATACGAACAGCTCATCAGTAAGAAAAGCCGTATTGGCAAGTTAATTGGGACATTTGACAGAAACCATTTCAAAATTGAATGGCTTAAACAATTCAACGCATTACATCGTGATTTATCAAATTTTAAATGTATTTATCGCAGTGAAGAAAGCAAGGTTTCAAATCTTTTATTAAAGCAAGATCTACAGTCTACTGACTTTCATGTAAATGGTTTGCATGACATCAGTGAGTATCTTGATCTTGAAAATACAACCTATGAATTGGTTTTCGATCAACGATTTTTTAACTTTGTTTTGGTAGTCGAAATACACTTAAACTTACCTGATGACAAAACAGCTGAACTGTTATCAACAGAGCTGACAGCAGATGAACTCGCAGAAAATCAAGGCGCTGATTTTTATAATAATCTGAGAAATTTATTAGTAAAAGAACATGACACTAGCGCACTCAGCCAATGGGGTAATGCAGTACGTTTAGAAGTGTGTAAAAGAATTCAGGCTATTAGCCATATTCCGTTAAAAAGTAGCCACAGACCATTAGCTTATATCGGTAATAATTCAGGAAATTTCACTTTCTTTGTCGAAGCTAGCCCGCAAGATAAACAAATGAAGCAGCAGTTTCTAGCCTGTAATGCCAAAGCTGAGCGTGTTAAGGGTAATAATACGACAATTATCGATAATGATTGTGTGCATTATGCCTTTTTCAGTCGTTTTCATACGATTATGACGTTAGATATAGGACGATATTACCGATTTGCGCCGATTCAGCATCATATTCAATCAACTTGGTATTACGTCAGTTTTTATAGCCGTGTCTTAGATAAATTAAATAGTCATATTCTTGCAAATGACTCGAAGAAAACCCTTAACTCAAAACGTAATGTTATTGATGAATATATTAATAAGATTGAGTTGCTACGAATGAATAACGAAAATTTCAAATTAGCAATTGAGTCAGATAACGAAGATGTTTATCAAAAAATTGAGTCTAAATGGAATGTCGAAAGCAGCCTAGAGCATGCTAAAACTTACGTTAGTTTTTTTAAAGACTATTTAGAACGTGCTTACGCTCGTAAAGCAGAGCAATCTAATCGTCGCCAAAATCAAATATTGTTCATCATATCCTGTATCCAAATATTGGGGTTGATTAGTATTTGGAGTGATTACCTAGGGTTAAGTAAAATAGAGCGCTTTATCAACTCAACAGGTATTCATACTGGTTCCAATGTCGACACCGTTTTGCAAATCAATACTTGGTTACCACTGGGCCTTATTGCAGTATTGATTTTGTTGATGATGTTGGCTTATATGCGCCGAGACTAATCATCTTAGAAAAGAAAAAAGGAGCAATTGCTCCTTTTTTTATTGGTTTTGTAATTTTTGGTGTTTAAAAAAACGCGTTAATGGCAGCCAGATAAAGCCACAAAATAACCCACCGAGAACGCCAATAAAATGAGATTCGGTTGCGACTCGTGCATTGATAATAGCGCTGACACTTTCGCTGGCACCAAAGTACATTTCGTATCCCACTTTGGCAAACACACCTAGCAATAATAAATAACCTGAATTATAGCCTTTACGTATATCTAATAGGGCACCAAAGGTAAATAGGCCATGTAATAACCCGCTGAGTCCGACATAACCTTTAAGCTCTGGAAAAAACCAGTAAAGACCTAATCCTTCTAATACACACAAACTGATAAACAACGAAGCAAACTGACTTATATGGCCTTTGTAATGAGATTCATGTAAAAATAAAATAACCCAAAAGCCTGCAAGGTTCATTAATAAGTGCCACAAGTTTGTGTGTAACAAATTACCTGTGATGATGCGCCAGTACTCACCTTGAGCGATGTTATCGTAGCGATAACTTAATAGGTTATCGACATCAATTGTTCCCAGTGGATTCATCGACAAAACAAAGAATACACAGCATGTAATACTGACCAAAATTGCAAAGTAATAAGCACTTGCACTGTTACGACTTCTTCTTGCCATATTTAAAGTCCGTTTTACCTTATAATATTGTTTATTATAGTGAATCGTTAACACTTTGCTTAACTAAATGCTGTTAAACACAGTCAGGCATAGAGGTTTATGGCTGACGTTTCAAATCACCTAGCGATTTGTTGGTAAATGATTTGATAAAGTGACACTCGTTTTAACGCGCTGACTTACGATCTAAATCAGCCATAACGCTTTGACGATTGTTAAGGTAATCCTCTAAACCTCTTTGTCTCAATAAACAAGCTGGGCAATCTCCACAACCACTGCCTTTAATGCCGTTATAACAGGTTAAGGTGTCATCTTTAACGAGAGTGAGTGAGTGGTACTTATCGGCCAATGCCCATGTTTCAGCTTTATTCAGCCACATAAGGGGCGTAACAATATTGAGCGGTTTGTCCATACCAAGCTCTAATGCTTGTTGCATTGATTTGACAAAATCATTTCTGCAATCTGGATAACCTGAAAAATCGGTTTCACATACCCCAGTGATGATTGCATCGCAGCCTAATTGATAGGCATAAATCCCAGCTAATGTTAGAAATAATATATTGCGACCAGGAACGAAGGTACTAGGTAGGCCATTGTCCATTAATTCATGTGAAACCGGAATCGCATCTCGTGTTAATGAAGAAATGGCTAATTCATTTAATAAACTGACATCCATGACTTTATGGCTTGCTACTTTAAGCTTTTTAGCAAGGGCTTGCGCAATGTCGATTTCTTCTCTATGGCGTTGACCATAGTCAAAGGTAATGGCATGGACTTCATCGTATTGAGTCAAGGCTTGAATAAGGCATGTGGTGGAATCTTGACCACCTGAAAAAACTACAATTGCTTTGGACATTAAAATCACCGGAAAGACAAATATAAGGTAATGGACGAAAGTCATCATTACTATGTACATGTTTGTCTGTTTATTAATAACAAAAGTACATTTTATCTTATCCAGCATAAAGTTGGCAAAAACTTGCAGCTAGAAACAAAATCATCTATAAATGCGCCCTTGAAATTAATAAGGCTTGCAAATGAATTATCCTGTAAACGAAGTATTTGAAACAATTCAAGGTGAAGGTAGCTTTACCGGAGTACCTGCCATTTTTGTCCGTTTACAAGGCTGTCCAGTGGGTTGTGCTTGGTGTGATACTCAGCAGACCTGGGAAGTGTTAGCTCAAAACAAGGTAAACCAAGCTGATGTCATTCAAGTTGATGGCACTATTGGACGTTGGGCTGAGCATGATGCCAGTAGTTTAATTCAAGCTTTTCAAGCCAAAGGATATACCGCAAAGCACATTGTACTGACTGGCGGCGAGCCATGTATGTACAATGTCACTGATTTAACCAGTGAGTTTATTGCTGCAGGTTATGCTGTGCAGATTGAAACCAGTGGCACTTTTGAAGTGCTATGCCACGACAAGGTCTTTGTGACGGTTTCACCTAAGGTAAACATGAAAGGCGGATATGAGGTGCTTGAGCAGGCGTTAACACGCGCGAATGAGATTAAGCATCCCATAGCAACACAAAAGCACATTGATGAATTAGATGACTTATTAGCAAATATTGATACGCAAGATAAAGTGGTGTGTTTACAGCCAATTAGTCAAAAAACCAGAGCGACTGAACTTGCGATGAAAACATGTATTGCTAGAAATTGGCGCCTTTCGATTCAAACGCATAAATATTTAGATATTGATTGATTAAAAAACCGCTCATTGAGCGGTTTTTTATTGGTGAGGCTAATTGCTTAAGGTTTTAACGAACCACTATGATTAAATTGTGTAAGTTGCTGGTCATAAAATGCAGTATCGCCAATGTTTTTACTTATCCACTCAGGGTCGTAATAGGTGTCTAAATACCGATCCCCAGAGTCACATAATAAGGTGACTAACGAGCCTTGCTGATTGCGCTGTTTCATTTCACAAGCTAGCTGAAGAATGCCATAAAGGTTAGTTCCTGTTGATGGACCTACTTTGCGTCCAATCAGTTTGGCTAGCCAATTCATTGTTGCTAATGACGCTGCATCAGGTATTTTTTTCATATCGTCCACAACCCCAGCGATAAAAGAAGGTTCGACTCTTGGTCTACCAATCCCTTCAATTTTACTGCCGTTTTCACACGTAATGGTGAGATCTCTTTTGTGGTAATAATCGTAAAAAACCGAATTCTCAGGGTCGACCACACATAACTGTGTTGGTAATTGTTGGTAATTTAAGTAACGGCCAATGGTTGCAGATGTACCGCCAGTGCCAGGACTCATGACTATCCAAGCGGGAGTAGGGTGCGGCTCTTTCAGCATTTGGTTAAAAATAGAGTCAGCAATATTATTATTGCCACGCCAGTCGGTTGCTCGCTCTGCATAAGTAAACTGGTCCATATAATGGCCATTAAGCTCAGTGGCTAACTTTTGAGATTCAGCATAAATTTTACTGCTGTGATCGACAAAGTGGCACTGACCACCATAAAACTCAATTTGTTCAATCTTGGTTTTTGCAGTTGAAGAAGGCATAACGGCAATAAATGGTAAGCCTAATAATCTTGAAAAATAGGCTTCGGACACGGCGGTGCTGCCTGATGAAGATTCGATTATGGTGGTGTTCTCGTTTACCCACCCGTTTGAAAGCGCATATAAAAAGAGTGAACGTGCTAAACGATGTTTTAAACTGCCTGTAGGATGGGTACTCTCGTCTTTAAGGTATATATCAATACCGGAGAGCTGCGGTAAATCGAGTTTGATAAGGTGAGTATCGGCACTTCGCTGAAAATCTGCTTCAATTTTGGCGATTGCTTGATTTACCCATTGCTTTGACATGATGAGATCCCGATGAACAAATAAAAAATCATCATAGACTCAAAGTGGCAATGCTAAAAGGTATACAGATCACTTTATCGATTAAATAACATTAATTGGCGCATCAAACGGGTATACATAAAGTTTATTCGACATATTTACTGCTTTAAAGAGAATAGTCTTGAATAGAGAGATAATGGGAGATATTTGAAGCGAGATATACAAGATAAGAAGTGGTGGAGGGAGAAGGATTCGAACCTTCGAAGGCTGAGCCGTCAGATTTACAGTCTGATCCCTTTGGCCACTCGGGAACCCCTCCACATTTTCTTACTTGTCTTGCAGTATTGTTGGCCACAACAATATTTTTTAATAATCAATAAACCGATAAATGGTGGAGGGAGAAGGATTCGAACCTTCGAAGGCTGAGCCGTCAGATTTACAGTCTGATCCCTTTGGCCACTCGGGAACCCCTCCACGAAACGGTATATTTATCATTGGTGCAAATGGTGGAGGGAGAAGGATTCGAACCTTCGAAGGCTGAGCCGTCAGATTTACAGTCTGATCCCTTTGGCCACTCGGGAACCCCTCCTCAATTGCGGCGGCAATGATAGTCACGAATTAAATATAAGTAAAGCCAAAATCGAAAATAACTCTCAAGTATTTGTTTAAGTGGTCGATAAAATATCAATCCTAGTAATTAATGATGTTTTTATATGCAAATCGAGTTTCCTTTAGTCAATGAACTGCAGTTAGGTCGTCGCTTAAATGACGCGATTGAACATGACCGCCGCGGCGAATTTGGCTTACTATTATCAATGCTATCGGCAGACGCTAGAGATATGTCTCAATTTCAGCTTGATAAAGAACTCGATGATAATCAAAAGCTGTATAAAGCCTTTGACTTACCCAAGCAGCAACAATTGGTTTGTGATTTATCGAAACAACAAGCAATAGATAATGCTAGTGCATTTCATCAAAGCGGCTCATCTCAATTTCAGTTGACTCAAGCATTACATCCAGAGGCCATAGTGACTCGTGGTGAGTTCGATGATGGCATGCAAATAACACTAGCAAACTGTGATGTATTAACAAAATTAAAGTATCAGCAAAAACTACCTGAAGTATCTGAGTTAGATAAAATGCACTTTTTAGATCAGTTATCAGTACAGCGAAAAATCAGCGAAACAATTGCTAGTCAGCTGTATGCAGTTGCATAGCACTATATAGAGTATCGAGAAATAACCACCCGAGTCAGAATGAAATAACAGTAATCACTAATAGTGTGAACTAGTTATAAAATTAATCTCAGTTTTTACGTTAAGCTGACGCTTTCTTTATCATTGTGATAGGTGACTAATTATGATTAAAACAATTACCCAGCAAGAAGTTCAGGTAAGTGATAGCTGTAATGATTGTGGATCATTTGTCGATATCGGCACTGTAATTGACGAGCAAGATACACGCCTTATTTTGAAAATTACTGGCGATGCCGTTGTCGAAGAAGCAGAAGGTATCATTACTAAAGCAAAAACTCGTTTTGACTCAGTTAAGGTTAATAGCGAGCAAACGGAAGCAGATATTACTGTCATTATAGATTTTGAATTCACTGCTGAAAAAATGATCTTTCAATTAGAGAATGGCTTGTAAATAGCTAAAATATATCAAATATATAATGATTTTTGCGCTAACAACTTGCAATTTAATTCAGTGAGTGTAACCATCGTTACATTACTACTTTATGCTTAGACATATGTCATAAGCGCCAAGGCCATTTTACATTTGCTTTGGTACATGAGGGATGTTGATTTTTATCAAGTCATCCCTTATTTTAGCTGGAAAAAGCCTCCAAAGAATGAGGTGACCCGACTGTTATGCTGTCTTTTTGGGAACAATAATGAAGCAAAATGAGCAACAACATTTATTAGAGTTAATTGTTAACTCAAAAGCAAAAGAAAAGGGCGACTTTACTGCGACCTCTGAACTTGCCTGTAAATTGTTATTGAAATACTTTAATGCGACTTGTGTATCAGTTATTTCGCTACGAAATAAAGCACTTGAGCAAAAAGTCGTTGCTTGCGCCTCTCCCAATACATCTATGGTTGAAGTCACCAAGAAATTCCGTCATAAGCACTTTGCATCAGAACTGTATTTTGATGAAATCCGACGTTATCGACACATTGTCAGTAATATTTCTCCTACAGATAAACGCCTTACTTGCTTTTCTGAGTATTATCTCCAGTCTGGAATCCAATCAAATTTAGATGTCGCAATTCGAATCAATGGTCATATTGAAGGACTACTGTGCATTGAATTTGATCACCAAATTGAACTGCCAAAACAGTCGATTGAATTTGCTTGTCAATTTGCAGACCAATTAGCACTGACACTTGCCACCCGTTACGCTTATGACAAAGACGAACGTTTAACCTTGTTCCATAGTGCAACAGAGCAAGCCAAACATGTGTTGATGTTGGTTAACTTAAAGAATCAAATTATCGAGTATATCAACCCTGCACATGAAAAAATGACAGGGCTGTCTCGTGACGTTGTGCAAAACAATGAACTCATTACCTTGGACTTCTTTAGAGGTAAGCGTGAGCTTGCTAATGAATTAACACAAGAATTGATAGCCGGTAAAACCGTTCAAGGCGAAACCGAACTACAACGAATCGACGGCACAAATTATTGGGTACAATATCAAGCAAGTCGTTTCGTTACCGAGCAAGGCAACTATTACGCATTGGTGTCGTGTTTAGATGTTTCAGAACAGCGACGTCATAAAGATGAACTTGAAAAGCTCGCATGGAACTGCACGTTAACGGGTTTACACAATCGACTACATTTTACTCAACAGCTCGACGTCACGTCTGAAGGTGTTCTGATACTAATCGATTTAATGGGCTTTAAGCGTTTCAATGACACAAGTGGTCATGAGCAAGGGGATTCGTTGCTCACTGAAGTGGCAAGAAGACTCAAGCATTTTGCTGAAAGTAACGGTGCAATTGATGTTGCCCGAGTAGGCAGCGATGAGTTTGCGTTGATTTTACCAGCGATACATTCAAGTGACATTTTAGAAGAAACGATTGTTAAGCTATATCAAAAGCTTAGTGTTCCATCTGTGATCGGAAGAGAAAAAGTTGACCCGAAAGCCGCGATTGCTGTGGTTGATATTGCGCCTGTTGTTGGAGAGTTTTCACCGCTTTCTTGCGCTGATATTGCGCTTCAATATGCGAAAAAGAAAGCTATGATGAATTATCAAATTTTTAATGATGATTTATTAGCGACCTTTAAAAATAATGCAGAAATTGAACGTGACTTACAAACAGCAATACGTGGACGTCAGTTCGAGCTTTATTACCAACCTTTAATGGATTTAAAGAACCATAAGTTCATTGGCGCAGAAGCCTTAATACGTTGGCATCACCCTAAGAAAGGAGTGCTCTACCCAGGCGCATTCATTGATATTGCCGAACAAACGGGCATGATCAATGCCATCGGAGATTGGGTATTAGAAGCTGCTTGTAAACAACTTAACTTATGGCAGCGTAAAAATGTCGATATTGTTATGCATGTTAACGTAGCGGCAAGACAATTCTTTAGCGGGAATTTATTTGAGCAAGTTTGGAATTTAGTGACTCGCTACCGTTTAAAGCCACAAAGCTTGATATTAGAAATTACCGAAACTGAATTAATGGGTGATGTGCGTCATGCGACTTGTTTGTGTCAAGAGTTGGCTGATTTAGGGGTAGGGTTGGCCATTGATGATTTTGGTACGGGTTACAGTTCAATGCGATATTTAAAACAGTTCCCAATCAGCAAATTAAAAATCGACCGTTCATTTATTTCAGATTTAACGACCAGTCATCAAAGCAGAGAAATTGTAAGTGCGATTATCGCGATGGCGAAAGCATTAAATATTTCATTGACGGCTGAAGGGGTAGAGACAAAAGAACAAGAGTTGTTTTTAGAAGATAGTCTTTGTAATCACGCTCAAGGCTATTTATACAGTCCCGCTATAAGAGAAAATGAATTCTCTCGGTTCATTTCTGAGCAAAATGAAACGGTACATTAACCTCGACACTCTCTACTCATAACTGCTCATTCATAACTGCTCATTCATAACTGTTCATTCATAACAGCCACCAAACCAAATTAGTTAAGTCTGATTATTTTGACCTAACTGGTTAAGTAAGTTAAATCAGTTAAATCAAACCTCTTAAATTAAATCTTTATAATCACAGTGCTTTTATGAAGCGATATTTATAAAGCGAAAATGCTTACGGTGATGATGCATATCCAAGTGTGGAAATAGGTGAGTGTTTGAAACGACAACCTAGGTGTTATCTGACTCATTCACTTTTCAACTAATTCATTCAGTTTGCAAACTAACTTATTTTCTTTAAACAACAGGTTTTAAACTTTTTGCCGCTGTGGCAGATACACGTTTCATTACGTTTTGGTAATTTAGCTTGTTTTTGCTCGCCAGTAGTATAAAACCATTGTCCACCTACACGCTCAAATTGTGATGCTTCAAAAATGGCATCAATAACACCATCATGTAAGAACCATGCTTTAAACGTGACAGTGCCATGGTTAGCGGTTTGATTAGCCTCATCGACAGTTAATCCCAGCCAAGTTGTTGATGACGCATTTTCAGCCAGTAACGCAATGCTAAGCCCGTTCAGAAAATCAGGGTGATGGGTATTGAGTAAATATTGAAATTCTTGTAATACAAAAGCGCAGTAACGTGAGCGCATTAATGTCTCTACGTCAGCTGCTGTATTTACGTTTAAGTGATAAGGCTCACAGCACTCAGAATAGTGTTGATTTCGACCGCAAGGGCACCTTGTATTGGCCATCTGAGTCTTAGCAGTTTGAGTATTGATTAAACGAGTATTCATTACAGGTCGCTTTAATGATTATGGGCATCTGTCGAATCTATCGGCTGCTGCGTATTTTGTTCTGATTCAGTTTCAATCATGATGTCTGGTTTGGGGGCTTGGTTGAATTGTCTGCCGTAATATAAGTTTGAAACAGGCTTGGCGGTAAAATAGTACTTAGGATCTGTTTTAGTGTTTGAATCAACAATAAATTGCCACTGATCTTTCGCTGTCTTTCGTGATACTAAAACAAACTTACCAGAGAAAACACTTGTAGGATCGCCAGTTTCTTTACGAGGATGAAACCTCACAAGGTAGTAACCAACATCTGTGGCACTTGATTCAGTTAATTCACGGTTAATCACTCTAAAATCAACTTCGATATGAGCATCTTTTTTAGCTATTTTCTTGAAAAATACCGTATAGAGGTCGAGGATATTTTGTTTACCGATGACGATTTCTTGATCTAACACCTCAGATATATATGTGGCATCATCCGTGTATATTTTATTAATAAAATCTAGATCTAGATTCTCGAAACCTGTGTGGAAGGTTTTATAATTATTATTAATGATGTCGTTGTCTGACAAAGTTGTTTCAGGTGTTTTTCCTGCTAAGGCATTGATGCTGAGAAGCATAAAAGAACAACAAAACAACAATTTGATATAAGTCATCAAGATTTTTTACTCTTTACTCTGGCTAATGAATAATTTCAGGTGCAGATTTTGATAATGCATGACACTATAAATTATTCTATTAATTAGCAACAGTAAGTAATCTTTACAAAGTGTGTAGGAGTTGATTATGAGCGTTGATGATACAGCATTATTTTTAGCTGAAATGGGCGACGTTAAACCGTTGACCACTAATGACAAGGTATTTGTCTCATCACAACAACTCGATACGGATGCACATCGAGCAAGACGTAAAGCAGCAATGCAAAATGAGTATTTGGCGAAATTACCCATTGAACCAAGGTTATTAACTCCAATAGCGCCTGACGAGATAATGAGTTACAAACGAAATGGTGTCCAAGAAGAAGTGTTTCGCCATTTGCGTTTAGGCAAATACAAAAAGCAAACAGTGTTAGATTTGCATGCCTATCGATTGATTCAAGCCAGAGAGTTGCTTGTTGAAACGATTATTCAAGCACATGAAAGAGGCGAACGAAATTTATTAATCATTCATGGTAAAGGAGTGAATAATAAACCCTATCCAGCGCTCATGAAATCTGCGGTCAACGATTGGTTGATGCAGTTTGATCAAGTGCAAGCATTTCACAGTGCGACCCGTGAACAAGGCGGAACTGGTGCATTGTTTGTGATGTTGGTTAAGTCTGATGAGCAACGCATTGTATCAGGAGAAACGAATAGAAAAGGCAGTGGCTTTCGGTAACGCTTGTATATTGTTGGAATATGACATATTCACAAGGGCTTTTAATAAAGCCCTTATCAAACACCGTTATAAAACAATTCTTAAAAAGATGCTTGCAAGTTAAACGAGTAAGAAAGCTAGGATGGCAAGGAGTACAATAACAGCCACTATCATTTTAGGATTCGTTTCTCTTGGCGTTTCTTCATTATTTAATCGTTTTGAACGTTCATTTCTTAATTTTTGGTAATGACTTTTTTTCATGCTACACCTAGGCTAACAAACAACAACAAGTGTAATTCACACAAGCAGTGACGCTAGACTTTGTCACTTTCAAGCATGCTAATAACCTTGTTTGGGTTAGATTTGTGATCTTTGCAGAAAATGACTGCTTTTCATTCTAGAGATGCTAAAGAACCTAGTTAGAAATGTAAGTGTACTTTAGTGAATTTGTTAATCTCGTTATCATGTTAACGTTATTTTAGTTATCACTAATTCAGCACAAAATATAAAATAGCGATGGTAATAAACAATAAATGAATACTACTCTTATGATTACTATAATTAAGGGTTGAACCTTTACGGATCCGCTTAGCACGGCCATTTCTTAATTTTACGTAGTTTCTTTTTTTCATTAGCAATATCAAACGACAAAACAGAAATGAATCTGTATCGTTATACTCAAAATATAGAAGGTTTTAATACTTGATAAGCGTAGATAAAACGGAAAGCCGTATTGGTACTTAATGTGACTTCTGGCTTTTATTACACTTGTCATAATGACGTGTACAAGTAACTCCATTCACTTTGTGTACCGCGTAAAATTATCATAAACGACAGGGTTGAGAATGGGTTTTTATGTGATCTCGATCACGCATTAGTGCAAATTGACACGTGTCAGAATATTGTCGTTAAAGCACTTGGCGCTTTGTGTTTTAGGGATGTTTTTGTTCTGTTGGTTTAATGTTGAATCTTGATGGGGTATACATTAACTGAGAATTGCGATGATTGAAGCCAAAATATAAAGCACCCTCAGGTGCTTTATATTTATCTTTATATTGCTATTGATTTTAACGTATTTTGAGTCGGTACATTACCAGCCACATTGACGATTTTTAGATTGGTTTTGTTTGTCGAGCCATACATGTAATGGCGCAAAATAGTCTAAAACTGCGTTTGCATCCATTGCTTTAGTGCCTGTCACGATATTAAGTGCTTCAGGCCAAGGTTGGCTTAATCCAGCTTCTAGCATTTCATTTAACTTATGACCCGCATCTTTATTACCGTAAATACTACAACGGTGAACTGGTCCTTCGTTACCCGCTATTTCACATAATGATTGATGGAATTGGAACTGTAATACGTGAGCTAAAAAATAACGTGTATATGGCACATTACCAGGTACATGATATTTGGCGCCAGGGTCAAAGTCGGCCTCAGTCCGTGCTATTGGTGCAGCTACACCTTGGTACTTTTCACGCAGCTCCCACCATGCTTGGTTATATTGCTCTGGTGAAATATCACCGTTGAACACTTTCCAGCGCCATTGGTCAATCATTAAACCAAAAGGCATGAAAGCGATTTTGTCTAATGCTTGTTTGAGTAATAAACCTATATCTTTCGATTCGTCAGGTACTTGTTTTAGTAAGCCAATTTGTTTTAAATAACTGGGTGTAATGGAGAGGGCGATAGTGTCACCAATTGCTTCATGAAAGCCATCATTAGCAGAGCCTTTAAACAAATGTGGTTGGTTTTTGTAGGCACGTTGATAATAGTTATGACCCAGTTCATGGTGAATGACTGTAAAGTCTTCTGCTGTTTTTTGAATACACATTTTAATGCGGATATCATCTTCGTTATCTAAATCCCAAGCAGAAGCGTGGCAAACGACATCACGGTCTTTTGGTTGAACAAACATCGACCGAGTCCAGAAGGTATCAGGCAATGGACTAAAACCTAGTGAAGAAAAGAAGCCTTCAGCTTGTTTGACCATCTTAATTTCATCATATTGATTCTCTGCTAGCAATGCGGTGACATCATAGCCAGGATCTGCATCTTGTGGCGCAACAGAATCATATATTGTGCCCCATTGCTGAGCCCACATATTACCTAATAAATGCGCTGGGATAGGCCCTTGATTCGGTACAATATTATCGCCATATTGTTCGTTTAACTCACCACGTACATAACAATGTAGTGAATCATAAAGTGGTTTAATATCTCCCCATAACCTATCTAGTTCATTTGAAAAATCATCAGGTTTCATATCATATTGGCTACGCCAAAGCTCTGAGAGGTCTGTAAAACCGAGATCGCGTGCGCCTTCATTAGCGAGCTCAACCTCGCGTTTGAATAAAGGTCGCATTGGTTTGGCAATTTCACGCCAGCCTTGCCATGCTTCTAATAAAATTGCAGGATCTTTAGAGTCTGCCATCAACGCTGACAGCTCTGGCTGAGTCATGCAACGACCATCAGCGAAACAATATTTACCTTTACCATATAAGCCATTTAATTCTGAACTAATTTGCGCAAGCTCTGCATTTTTAGCAGGATCTAATGGGGCTGGTAGTACTAAGCTACTGCGAAGGATGTGAAGTTTACGCGCATTGATTGGATCAAGTTTTACATCGGCATACTTAGCTGCTTCTGTAGCAAAGTATACTGATCGTGATGTCAGCTTTTCACCAATCGCTGCCGACATCGCTGCAGTATCTTCAGTAATAAAATTACTGTAAACCCATTCGGTTCGAGCACCTTCAACGGATAATTGAGCTAATTCAGCTTCTGCTTCATTTATAAATGCAATAGCAGATTCCGTTGAAATACTTGCTGATTGTTGAGTGACTTTTACGGTTGATGTAATGATTTCTTCTTCAGCTTGCTGGCATGCTGTTAATCCCAATACGACTGAAATGACGATTGCAATTTTAGACGGCTGTTTAAAAGGCTGGTTCATCTTACAGGTTTCCTTATTTTTATTGTCGTCGACAGTTTACATAATTAGGGTAAATATTGCATTTTAGTTAATAAACAGTGCCAGAAGAGTACTAAAGACGGCGTAAGCTTGAACATATAATCTGATTTAACATTGACAAGTGTGCGCTCAGTGTTTAATTTAAACGGGTGTTTTAAATTGAATTGGGTCACGGAATGGCAAGCAGAACTGATACAAAAACAAGAATTCTCGATGCTGCTGAAAAACTTTTTGCAGAAAGAGGTTTTTCTGAAACATCTTTGAGGCTAATTACCAGCAAAGCTGAAGTAAATTTGGCCTCTGTGAACTATCATTTTGGTTCAAAGAAAGAGTTAATTCGCGCTGTTTTAGCACGGTATTTAGATGTGTTTATGCCTAGCGCAGCATCTGAAATTAAAAGACTTTTTAAGAATCCAGAGCTGGCGAATTTGAATGAAATTTTTTCATCACTAATAAAGCCGCTGTTAGAATTAAATCAAGTTAGGCAAGGTGGTACAACCATCTTTCTTCAATTACTGGGTCGTGGATATATAGAAAGCCAAGGCCATTTAAGATGGTTTATCACTACGCATTACGGTGAATACTTACAAGTGTTTGTTAAAGCCGTTTCAGCTAGTGCGCCACATATTCCGCCTGCTGAGATGTTTTGGCGACTACACTTTACCTTAGGCACCATCGTTTTCACTATGGCATCAGCTGATGCATTAAATGAAATCGCAGAGGCTGACTACGGTGAACATAATGATACTGAAGCGATTATTCGTAAGGTTATTCCATATATGGCAGCTGGTGTATCTGTACCGATTTTAGGAAAGGAATAAGGGATTAACATGACTGTCCTCATACTCGTATTAATAGCACTGCTAGTGCTATTTGGTGTTCGAAATTTACGCATGCGTTTTATCACGCGACCTGTATTTAGCTTCTTTAAAAAAGTGTTACCCCCTCTGTCCAGTACAGAGAAAGAAGCCATGGAAGCTGGAGATGTTTGGTGGGAAGGAGAGTTATTCCGCGGTAAACCTGATTGGAATATGCTTCACAATTATGGCAAACCTCAATTAACGGCAGATGAGCAAGACTTTATCGACAATCAAGTCATGACAGCGCTCACCATGATTGATGATCATGACATTGTTAATAACCGTAAAGATTTACCTCCTGAATTATGGGATTACTTTAAGAAAGAAGGCTTCTTTGCACTTATCATTCCTAAAAAGTTTGGTGGTCGAGAGTTTTCTGCATACGCCAATTCGACCATTGTCAGTAAAATTGCCACGCGCAGTATTAGTGCTGCCGTAACCGTTATGGTGCCAAACTCATTAGGCCCAGGTGAATTACTAACGCATTATGGCACTCAAGAGCAAAAAGAACGTTGGTTACCAGCGCTTGCTAAAGGTGAAGAGTTACCTTGTTTTGCATTAACGGGTCCTGAGGCTGGTTCGGATGCTGGTGCTATTCCTGATACTGGTATTGTTTGTCGCCGTGAGTTTAATGGTGAAGAAACACTCGGGTTAAGCCTAACTTGGAATAAACGATACATCACACTAGCACCTGTAGCGACAGTGCTTGGTTTAGCATTCCAAATGCGCGATCCTGATGGGTTACTTGGTGATACAGTTAACTTAGGTATAACTTGTGCGTTAATTCCGACTGATCACCAAGGTGTAGAAATTGGTCGTCGTCATAACCCGTTAATGATGGCATTTATGAACGGAACGACAAGTGGCGAAGATGTGTTTATTCCGCTTGATTGGATTATTGGTGGGCCACAATTTGCAGGTAAGGGCTGGCGAATGCTTGTTGAGTGTTTATCAGCTGGGCGTGGTATTTCATTGCCTGCGCTGGCGACCGCTTCTGGTCATATGGCCACTAAGACGACTACAGCTTATAGTTTTGTAAGACAACAATTTGGCATGCCAATTGGTAAGTTTGAAGGTGTACAAGAAGCTTTAGCACGTATTATTGCCAATACATATCAACTGGAAGCTGCACGTTGTTTGACTACGACAGGAATTGATTTAAAAGTTAAACCTTCGGTTGTTACAGCAATTGCTAAATATCATATGACTGAGTTAGGTCGTGATGTAGTTGAAGATGCAATGGACATTCAATCAGGTAAAGGGATCCAGCTGGGTACTAAAAACTATCTTGGTCATGCATATATGGCAAGTCCCATCTCAATTACGGTTGAAGGGGCAAATATTTTAACGCGTTCGTTAATGATATTTGGTCAAGGTGCAACCCGTTGTCATCCATATGTGCTCGCTGAAATGGAAACAGCAGCAATGGAAGATCAAAAAGCAGCTATCAACCGATTTGATGCTTTACTCATGGGACATATGGGCTATGCTGCTCGTAATGGCTTTATGGCGTTTTTTAATGCGCTAACAGCAAGTAAAACGAATTCAGCGCCAGTGAGTGGTACAACACAGCAGTATTACCGTGATATGAGCCGTTTATCTTCTGGTTTAGCTATCATGACTGATTTATCTATGTTGATCATGGGTGGCGATCTGAAACGTAAAGAAATGATTTCTGCACGAATGGGCGATGTATTAAGTCAGTTGTATTTAGCGTCAGCGACGTTAAAGCAATTTGAAGATAATGGTCGTCAACAAGATGATTTGCCGATTGTTCATTATGTGATGACACAGCGCCTCCATTTAGCTGCTGAAGCATTGCAACAAGCTATCCGTAACTTCCCAAGTAAGTTTGTGGGCATTTTATTAAAGCTAGTGATATTCCCATTAGGCAATCATTTTAATGCGCCAACGGATAAGCAAGCGACAGTGTTAGCTGATAACTTCTTACAACCTTCTCCTGCTCGTGATCGAATTACTTTCTTATGTGCAGAATTTGAAGGTGATAAGAGCGGCATAGCAGAAGTCGAACAAGCATTTTTAGCTAAATACGCTTGCAAGCAGTTATTTAAACGATTAAAGAAAGCGCAAAAGGCCGGAGAGTTAACGCCTAAACTGCCTGCATTAACGTTATTTGCTCAAGCATTAGAGAAAGGGGTTATCAATGATGAAGAGCATGCTCAACTTGTTGATGCGGATACCAAACGTTTAGCTGCAATCAATGTTGATGACTTTGAAAGTCTATAGCGTGCTAATGAAACTAGCCTGCTAAAAAACGATTTAAGCACAAATAAAAAACCACCTCATTGAGGTGGTTTTTTTATACTTTTATTTGCTGAGTTAATTTTATAACAGACCAACTTAACTCATATTTTCGATGCCAGAATTATGCAACAACCAGCACTTTACATGTATTGGTGCCACCGACAGTTTCCATCGCATCGCCTTTAGTCATCAATACCATATCACCTGATTTTAAGTAACCCGCTTTAGCGACTGCTTTTAACGCTTCAGATGCTAATGCATCAGCAGGTACAGCTGTTGAATCAAATTTAACGGGCAATACACCACGGAACAAAGCTAATTTAGCTAATGTCTTTTCGTGACGAGACAGAGCAAAGATAGGTAAAGAAGAACTAATGCGCGACATCAACTTAGTTGTCTCACCAGATTCCGTTAAACTAATAATCGCTTTAACACCTTCAAGGTGGTTTGCTGCATACATAGTTGAAAGTGCAATCGTCTCTTCGATAGAGTTGAACTTCTGGTCTAGTCTATGCTTAGAAGACATCACTGAAGGGTGTTTTTCTGCGCCAGCACAAACATTACCCATTGCGAGTACTGTTTCTTCTGGGAAATCACCTGCTGCAGTTTCTGCTGATAACATAACTGCATCAGTACCATCTAAAACAGCATTAGCAACGTCCATGACTTCTGCACGTGTTGGCATTGGACTTGAAATCATAGATTCCATCATTTGAGTTGCAGTGATAACCACTTTGTTCAACTGACGAGAACGTTTAATTAGTTTCTTTTGAACAGCAACAAGGGCAGCATCACCGATTTCAACACCTAAGTCACCACGTGCAACCATTACAGCATCAGATGCTTTGATAACGTCATCCATTGCTTCGTCTGTGCCTACCGCCTCAGCACGTTCAACTTTTGAAACGATCAATGCAAAACTGCCAGCTTCTTCTGCTAATTTACGAGCATAATCTAAATCAGCACCTGTACGTGGGAAAGATACAGCTAAGTAATCAACTTGAATTTGAGCTGCAGTTAAAATATCAGCTTTATCTTTATCAGTTAGTGCAGGGGCTGTTAAGCCGCCACCTTGTTTGTTGATGCCTTTATTATTTGAAAGGGGACCGGCCACAGTAACAGAGGTAAATACCTTGTTACCTTCGACTGATTCAACTTTAAGTTGAACGCGACCGTCATCCAGCATCAAAATATCACCAATGGTGACATCTTTTGGTAATTCTTTGTAATCAATGCCGACTTGCTTTTCGTCACCTTCGCCTTTTGCTAAATCAGCATCTAAGATAAAGGTATCACCTAAATTCAATTGAATTTTTTTGTTATCTTTAAATGTAGAAACGCGGATTTTCGGGCCTTGTAAGTCACCAAGAACTGCAACATGAACACCTAACTCTTTAGCGATGTTACGAGCGTCTGTAGCACGTTTTAAATGATCTTCTGGTGAGCCATGTGAGAAGTTAAGACGTACAACATTTGCGCCGGCTGCGATGATTTTACGTAGGTTGTCATCACGATCTGTTGCTGGACCAAGTGTTGTAACGATTTTAGTTCTGCGGAACATAAGATACTCCGTTAATATTAAGAAAAAGAATTCGGTACAAATATGAAACTATATTAACAGAGATTTTAGTATTTTGTAGGAAAGTTACGAACAAAAAGGTCATTTTTAATGTTTTATTTTTGTGACAGATTCGATATTTACAGAAAATAAAGGCCAAACAGTGAAGACTGTTCGGCCTTTTGGAAGTGTCATTCAACAGAAATATTTAGATAGTAAGATCTTTATTAACTCGTGATTCTTTCAATACTTCCTTAACTCGCTTCAAATTGTCACGGAATCGAGGTCCACGTCTTAGGGTAAATCCAGTTGCGAGAACATCGATAGTGACCAACTGAGCTAGACGAGATGCCATTGGCAGGTACATATCGGTATCTTCTGGTACTTCCATGGTTACAGGCAACGTACATTCATGGGACAGTGGGGAATTACGTGCTGTAATCCCAATCACTGCAGCACCATTTTCACGTGCGATACGTGCAATTTCAATCAATGATTTAGTACGGCCTGTATGGGATATCAACACAACAACATCACCTTCATTACAACCAATGCAGCTCATACGTTGCATGAGAACATCATCAAAACAAATTACTGGGACGTTAAAACGAAAGAATTTATTTTGAGCGTCATGTGCAACAGATGATGAGGCACCAAGACCAAAGAACGAGATTGTTTTTGCTTGAGTGAGAATATCGACGGCTTTGTTGACAGCAACCACATCAAGGCTTTGACGTGCGGTATCAAGGGATGCCATTGAAGACTCAAAGATTTTTGTTGTGTACGACTCAGGTGAGTCATCTTCTTCTACATGTCGACTTACGTATGGCGTACCATTAGCAAGACTTTGAGCAAGATGTAATTTAAAATCAGGGAACCCTTTAGTATCCAGTCGTCGGCAAAAGCGGTTTACGGTCGGCTCACTGACGTCAGCCATTTTGGCAAGGGTAGCGATACTTGAGTGGATAGCTGTTTGAGGAGAAGCTAAAATAACTTCTGCCACTTTACGCTCTGACTTACTAAACTGTGTCAGGCTCTTTTGCACCTTTTCAAGGGTATTCATAAGCAATTGTCCGCTAAAATGGATGATGTAATTTTATATCATAAATTACAATTTGAGAGGAAATGAAGTAATTTTTATCCCTCTAAAAACAAAATGTAGTCACTTTTCATCGTTGTTTTGTAACTAGACTAAGATAGTAAAGTAATTTAATCACCAAAATACTATCAGGTTTTATGTTAATAATGCTAGATACAAAACAAAGGATTATTTTCAAATTATAGATGCACAAAACTAATTCTGTTGTTATATTACAACAAAAGTGTGGTTTAAATCGTCGGATACTTAAATTTCGTAAGGTGAATCACACAAAATAAAGGAGTATGTAGAGCAATGAGTAACTCAACTTCAGGGGCTAAAGCTTGCGATTTTGTGCTTTTTGGTACAAAGGGCGATCTCGCGAGACGTAAATTGTTGCCTTCGCTTTATCAACTAGATAAAGCTAACCTGTTAGATACAGACACTAAAGTGATTGGCGTTGCAAAAGATGCCTTCACTCAAGAAGAATTTATCGCGTTAGTACAAAAAGCATTAAATACCTTTGTAAAAGATGAATTATGTGAAGAGACCTTAGAACGCTTTATTGGGCGTTGTCATTATATAGGGACTAATTTTACAGAAGCTGAAGGTTACAAAGCATTCCATGACCTATTAGAACCAACAAAACGTGTCATGGTTAGTTACTTCGCAACGCCTCCTTCTATTTTTGGCGATATCTGTCGCTGTTTAAATGAACAAAACCTCATCCATCCTGACACTCGTATCGTTTTAGAAAAACCAATCGGTACGTGTTTAGCATCATCAAAAGTCATTAACGACAAAGTTTCTGAATACTTCAACGAAAACCAAGTTTATCGTATTGACCATTATCTTGGTAAAGAAACCGTTCAAAACCTAATTGCACTTCGATTTGCTAACTCGCTATTTGCGTCAAAGTGGGATAATCGAACAATTGATCATGTACAAATTACAGTTGCTGAAGAAGTGGGCATCGAAGGGCGTTGGGGCTACTTTGATACTGCTGGTCAAATGCGTGACATGATTCAAAACCATTTATTACAAGTGCTGACACTGGTTGCAATGGATCCGCCTGTCAATCTTGATGCTGACAGCATCCGTGATGAAAAAGTAAAAGTACTTAAATCTCTTCGTCCAATTACGCCATACAATGTTTTTGAAAATACCGTACGTGGTCAATATACCGCAGGTTTCTTAAAAGGCAGCCCTGTTCCTGGTTACCTTGAAGAAGAGGGCGCTAATGTTAAGTCTAATACTGAAACGTTTGTCGCACTGCGTGTTGATATTGATAACTGGCGTTGGGCTGGGGTGCCATTTTACTTGCGCAGCGGTAAACGTATGCCGTTCAAGAGTTCAGAAATTGTGGTTTATTTTAAAAACCCACCATTGAATCTATACCGTGACAGTATGCGCAACCTGCCACCAAATAAATTAACCATTCGTCTGCAGCCTCATGAGGGTGTAGAGATCCAAATGATGAATAAAGTGCCTGGTCTTGAAGAGAAGCAGCGCATTCAAACTACTAAACTTGATTTAAGTTTTACCGATACTTTCAAAAATGAACGTATTGCTGATGCTTATGAGCGTTTGTTACTTGAAGCCATGATAGGTAATCAAGCCTTATTTGTTCGTCGTGATGAAGTTGAAGAAGCGTGGACATGGGTTGATGGCATCATGAACTCTTGGGAAAAAGGCGGTGAAAAACCTAAGCCTTATCCAGCAGGGACTTGGGGCCCAGTTGCTTCAGTTGCACTGATCACTAAAGACGGCCGCTCTTGGGACGAATAAGGAATGAGTCATGATTAAAGAATCTGTATTTAAATCATTTGATACTCCTGCTGATTTAGAAGCTAAATTAGCAGAGAAAATTTCTAATCAACTACAAGATGCTGTTGATAGTCGTGGTAAAGCCAGTCTTGTAGTATCAGGCGGTTCCACACCGTTAAAACTGTTTAAATTACTTAGTAATAAAGCAATCGATTGGAGTGATGTTTACATTACATTAGCTGACGAACGTTGGGTTGATGCTGAAGAAGCAGATTCTAATGAGCGCCTAGTCCGTGAGCATCTTCTACAGAACCGTGCTGCTAGTGCTAAGTTTCGTGGTTTGAAAAACATGTTCGATAGTCCAGAAAAGGGCTGCGAAATGACCATTGAATCATTAGCTAACTTTCCAAAGCCTTTCGATGTGGTGGTATTAGGTATGGGAACAGATGGGCATACATGCTCATGGTTCCCATGCAGTACTGAACTAGAAAACGCTTTTACGACTGATTTGTTATGCGCAGCTGTCAATCCGACAACAGCACCGCATCCCCGCATCACATTATCAAAAGGGGCAATCTTAAACAGTCGTCAGATTTATCTTCATCTTGTTGGTGAATCTAAATTATCCGTATATCGCCAAGCATTACAAAATGACGATGTGAACGAAATGCCTATTAGAGCCGTATTAGCGCAGCGTAAAACGCCCGTTGATGTGTTCTATAGCGCTTAAGGAGTCAATTATGCACTCAGTAGTTCAAGCTGTTACCGATAGAATAATCGAACGAAGCAAAGATACACGTAAGAAATACCTTGAAGCCCTTAACGATGCAAATGCAAAAGGCGTACACCGCAGTGCTTTAAGCTGCGGTAACTTAGCCCATGGGTTTGCTGCTTGTCAGCCTGCAGATAAAGAATCATTACGTCAATTTACTAAAGCTAACATTGGTATTGTTACAGCATTTAATGACATGCTGTCGGCTCATCAGCCATATGAAGATTATCCAAATTTCTTAAAGAAAGCCTGTCAGGAAGTAGGCAGTGTTGCTCAAGTTGCCGCAGGTGTACCTGCGATGTGTGACGGTGTGACACAAGGTCAACCTGGTATGGAACTCAGTCTACTTAGCCGTGAAGTCATTGCGATGTCGACTGCTGTAGGCTTATCTCACAATATGTTTGATGGCGCTTTATTATTAGGTATCTGTGACAAAATCGTGCCGGGTTTATTGATCGGTGCGTTAAGTTTTGGTCACTTACCGATGCTATTTGTGCCAGCTGGCCCAATGAAATCGGGTATTCCTAATAAAGAAAAAGCGCGAGTACGCCAACTTTTCGCTCAAGGCAAAGTTGATAGAGAAGCATTGTTAGAAGCTGAATCTAGCTCTTACCACAGTGCTGGTACGTGTACTTTCTACGGTACTGCAAATTCAAATCAATTAATGCTCGAAGTTATGGGGCTTCAATTACCTGGCTCGTCATTTGTTAACCCAGACGATCCTTTACGTGATGCATTAACGTCAATGGCAGCTAAACAGGTATGTCGTTTAACTTCAATGGGAACGCAATACAGCCCAATTGGTGAAATCGTTAATGAAAAATCAGTTGTTAACGGCATCGTTGCACTATTGGCAACAGGTGGCTCTACCAACTTAACCATGCATATTGTTGCTGCAGCTCGTGCTGCAGGGATCATTGTCAATTGGGATGATTTTTCAGAACTTTCTGCAAACGTGCCTTTACTTGCTCGTGTTTACCCTAATGGCCATGCTGATATTAACCATTTCCATGCTGCTGGCGGTATGGCGTTATTGGTTAAAGAACTATTGGATGCCGGCCTGTTACACGAAGACGTTAATACAGTTGCAGGTTTTGGTTTACGTAAATATACCCAAGAGCCTAGATTGGTCGACGGCGAACTGATTTGGGTTGAAGGCCCAACAGAAAGTTTAGACAAAGAAGTATTAACCCATATTGATACACCATTCCAATCAAATGGTGGCTTAACATTGCTCAAAGGTAATATCGGACGAGCTGTTATTAAAGTATCGGCAGTGCCAGTTGCTAATCGTGTTGTTGAAGCGCCAGCAGTTGTTATTGACGATCAAAACAAGTTAGACGCTATCTTTAAAGCGGGTGAGTTAGATAAGGACTGTGTTGTCGTGGTTAAAGGTCAAGGACCTAAAGCCAACGGCATGCCAGAACTTCATAAGTTAACCCCTTACTTAGGTACGCTACAAGATAAAGGCTATAAAGTTGCACTAGTGACTGATGGCCGCATGTCAGGTGCGTCAGGCAAGGTGCCTGCCGCTATTCATCTAACACCAGAAGCGTTAGACGGTGGCATGATTGCAAAAATTGAAAACGGCGATGTAATTCGTGTTAATTCTGATACTGGTGAACTAACACTTTTAGTTGACGATGCAACATTAGCCGCGAGGACAGCTGCTAAAGTCGATTTACATCATTCAAGTTTTGGCATGGGACGTGAATTATTTGGTGCTTTACGAAGTAATTTAAGTGGTCCTGAAACCGGCGCTCGCTGTACCAGTGCCATTGATGAAAAATACTAATTGTAAGGAAGAATAACGAATGCTTGAGAATAACTGGACGATACAGCCACAAGATATTTTTAAACGCAGTCCGATTGTTCCTGTAATGGTTATCAATAAAATTGAGCATGCAGTACCGTTAGCGAAAGCATTAGTTGCGGGCGGTATCAGTGTTTTAGAGATAACTTTACGCACAGAGTGCGCTTTAGAAGCAATTAAATTAATTGCTAAAGAAGTGCCAGAAGCCATTGTGGGTGCAGGTACAATTTTAAACGAACAACATCTTCAGCAAGCAATTGATGCAGGTTCGCAATTCATCATCACCCCTGGTGCAACAGAAGGGTTATTGAAGGCGGCCATGAAAGGCACTGTACCTTTAATTCCTGGTGTTGCGAGTATTTCTGAAGTCATGGTTGGAATGGAATTAGGTTACACTCATTTCAAATTTTTCCCTGCAGAAGCCTCTGGTGGTGTTGGTGCGTTAAAAGCATTTTCAGGTCCTTTGGCAAATATTCGTTTTTGCCCAACAGGCGGTATTACTCCAACTAGTTACAAAAACTATTTGGCTTTACCCAATGTTGATTGTATTGGTGGTAGCTGGATAGCACCAACTGATGCTATGGAGCAAGGCGATTGGGACCGAATTACCCAGTTATGTAAAGATGCGATTAGTGCGCTTTAATTACTCTCTTTAAGTGAGCATTCGTTAAATTAAACCACCTTCGGGTGGTTTTTTATTGGCTAAAATAGACTAATGTTTAAAATGCACATTCATTAAAATAATCTTCAAAATTGAAATGGTTGATATCACTTGGTTAGGAGTTAGGAGCTAGGAGCTAGGAGTTAGGGAAGAGTTTAATTGTTAGCATCTTAGCCATCGTTTTACTCTTTTATTCCTTATAAAGGTCGTATGGATAAATCAGCGCAAAGTGTGGCAACATTTAATAGAATGTCACAACAATATCAAGATAAATACATGGATTGCAGTTTATATAGCCACAGTCTTGATAAGTTGTGCGACTATATTTTCGAAATGGCTTTATCTCCCGATGTTGATCAAGTTTCGGATGTTGACTCAGTCACTTATACAAAGCCCATATTCATATTGGATATAGGTTGCGGCCCAGGTAATGTGAGTTTGTATTTACACCAGCAGTGTAAAACTTGGCAAGCGACTCGACAAATAAGCATAGATATTTGTGTCTATGGTTTCGATCTTGCTGAACAAATGGTTGCTCTAGCAACAGCTAACAATCCATTGTTTCATTATGAAGTGTTGGATATGCGTAAGGTACGTAATGCCTCTACTGCGTTAGTATCTAATAAGTATCACTTTGCTATTTGTGCTTTTTGTTTTCCTTATTTAAATCAACGCGAACTGAAGCAATTTATTGCTGACTTGCCTCAGTTTATGGCCAATAACAGCATCTTGTTTGTCAGTCTTATGACCTCAAATAAGTTCTATTCACAAACTCAAACCTCAACCCAAGGAAATAAAGTACATATGTATTTTTACCCGTCAAAATATGTCGCAAATTTATTTCGTGAGAATGGCTTTGAGGTTATTGAACAATACGAAAAAGACTATTTAATTGAAGGTGTGAAACAGGCTACAGATTGTTTTATGTATCTTAAGCGTTTAGGGTAAATAAATTGATTTACTGACAGTTTTACTGATTGAAATGGCCATTCATGAATTTACAGCGCGTACACGTTATTGAAAAACTACCACTGGTATTTCTGATATTGATGGCTGCAAGCTGGTGGCATTTTTTTAATTATGACACCAGGCTAAATGATTTCGGCCAGTCAAAAAGTGAATGGTTATTGTTGATTGATATTGGCGTTACCTTACCTTTGCTGTGTTTCATTTGCATTAAATCTAAAAAGATAGCTTTAATAAAATCGATTGGTTATTTTGCATTGTTGGTGGCTTTAGGTAGCTACATTATTCCCATTCAGTATCAAGTTGTATGGCCTTACCTTACAAACCTACGTTACCTCATTTTATGCGGCTTCATTGTCGTTGAATTAAGCGTTATTGCTTGCGTAATATTTGCAATTAAACAGGCGATAACCAAGGGGCTTAATCCCGACTTTGCAATCGAAAAGCCAATCAAACGTTTTATTGGTGATAGTGCTATCAGTAAGTTAATTATTTTTGAAACGAGAGTGTGGAGCTTTATTTTTTGCAGTCGATTGATTCATTCAAGTGCTTATGAAGGAGATGAACAATTTAGTTATCATTTAAAAGATGCAAATCAATCTAATTCCCTAGGTTTTATATTGATGATTGCATTCGAAATTCCACTCATGCACCTAGTATTACATTTTATTTGGTCACCCTTAGCAGCTAATATAGTGACATTGTTAACTGCACTCAGTTTAGTTTTCTTTGTCGCCGAGTATCTAGCCATGTCTAGACGACCTATCTCGATTGATGATCGCCAGATATAAATACGCTATGGGGTGTTTAACGTGTTTACCATTGCGTTGGATAATATTAAAACAATAGAATTTAATCAGAGTGTAATAAGAAGGCAAAAAGGCGTTAAGCGATATAATTTTAGTGGTGCACCCAATATCCACATCGTTTTGAAGACTGAAATTGATGATGCAAAACAGATTTATATTGGTGTTGATAGCCCACAAAAAATGATTTCGCTAGTTCAGCATCGGATAAACTAACTTAGTTAACCATTATCGGTTTCCCACTTTTTAATATTGCGTAGACTATCAAAAGAGCTACGCGGTGAGCTTAATGCTTTTATCACAATGAATTAATAGACACTGGTTAAATGAT
Source organism: Shewanella sp. P1-14-1 (assembly GCF_001401775.1). NCBI lineage: Bacteria > Pseudomonadati > Pseudomonadota > Gammaproteobacteria > Alteromonadales > Shewanellaceae > Shewanella > Shewanella sp. P1-14-1. The sequence goes on along the minus strand of NZ_LKTL01000008.1, from coordinate 81,668 downwards.
GAGAAAAAAGATTGGATAATATTACTTTTAGAACAGCGTCACCGGCAGATATAGCCATTTTGCGAGAGTTAGAACAGAAGGTGGTTCAAGCGGAAAGGCCTTATAATTCGAGTATTAAACCCGAAAACGCTATTTATTATGATTTGGAATCATTACTGATAGACCCACTTAGTTGTGTTTTAGTTGGCGAAATACAAAATGACATTATCGCAACAGGTTATGCACAAATCAGACAGTCTAAAATATCTTTGAATCATGCTAAACACTGTTATTTAGGCTTTATGTTTGTTGAGTCTGAATACAGAGGCCAAGGCATTAATAAATGTCTGATAGACAAACTTGTTCACTGGAGCAAGGAACAAGGTGTTTTGGATTTTTATCTAGATGTTTATGATGCTAACGATTCAGCAATTCGAGCCTATGAGAAAGTAGGCTTTACAAAAACCTTAGTAGAAATGAAGTTAAACTTGTAGACGGTACCAAAGTTCGTCTTATGTTCGAGTGATAATTTCACTTAGGTGATTATTAATGTGCATGACATGGGCGAGTTCATATTCTGCTTTTGTTAATGCGCCATAAGCAAAGTGGGGCATTAACGTTCCAGCGTAAGATTCAAAATCGGTTAGTGATTTTCTTAGTCTCGATAAAGCCGATAAATAATAGCTAACGTCTTGATTTAATGAAAGCTGAGGTGCTCCTGGTATTGTTTCATGAAGACTATGAGTCATTTTTCCTTTAGCAGAGAATGCCGAAAAAGCGATATGGCCTAAGGTGTTTTTAAATAGTGCTGATTTATGTTCGGGGTAACCTGTCATCGAATATTCAACACTCTGGGCGCAGTGTTCAAATATTTGCCCCAATTTCCATTGTCCTGCTGATGATATGTACTCGGAATTGGATTCACTCTGGGTGACTAAAATCATTTGGAGTGTATTTAAGGTGTTAATCGTCTGCTTGATTGTCAGAGGTTGGTTTTCTGGCGAGATAGAAAACCAAGTTATACCAGCTGCACTGAACACTGCACCACCTGCAATTAATGACTTTAAAACCAATCTACGTTGCATCGCTTGTGAGTTACCGTTTTATGTTTAATTTGTAAACTAGTAAATCAGATGTGAACGATTTCAGCAAATAGCTTGCTTTGCTAATTATCTAATCATAGAAATGCTATATAAAATAACGCTAACAAATTCAACATTGTTAGCGTTATTCTTTATGCGTAATGAAAACTAAAGGGGAAATGTTTAGCTATCTTGATACGCCTTACCATAAAAGCTATCGAGTAATATTTGCTTTAACTCTTTGATCAAAGGATAACGTGGGTTAGCACCAGTACATTGATCATCAAATGCATGTTCTGCTAGTTCATCGAGTTTTGCTAAAAAGTCTGCTTCATTAACACCTGCTTCTTGAATTGAACCTGGTATACCGACAACCGATTTTAGTTCATCAATTTTTGCTATTAGTAGTTCAACTTTGTCATTATCAGTTTTAGCTTTTTCCACACCGTCAAGTTTTAGGTGATCTGCAATCGTTGCATAACGACACAGGGCTTTTGGACGATCATATTGGCTGAAGGAGGCTTGTTTAGTTGGCATGTCAGTCGCGTTAAAGCGAATGACATTACTGATTAATAATGCATTTGCAAGACCGTGGGCTAAGTGGAATTCAGCGCCAAGTTTATGAGCAAGAGAGTGGCAAATTCCTAAGAAAGCGTTAGCAAATGCAATACCAGCAATCGTGGCGCCATTGTGAACTTTCTCTCTGGCAACAGGTGCATTCGATCCTTGCTCGTAAGCTGCTGGTAGATACTCAACCAGTAAATCTAGTGCTTGTAGTGCTTGACCATCGCTAAACTCATTTGCCATCACACTAACATAGGCTTCTAATGCGTGAGTAACCGCATCAATTCCACCAAAAGCGGTTAATGATTTTGGCATATCCATCACTAAGTTAGGATCGACAATGGCGATATTGGGTGTTAACTGGTAATCCGCAATAGGGTATTTCATCCCAGATACTTCATCAGTTACAACTGCAAACGGGGTCACTTCAGAGCCTGTTCCTGACGTGGTTGGGATGGCCACCATTTGAGCTTTTACGCCCAGTTTAGGGAATTGATAGATACGCTTACGGATATCCATAAAGCGTAGTGCTAAATCTGCAAAATCAACGTCAGGATGCTCATATAAAACCCAAATGATTTTAGCCGCATCCATTGGTGAACCGCCACCTAGTGCAATTATGACATCAGGTTGAAAGCTTTGAGCGACCTTTGCACCTTGTTTAACAATCGCTAAGGTCGGATCCGCTTCTACTTCATAAAATACTTCAGTTTCAAGTCCTTGAGCTTTTAAAATCTTGATGGTTTCGTCGCAATAACCGTTATTGAACAGGAACTTGTCGGTAACGATCAAGGCTCGTTTTTTAGTTTCAAGTTCTTCAAGTGCGATAGGTAAACTGCCACGGCGGAAATAAATTGAAGATGGAAGTTTATGCCACAACATATTTTCAGCCCTTTTCGCGACGGTTTTCTTATTAATTAAATGACTAGGACCCACATTTTCTGAGATAGAGTTGCCGCCCCAAGAACCACAACCTAAGGTTAATGATGGTGCGAGTTTAAAGTTATATAAATCACCAATTCCACCTTGAGAGGCTGGAGTATTAATTAAGATACGGGCGGTTTTCATTCTAAAACCAAACGCTTTAACTCGATCGCTTTGACTATCTTGATCGGTATATAGACCTGATGTGTGGCCTATACCGCCTAGGGTGACTAATGCTTCAGCTTTATCCATTGCATCGTTAAAGTCGGCTGCTCGGTACATACCTAGTAATGGCGATAGTTTTTCATGGGCGAATGCTTCTGCATCAGAAATGTCAGAGACTTCGCCAATCAATACCTTGGTCCAGCTTGGGACTGTAATATCTGCCATAGCAGCAATCGTCGCGGCGCTTTGACCAACGATATCTGCGTTTAAGCCGCCATTTTTAAGAATGACACCTTGCATAGCCTTTGTTTCTTTTTTAGATAGCATGTAGCCACCATGGCTAGCAAAACGCTCTTTGACTTGATCATAAATACTATCAACAACCACAACGGCTTGTTCAGAAGCACACACAACACCGTAATCGAACGTTTTAGACATGAGAATCGAACTAACGGCACGTTTGATGTCAGCTGTTTCGTCAATCACGATAGGAGTGTTACCCGCACCGACACCAATTGCTGGCTTACCAGAAGAATAAGCCGCTTTTACCATACCAGGACCACCAGTTGCTAAAATTAGATTAATTCTGTCATGAGTCATTAACTGATTCGAAAGCGCAACTGAAGGTTCGTCAATCCAACCAATGATATCTTTGGGAGCGCCAGCTTCAATGGCGGCTTCAAGTACAATTCTTGCTGCTGTTGTGGTTGATTCTTTTGCTCGAGGATGGGGTGAAAAAATAATCCCATTTCGCGTTTTAAGGCTAATTAGCGCTTTAAAAATTGCTGTTGAGGTTGGGTTAGTGGTGGGGACTATGCCACAGATAATACCGACAGGTTCTGCAATTGTTATTGTACCGAATGTGACATCTTCATCGATAATGCCGCAGGTTTTATCATCTTTATACTTGTTATAGATGTACTCTGATGCAAAGTGATTTTTGATGACTTTATCTTCAAGTAACCCCATACCGGTTTCACTTGCTGCCATTTTGGCCAGCGAAATACGAGCATCAGTTGCAGCAAGTGCTGCAGCTCTAAATATATTATCGACTTGTTCTTGGCTGAAATTAGCAAATTCTTTTTGAGCCTTGGCAACACGATCGACTAATTGGTTAAGTTGTTCAGAATTGGTGACAGTCATAATCACTCCCTTAAAAATAGTTAACTAAATCAGTTTAGTTAACGACTCTTTCAAATTCTTAATTTGTGCCTCTGTTATAAAATTACCTCTTTATAGGCATTTATGTCGTGATCAAGCCCACAGATTCAAGTTAAGTGTAATTTTATTACATGTTAACGAGATAGGAATAAAGGTTGCAGTTGCTAATCATATGCTGATTTATTGAACTAAAAATGACAGTCATTGAATAGTGCACTTTAGTGTTAACTTAGCAGGTAAATTGATGAATAATCTCAGTTCATTAGCAGATTGCCACTAGGCTAATTTACTTATGGATTCACAGTTAGGATTATATAGATAACGAGCGATAACGCTAAAAGTTAGCTTAAAGGGATTATGGTTTAATAAGGGGGATACGGCAGTGCTACTTGATAGGTCGACTGCCGTATATGTCGGGTTATCGCTCTAAACTGATTTCAAAAATACCCGCTGACTTTGGACCGAACAGTTGCTGATGTAATCGTCCTGCAAATTCATCTGTCATTCCCGAAATATAATCGGCAATCACACGCATTTCGTTCAAATTATTATCCTTGGCATGTTGCCAACGCTCTTGAGTATTTAGCGGTAATAAACGTTGCGGGTCGGATTCAAATGCTTCGAATAACTCCATAATGATTTGTTGTCCTTTGTATTCGAGCATTTGAATTTCAGGTTTTCGAATAACGAACTTGAATACGAAATTTTTCAGTGTCGTTAAGGCATCAGCAAATGCTGGCTCTAGTTTGGCATTAAAACGCAGCAAGGGTTCATCAAACAGGGGATCTTCATCAATGACAATCGCAGTGACAAATCCATTAACTAGGGTACCAATGGCATCTTTACGGAGGTGATGTTGATGTGAAAACAATTTCTCTGCGATATGAGTAAACTCATTGCTAAGCCATTCATCCTCACTCAGTGATAGATGAGAAGCAACATCTTGTTGCCATTGTTTGGGTGACACAACACCCATCACGATAGCATCTTCTAAATCATGGACTGCATAAGCAATATCATCAGCTAATTCCATAATGGAACAGTCAAAAGATTTATATTGCGTTTTAAGATGAGGGTAAACAGATACGCCAGTGTTTTTGTAACTGACAAACCGGTTTCTGTCTTGGGTCGACAGGGCTGATAATACCCAATCATAGATATCTTTATCATCATCGAATAAGCCTTTTACTGGCGGCCACTCGGAAGGTTTAAGTTGACGATGGTTTTTAATTTCCTGCTGTCCGAGATCAATATGAAGCTGATGATAAAGGGCTGGGTATTTTAAAATACCGAGTAACGTTCTGCGGGTTAGGTTCATTCCCCAATACTCAGTGTAAGGCTCAAGACGAGCTAAAATCCGAAATGTTTGCCCGTTTCCTTCAAATCCTCCGTGATTTCGCATCATATAATTTAATGCGACTTCACCACCATGACCAAAAGGCGGGTGGCCAATATCATGTGCTAAACATAATGATTCTATTAAACTCATTGAATCTAATAAATGGCTTATGTGTAGGTATTTACGTTTTAATTGAGCCGCAATACCAGTGCCTATTTGCGATACTTCTAATGAATGGGTTAACCGAGTACGAAAAAAGTCATTCATACCAATACCATGAACCTGGGTTTTAGCTTGTAGTCTTCTAAATGCTGCGGAATGTAATATACGAGCTCTATCTCGTTGAAAAGGGCTGCGATGATCATTGCGTCGGGCTTTATCTTCACCTAATCGTCTTGCATGCCAAGGAGTTTCATTTGATGCGGTATTAAAAGAAATGGTATCTGACATGGCGCTTCCTTTTCGTGCTTGCAATTAGGTCGTTCATTAAACAAAAGATTTTAATTGTTGAACTAACTATAGATGGGGATCATCTTGGGTTAGTTTATCGAGTGTTGAAGTGCAGCTATCTAAAAATATATCTATAAAGCATTTTACTTCAGGTAAAGCCTGTTGGATCTCACTTAGTTTACGATCTAAGTTATCTTTAACATGGTGAAATTCATCATTGTTAAATCTCAATTCGTTCATAGTTTTAACGTATGCTTGTAATATATCAGCGGCTTTGACTATGGCCTTATATTCAGGATCGACCTCTGATTGCACCAGTAAAGGTTCCATTTCATCTCTAAGATCGTCAGGAAGGGATGCTAAGCATTCTTTTTCAGCTAAATCTTCAAGTTTTTTAAATGCTTTAGTAAATTCAGGGCTGTGGTATTTAGTGTTTGAATTGATATCTTGTAATTTGGTTTCTGATACTTCGTGATACAAGGCTATGGTAGCGGCTTTTTCTGGATTGAGTTGACCACCAAAGCGTTTGTTTTTAATCACGACCAAAAGGTGTGCTATGACAGCGACTTGGTGACAATGTTCAGATACATTTTCTTTTTGAAAGCAATGCATCAATGCCCAGCGTTCTAATAATGGCATACGTGTTATCCATGCCATAAAGGTACTTGGTTTCATGTTCGCCCCTTAGTGAGTAGTGACTCGCTGAATTCAAAAAGCCTCAGGCTTAAATGTTATTATAAATAAGCCTTTTTGTTGGTTAACATTACTGCAGTTATTCAGTAACTGCCAGAACATTACCTTGTTTTTATTCATTAATTTAATGATATTTGTCGATATTGTTGAATTTAGGATGTGATAGTTTTACTCTGACTTATTGATCTAATCATAGAGTATTGACATGGATGATGCCCACTGCGTTGAGTTAAATAAACGCATGACTAATGAAGATTTGTACCTACTTGAAAACGTTAAATCCCACACCTTTATATGCGATGAATGCGGCGTTGAATTAATCCCATGTTCTTATAAAAAAGCCATTAACTTACGTAAACCTTATTTTAAAACCGGTAAGAATAAAGAACATAAGCCACATTGTTTTGCTAAAACCGTGTCTAAAATTAGAGAACAAGCCAAGAAGTCTAGGATTACTACTGAAGAAGGTTTTCCATTATCTTATCCTAATTGTTTTAATCTAACTGCTGCAAAATCGATAAAACAAAGTCCTGAAGTGTCAGATGAAAAGGGGGCTGACACGTCTCATTCTAGAAGGGCTGCTAAAGCGGATTTGGGCGTTCGTCAGAAAAATAACTATGTGACGAGTTCATTTCAAACAGTAGTTGATCAATATTTTAATTTTCCTTACGACCGAGATAGAAAGCTTAACTTTGAAGGAATAACTGGTTCTGAATATCGAGATGTTTTCCAAAAAATCTTAAATCCAGTGGGTAAACAAAAATTTCGATTTCAAAGCAAAGATGATGAAAATAAAGTGTTCTATTCCACATTATCTTGGGAGAAACCTGCCATTACAGAAAATACCATAACAGTAAAACTTTCGGCTGGCTGGTGGCAAGAAGTGGACGGTAAAAAGCAAAATCTAAAGCCATATTATATCGAAATTAATATTGCTAGTTGGACCCAAACAAGCATTAATCACTTGAACGAACGATTAAAACACATACAACAACTGGTCAAAGGCACTGATAAAAAGGCTGCGATCGTGTTTGTCGGTAGGCAAGACAGAGAAACTGATTTTTATCGCTTTACTTGTAATGAGCCACGTTTAATTAGCCTCAAAGTCTTCTAGAACAGCATTGTGACAGATTGAAATACAATACTAATTAGGCTCTCTAAGGGGCCCCGTTATTCATTCATCAGCATGAATTGTGTTTTGATCGGGTTATGATCTGATGCTGTCGTTCTATCAGAATTAGCCTCAACCAAAGTAAGCCCACGATAATATAAATGATCTAATGGCAAGCCAAATACGCGTTTTCTAAAATCAGTTCTATAGTGCGCTTCTTGTAGTCTTATTCCCTGTGTCAGATGCTTTACGATGTTAAGCCTGCCATCACGCCATGTATTAAAATCACCAGCAAGAATAATAGGCCCACGGTGTGAACTGATTTTGTGGATGACTTGTTTAAATTGAGCTTCGAAACGATTTAATCGAATGTCAAAATTGACTCCATGGAGATTAACCACCATAAGCGTTTCACCGGTTGATAATGGATAAGATGCGACAAGCGTTGATTTTGCAAACCGTATTAAAGGTTCAGTGGTTTGATAAGCACAAGCCTGATTGGCTGGCTGTGATGAAATGTTCATGACACCCATAGGTACATTCAATAACTTAAAGCCTTTAGCCATCACAACGTGATGCTGAATCTCTTCAAGATAAGTGGCAAATGTATGATTAAGTTTGGCTTCTTGTAATAATACGAGATCATTATGATCTGTTAACTGCTTAAGTACGGGTTGCCAATCTTGCTTTTTTTGCTTGTATATATTCCAGACAGCAATACTCAACCGTCCATTTCTATCGAGTGGTGAAGTGGTGTCTTGGGAAAGGCATTGGCTAGAAAAATAGGGTTTTGATTCCGTCATCATGATCTCGGGATTACCGTTAAAATAGCAAATAGCAACGATATAAATCCCTAAAATCGTTACAAACGTAAATAACAGCCAATATTGAATACTTCTTGTCTGCAATTGAGCCTCACAATAGCGAAGTTTAGTCACTAGAATGCAATTTATTAACGAAGATTAATGCCATTTGTGACGATTTATAAAGAATTGAGTACAATCAAACTTTACTATTAATCATTCTACTATTCTCTAGCACCAAGGATAACATTTTTAAAAATGGATCAGTTAACTCAAATCATTGCGGTCCTTGGTGTCTTTCTATATTGGCTGATATTAGGCGCCGTAGCGACCCGTATTGTCATTAAACGTCGCAGTATTGGCGTATCTTTTTCTTGGTTACTGATCATTTATTTTCTGCCTTTTGTCGGTGTATTTGCCTATATGCTATTTGGCGAATTGCATCTAGGCAAAGCTCGCTCAAGCCGCTCAAAAGCAATGTATGAACCCTATGGGAAGTGGTTTAGTACGCTATATAGCCATAATTCACACCAACCAGATAAGCAAAGTGATTATGCCGCTTCAATCAGTAAGTTGTGCGATTCACAGCTTAATATTCCTTCACTCACTTCAAATGAATTAGAGTTACAGCACACGCCCGAGCAAATATTACACGCGATAATTAACGATATTAATCACGCTAAAACGACCATCAATATGGAGTTTTATATTTGGCATCCCGGTGGATTAGCGGATGAAGTTGCTAAGGCGTTAATTAGCGCTGCGAATCGAGGTGTAAAAGTTAACTTATTATTAGATGCCGCTGGCAGTAGACAATTCTTTAAGTCTGAATGGCCTAAAGCGATGAAAAAATCTGATATCAACGTTGTTCAAGCGTTAATTGTTAGTCCTATACGGATGTTTTTTAGAAGGATGGACCTGCGACTTCACCGTAAAATAGTGGTTATAGACAACCATATTGGTTATACAGGTTCGATGAATTTAGTTGACCCTAAATACTTCAAACAGGGAGATGGTGTTGGTGAGTGGATCGATATGATGGTTCGGATTACTGGACCAGTTGTTCCTGTTATCAATACCGTTAGTGCTTGGGACTGGGAAGTTGAAACTAACGAACGTTTATTGCCAGCGTTCCCAGACAAAGCACAATGTACTGATACGTCATCTTTAGTACAGGCCATTCCATCTGGCCCAGGTATGCCTGAAGAAGTCATTCATCAAGTTTTACTGCAAAGTTTGTATCAAGCGCAAAAGAAAATTGTTATCACCACGCCATATTTTGTACCAAGTGAACAATTGTTAGATGCGTTAGTGACTGCCTCGCTACGTGGAGTTGAAGTGAACATTATTATTCCTAGGCGCAATGACTCGACAATGGTGAAATGGGCCAGCAGTTCGTTCTTTAGTGAGCTGTTAGCTGCTAATGTCAATATATATCAATTTAATGGTGGTTTATTGCATACCAAATCGGTGTTAATTGATGACGAACATTGTTTGATTGGTACTGTTAATATGGATATGCGCAGTTTATGGCTTAACTTTGAACTGACGCTTGCGGTAGATGACATCAAATTTGCCACAAAGCTAAAGGGGTTGTTACAGACTTACATGGATAATTCTGACAGGTTATCGCATGATGAATGGCAGAAACGTCCGATGTATCGCCGAGTCATTGAGCAAGTGTTTTATCTATTTAGCCCCTTACTATAAGCCTTTATTCAGAGGCATAAAAAAGCCACTGTTTAAGCAGTGGCTAGTTAATCTTCAAGCTTTTGATGTTTATCTTGTTTGTGTACAAGCATCGTGAGCTTTATTTATTGAGAATAATCTTCCAAGAAATTACCAAAGTCTGATAATGCTTTATGCAAATCTTCTTTATGAGGTAGAAAGACAACACGAACATGATCGGGTTCTGGCCAATTAAAAGCGGTACCTTGCACTAATAAGATTTTTTGTGACTTCAACAAATCAAGTACTAGGCGTTCATCATCTCGTAGATTGAATTTCTTCATATCGAGCTTAGGGAAAGCGTAGAGCGCTCCTTTAGGCTTTTTAACACTAACACCAGGAATACTGTTTAATACTTCATAACATACATCACGCTGCGCCGTTAAGCGACCATTGGGTAGGATTAATTCATTAATACTCTGATATCCACCTAATGCGGTTTGAATTGCATGTTGATTGGGCACGTTTGAGCATAAACGCATTGAAGCCAACATGTCTAAACCTTCAATATAGTTTTTGGCCGATTGTAAATTGCCACTGAGTACCATCCAACCGACTCGGAAACCTGCAGCACGATAAGCCTTAGATAAGCCATTAAACGTAACGGTTAAAATATCATCTGACAGGGACGCTGCATGGGTATGAACGGCTTCGTCATATAAGATTTTGTCATAAATTTCATCGGCGAATAAAATAATGTCATGTTGACGACATAGCTCAATGACTTCTAATAACAACGCTTTGCTGTAAACAGCGCCTGTCGGGTTGTTAGGATTAATGATCACAATACCACGAGTTCTAGAAGTGATTTTGCTTTTAATATCATCTAAGTCAGGAAACCAATCAGATTCTTCGTCACAGCGATAATGAACCGCTTTTCCGCCTGCAAGGTTTGCAGCAGCTGTCCAGAGCGGATAATCAGGCGATGGAATAAGGACTTCATCATCGGTATTGAGTAATCCTTGTAACGCCATACAAATTAATTCAGATGCGCCATTTCCAATGTAAACGTCTTCAATATCGATCCCATGAATACCATGGGCTTGATAGTGCTGAACAATCGCCTTTCGGGCAGAGAATAACCCTTTTGATTCACAATACCCTTGCGCACTAGGCAGGTTCAAAATGACATCTCGAACAATTTCTTCAGGTGCTTCAAATCCAAATGGGGCGGGGTTGCCAATGTTTAACTTTAAAATACGATGGCCTTCGTCTTCTAGTCGACGCGCTTCTTTGTGAACTGGGCCTCGAATATCGTAGCAAACGCTATCGAGTTTATTGGATTTGATAATGGGACGCATACTTGCTTAACCTTACTAAATACGACTTAAGTCAGCGAACAATAACGAATTTAATAGGGATATAAAAGCACTATTTAATTTTTGAGAGTATATTTTTAGCGTTTTATTCTAACGAGCAGGTTGTTAAGTGAGGTTGTTGAAGTATTACTCTGGTAAATGTGTAGTTTAAAGTGTTTTTGCTTGTTTGTGAGGGCTGGGGAAGGTAAAGACGCTAGTGGAATAAAGTCTTAATAATTTCAATGTACCCAATAAAAAAGCCAGCAATTGCTGGCCTTTGATTCACTTAATTACCACTTAATTATCACTGTATTAACAATGATCAATTATGCTGGCGATTATACGCGTTTTTTGAATTCGTTAGTGCGAGTATCGATTTCGATTTTATCGCCGATTTTAACGAATTCAGCAACAGTAACAGTCCCGCCACCAGTGATAGTTGCAGGCTTCATTACTTTACCAGAAGTATCGCCACGAGCTGCAGGCTCAGTGTAAGTGACTTCACGTACGATAGTGACAGGTAATTCAACTGAAATCGCTTTACCTTCGTAGAAAGTAACAGAGCATTGTTCTTCCATACCATCAACAATATATGCAGCAGCGTCACCTAGGTTGTCAGCTTCTACATCGTATTGGTTATATTCTGCATCCATGAATACATACATAGGATCAGCATAGTAAGAATAAGTACAGTCTAAACGCTCTAAGATGATGTCTTCCATCTTATCTTCACCTTTAAAGGTGGTTTCAGTAGTAGAGTCTAAAAGTACGTTTTTAAGCTTCATTTTAACGATAGCAGCGTTACGGCCAGAGCGAGTTGTTTCAGTTTTTTGAACAACCCATGGGCTGCCATCTAACATGATCACGTTTCCAGGACGGAGTTCATGAGCAGTTTTCATTGCATTATTCCTATATGTTTAGGTAGTAATTTTAATTGTGCAGTATCTTAGCTGGTTTTAACGAATTGAACCAGTCGAGACGCAAGATCTGCACCTGTTTTAGCATCAATTGCCCATTGTTTTGCATGCTGCAATAACGGCAATTGCGCTGAAATTAGTTTTTGCCAATGTTTAACGACATCAGCATCTTGTTGATTGAACGCAAAATTGGTTTTAGACCAATTAGTTGCAATGTCATCATCAAGTTTCTGAATGTAGATATTAACAAAAGCCTGCAATTTTACTAGATGATAATCATCTTCTTGCGGGTATATGTGCCAAATAAATGGTTTTGCAGCCCATTGAGCACGTAAAAACGAGTCTTCCCCTCGTACGATATTGAGGTCACAGCTCCATAATAGGCGGTCAAACTGAGTTTGATCTGTCATGGGTAAAACGTGAATAGTTAAATGGTCTACAGTAAATGATTGACCGCTGTTGATAGAGTCGATTGGGATATCTAAAAGTGACGCAAGACTCGATAAACTTTTACCTTTGGGTATCAAAGCATGAATTGGAGTAATAACATCACTAGTTTGATCAAATGTACCCTTTGTCCAATGCTTACATAACTGAGTTAATGCAGTGGATTCGTAACTAAATACACTAATTACCGTATCAGATGACTCGATACCTTTAAGATTTAGTTGGCTAAACAAGGCCATTTTATTAGAAACATCTGATTGCCATTGATCCCGTTCGTCAAATAATGAAGATTCAAATATTAAGCCGCCTGACTCTCGGGTAAAACCTGGGAAATAGAAATGCTTCTTGATGCCACTAGGCTGCATAGATGGAAGGCCATGACAGCCGTTTACCCAATCTTCTGCCGATAAGTATTCAAGGTTAATCCACTTTGGCGGTGCGATAGCATGACCGTTTGATTGCTTATACGCTTGATGTTGACTCTCAATTACTTCAATTACCTGTGAGGGAAGTTCACAGGCAAATGCCTCAATTAACAGCTCTCCTGGTTTAAAAGTAATATCTAGTGGTTGGTTCCATTGATAAATATTCACACCATAAAAGCATTGAATTGAAGCGAACGGGTCAAGCTTAGGTAAAATATGTGAGAAACTTTTGAGATCATCAACCCATAAGTTAATCGTAATGCCATATTCTGCATGTAACTGTTTTGCTAATCGCCAAGTGACACCGATATCACCGTAGTTATCAACAACAGCACAGAAGACGTCCCAGTGAGGAGCATTATAATTAACTTGTTTATTCACGGCGTTGGCATCACTTTAATTAGCTAGATTATCATGTTGAAATTATGACTTATTCTAATGAGTTTGTTGCGGACTCAAAAAAAGCGGCTTAAGCCGCTTTTTAATAGGAGAATTGAGACGAGATTAGTCTTCCAATTCTGCTAAGCACATTTCTTCGTAAATTTGCTTAACCCATGCATCAACACGTTCTTCAGTTAATTCAGGTTGACGATCTTCATCAATACCTAAGCCGATGAAATGTTTGTCATTAACTAAGCCTTTAGAAGCTTCAAAGTCATAACCGTCGGTTGGCCAATGACCAATGATGATACCACCACGTGCAGAAACAATATCACCAACCATGCCCATTGCATCCAGGAAGTACTCTGCGTAATCTTCTTGGTCACCACAACCAAAGATAGCAACTAGCTTATCTGTGAAATCAACTTGCTCTAGATCTGGAAAGAAATCATCCCAGTCACATTGTGCTTCACCGTAATACCAAGTCGGGATACCGAATAATAGTAAATCGAATTCAGCGATTTGCTCCTTGGTGCTTTTGGCGATGTCTTTAACATCAACCATTTGCTTACCCAGTTTTTTCTGGATCATTTTGGCTACAGCCTCGGTGTTACCCGTGTCACTACCGAAAAAAAGACCTACAGTTGCCATTGTCTATCCTTTAAATATCTAGTTCGTCTTGCTAATTGTAAAAAACGGTTCAGTTGTCGATTTGTTGTTGCAGGATTAATTCGATTAACTGGCTACGGCTGATGTTACTGGCCAATGCTTGTTCGTTCAAGGCGTCATACAAAACTTGTGACACCTTTAACTCTATTCGTTTTAATCCGTTAGCGCGATCACGTTGGATCTGATTACGCTTATTGATTTTTAGCTGTTGTTCCCGACTTAAGGGATTGCTTCTTGGACGTCCACGACGTTTTTCAGAAGCAAACAGGTCAATCGTTGTTCTGTCTGTTGATTCTTTTGCCATCGTTTTGTTTAACCGACGCCTGAGCCTTCCCAGGTCATCTGAATAATACCTTTTGCTACAAACCCGGCACAGCCAAGGAATAATACTAACCAAACGATATAACGACCAAACTTAGGTACTTTACCTTGTTTGAGCACATCGTGAATCGCCATGCCTATAAAGAAAAAGATTAAAGCAAAAAACAAGTTTAGACCTAAGGTCTCAATTTGATCCATGTATTGATTCAACATGTTTTTACCATTCGTTTTGCTTTAAGGCTAAAAAGAGGGCAGGAATATATCACATTGATGATACGTGGGCTATATCTGCTTAGTTCAATTGATTAAAATTTACGTAAAGACTTATACCGAATGCTTGTCAATAAACTCAACAACTAAACGATTAAAAATCTCTGGCTTTTGTGCATGTAACCAATGGCCAGTACCGTTTATCGTTTTAGCACTCACCTTTGGAAACTGTTGCATAATAGCGTCTGTATGTTCTGCTGTAACGTATTCAGATTCTCCACCTCTAATGAAAAAACAAGGTTTATTGAAGCTGTTGTTAGGCATATCCCAGCCAATGATTTGCGGGTAATTTTCAATGAGACCAGCAAGATTCATTTTCCATTCAAAACCCGTATCTGTGCGTTGTAGATTCTTAAGTAAAAACTGCGCAGTGCCGACATCAATGTCAGCAGCTAAAAGATGTTCTAAAGCCGTTTTACGGGTGGTTTTGCTATCAAGAGGTAAGCTTGTTAATCCAGCAAACACTTTTTGATGCCTTGGTGAGTAACTCACAGGCGCAATATCAGCGACCACCAAACTGGTTACTTTTTCTGGATGAAGTAGCGCCAATGCCATTGCGACTTTGCCGCCCATCGAGTGACCAACAAAGTGGGCTTCTGGTATTGCTAATGTAGACAATAGGTTCACACATTCTTGTGCTAATTGAGGGTAATCCATTTGTTGCCAGTGCTGACTTTGTCCATGGTTTGGCAAGTCAACACGAATAACTTGATAATGAGGCTCTAATGCATTCGCTAGATTCTTTAGGTTGTCTAAATTACCGAATAAGCCGTGGATTAATACCACTGCTGGTCCTTGTCCTGTCGAAACGTAATGCATTCACTTTTCTCTACATGATGATTAATGAGGCGTGATTTTGCCTTTAAACCTAGCTGGATTTCAAGTGAGTTATCAGATTAAAAAAATCTAAAATGTTCATTAATCAATCCACCAGCAAGATTAACTGATGAAATCGACTCATTTTTAAGAGATTAAGTGACATTAGCTCTTTATCGTTTTGCCACACATGGGTAGACTGTGAACATGATTAAGATCGATCAAAATCGATCCTTTAGCCGCCCTTAACTTGTTTATAACTATCATAATGATTAAGAGTATGACGTTTTACAAGGCAATGCATTTGGCGGCATTCGTTTAAGCCAAAAGGAATAAGACTAATATGAAATATATTGAGGTAGATGAAGAGCTCTATCGTTATATTGCTAGCAAAACAGAACGTATTGGCGAAAGTGCATCTGATATTTTACGTCGTTTGTTAGAGTTATCTGTAGAAGCTGTTGAGCACGCAGAGCCACTTGATATTAGTCACCCAAGTCTAGAAGCTTCTGCAAATACCCAATCTGTTGCCGTTTCATCTGAAGCTACTTCAATAGAAAATGATCAGTCAGCCGATGAATCAGAGGTAGAAACCAGCTCTGCAGAAGTTAGCACCGTCAGTAACACGGCTGCACTTTCAGGTAATGATGCAAATATTGTGACACCAAACACACCTGTTGATTTTAGTACCTTGGTTCATGAACATATGCTAGCTCAGCAAAAAGGGGCAGTAGGTCGCTTTATGTTCTTACTTGAATCACTATCAGTATTAACACCTTCAACATTTGACCAAATCCTTAAAATTCAAGGTCGCGGTCGTTTGTATTTTGCACGTTCAAAAGCTGAATTATTATCAGCAAGTCAATCTGCTAATCCAAAGGAAATTGGTGACAGCGGTTATTGGGTAACAACCAACAATAATACGGCGAAAAAGCGTACGATTTTATCGGAAGTATTATTGCAATTAGGTTGTAATGAATCTCAGGCAAAATCGATAGCAGATAACATTTAATTACGATAGGGAGATTACGGGTGGCGATTCATCAAAGAGCAGGGACTGTGGCTCAACAGTCAGATTTAATCAATTTACCTAAATTAATGAGCCATTATTATCGCATCATCCCGAATGTTGACGATGTTCAGCAAAAGGTGACTTTTGGAACTTCTGGCCATCGTGGTAGCGCATTAAAAGCGAGCTTTAACCAGAACCATATTTGGGCAATCACCCAAGCTGTCGTTGATTACCGTCAACAAGCCGGCATCAAGGGCCCAATGATTGTTGGCTTTGATACTCATGCATTATCTTATGCAGCGTACATGTCAGTACTTGAAGTCCTAACAGCAAATCAAGTCAAAGTCTGCGTTCAAAAGGATGATGGATTTACCCCAACTCCTGTGGTTTCTCAAGCTATCGTTGCAGCTAATCGAAACAGTACCGATTTAACTGATGGCTTAATTATTACTCCTTCTCATAATCCTCCACAAGATGGCGGGATTAAATATAATCCACCACATGGCGGGCCTGCTGAAGCTGAGATTACTAAACAAATTGAAGCTAAAGCTAATGAATATCTTGCCAAACAACTCTCTGGTGTTAACAAGGTTAATTATGGTGTTGCAGTAGATTCAGGTTGGATTGATCACGTTGATTTTATCGCTCCATATGTCAATGCATTAAGCAGTGTTATTGACCTGGAAGCTATTGCAAAAGCTAACATTCGTATTGGTGTCGATCCATTAGGCGGATCTGGTATCTATTACTGGTCCCAGATTGCACAAGCACATGGGTTAGATATTACCGTCATTAATGACAAAGTTGATCCGTCATTTAGCTTTATGCCATTAGATAAAGATGGCAAAATTCGTATGGATTGTTCTTCTCCTTACGCTATGGCTGGCTTATTAGCACACAGTGAAAACTTTGATGTTTGTGTAGGTAATGATCCTGATTACGATAGACATGGCATTGTTTGCCCCGGTTTTGGCTTAATGAATCCAAATCATTATTTAGCTGTAGCAATCGATTATTTACTTACTTACCGAAGAGATTGGTCTGCTGACTTAGCTATCGGTAAAACGTTGGTTTCGAGTGCAATTATCGACCGTATCTGCCAATCCCATGAGCGTCAATGTCTAGAGTTACCTGTCGGATTTAAATGGTTTGTTGATGGGTTGGCTCAAAGTACGATTGCGTTTGGTGGTGAAGAAAGTGCAGGTGCAGCCTTTTTGAATAAAGATGGTAGCACTTGGTGTACAGATAAAGATGGCTTTATTTTAGCTTTGCTTGCTGCTGAAATAATCGCGGTAACGGGCAAAACGCCAGCACAGCGATACGCTGAGTTAACCGACAAATTCGGTGAAAGCTTTTATACCCGAATCGACAGTCCAATTAGCTTAAAGAAAAAAGCTAAGTTTGAGCAATTATCATCAGATAGTTTTACCGATAAAACCCTAGCAGGCGAAGACATTACCGCTATATTGTCTCACGCTCCAGGTAATAACGCTGCGATTGGCGGTATTAAGGTGACAACCGAAAATGGCTGGTTTGCTGCACGTCCTTCAGGTACTGAAGCACTTTTCAAAATATATGCAGAAAGCTTTGTAAGCGAAACCCATCTGCAAGACATAATCAGTCAAGCTCAGGTGATGATTGATACTGCCTTAAAAGCATAGCTATTTATTAATTAATAAATAGTGACTTCAAAGCCCTCAGTAGAGGGCTTTTTGTTTTGAGGTTGTCATTGCTACTTAGATTTCTTGTAGAAAATAAAAGCAACGATAGCGACTAATACTATCGCTGGCACCACTTCATACATGTGATGGAAAAGGCCAACACCGCCATGACCTTCATGTGCCATAGCGAGTGACGGTGTGATAGCCAAGAGTACCGCTGCGATTTTAGTTTTCATAGTCGTGTCCTTTATCATTAAGTTGGTTATGTTAAACAATCAATTTTGAACAGTGTTAATTCTTTCAAATCGAATTCATTTCAAGTTGCATGAGCATCATATCTTCGCCATCAATGACTTGTGTTTCATAGCTTAAACAGTGTGGGCAAACAATATTTCGCTGAGTTAATTCAGTTTGTTGATTACATTGCCGACACTTGATAACTAATGCCTGTTGTTGCAGATTTAATTCAGCATCATTACAAATAGTGCCCAGCTTAAAGGTATCGAAAGCCGTTTGAAGTAACTGTGGTTCAACGCCACTCAATACACCGACTTTTATATCGACCCTTATGATGTCAGTTGCATTATTATCTTTAGCAAGCTGAGTAATTTGTTCCATTAGAGACATCACAATCGAGTATTCGTGCATTAGCAAATCCTTGGTAGTAATTCACCCTGAGGGATATCTAAATATCGGCTACTACCCCAAGGTGTATTGAGCACGACTTTACCTGGATTCTTGTCTGTTACATTGCCAATAATGGCTGCTTGATCGCAATGGCAATACTGAGCCATGACTTCTAGTGCTTTATCTGCTGCACTGCGTGGCAAGGCAATAATAAACGTGCCTTCATTGGCTAAATCAAAGGGTTCAAATCCATACAGCTCACACAGCCCTTGTACTTCCGAAGAGACTGGAATGGCGGTTTCATTGATATTGATACCAACATTAGATGCTTGCGCCCATTCATTAAGCACAGCTGAAAGGCCACCTCGAGTAGCATCACGCATCGCATGAATGTCTACATTTGATGCAATAAGTTGCTCAACTATCGGCCACAATGTCGCGCAGTCGCTTGTGAGTGTCGATTCCAACGTTAAACTGTCTCTTGCCATTAGAATTGCAGCGCCATGTCTTCCTATATCTCGAGAAACGATTATCACATCGTCGTGTTGTAAGTTTTTCACGGAAATATCAGGTTTAACAATTTGGCCAATGCCTGAGGTATTGATAAAAATACCATCAGCACACCCTTTAGGCACAACTTTAGTGTCACCGCACACGATATGTGCACCGCAGTGCTGTATCTCGTCAGCCATACTCGTCACTATTGTTTGCAGATCTGTTATTGCAAAGCCTTCTTCAATGATAAAGCTGCAACTTAAGTATTCTGGTATGGCACCCATCATGGCTAAGTCGTTAACAGTACCTGCAATAGCGAGTTTGCCAATATTTCCACCCGCAAAAAATAACGGGTCTACAGTGAAAGAATCTGTTGTAAAAGCTGTCGTACCACACAGCTGCAGTTGTGCGGCATCTTCTTCAGCGGCCAAAAATGGATTGGCAAAGGCTTTAAAAAACATGTCATGGATCAATACATTCATTTCTTTACCGCCACCGCCGTGACTTAGTTGGATCCGATCGTTTTTACATATTGGCATGTGCGACTCCTGCGTAGCGATAATAAGCGTTACACGCTCCTTCTGAGCTGACCATACAGCTACCTAATGGGTTGTCTGGCGTGCAGCCTTTACCAAACACTTTACAATCTGGCGGATTAGATAACCCCCGCAGTATGTCACCGCACTGGCAAGCTTTATGATCATCAATTTCTTCACTGGGTAATTGAGATTGAAAAATGACTTCAGCATCTCGGTGAGCATATTCATGTTTTAAAGTCAGCGCTGAATTGGGTATAGGACCTAGGCCACGCCAACGAAAAGACGTTTTAGTTGTCAGATATTGATTGATGAGTGCTTGTGCTGCGACATTGCCATCTTCAGTGACTGCGCGGCTATATTGAATTTGTAATTCTGATTTTTGCTGGGCCTTTTGTTTAACAATATTAAGAATTGACTCCATAACATCGACAGGTTCGAAGCCTGAAACCACGACAGGGGTTTGATATTGGTCTACAGCTGGACGATATATTTTAGCTCCGCTTATAACACTCACATGCGCAGGTCCAATAAAGGCATTTACTTGGGTTCTTTTATCAGCCATAACAGCATCAATGGCTGGTGGAACAAGTACATGGTTTATATGAAATAATAAGTTATTGATTTGCTGCTTTTCAGCTTGATCAATCAGTACCGCAGTCATAGGTGTAGAGGTTTCAAAGCCAATTGCAAAAAATATCACCTGTTTATCAGGGTGCTGTTTTGCAATATTTAAAGCATCCATTGGATCATATAAAGGCCTAATATCTGCACCTTGTGAGCGAATTTTGGCTAAACTGCCTTTTGAACCGGGCACTCTGATCATGTCGCCTAATGTGAGTAAAATGACATTAGGCTGCATTGCTAACGTGGCGGCATGGTCAATGCGTTCTTTTGGCATGATACACACAGGGCAGCCAGGCCCATGAATAAATTTGATATTAGATGGTAGTAGTTGATTTAAACCGTATTTCATAATGGTGTGTGTATGCCCACCACACACTTCCATTATGTTAATATCTTGATTAACCGTCTTAGCATAAGATTTAATAGCATTAGCAAGTGCTCTAATGGTTTTCGGATCGCGAAATTCTTTATACAAGTTGGATAATTCCATTATGCTTATTCCTCTTGCTCAAGTTTTTCAACGATTTCTCTGTATAACGCTAAGCTCAGTTTTGCATCTTCCTCATCAATTTTATTCATTACAAATCCGATGTGTATCAACACAAAATCACCGATTAATAGAGGCTCAGACATTAGATGAGAACTAACACGACGTTTTACACCTAAGGTATCGACAGTTACTGTGGAGTCAGCATGCACTTGCGTTACTTGAGAAGGCACAGACAAGCACATAATGTTATTCCTCTAATTGCTTATTAAGCCAATTTGCTACGGCAGTGATAGATTGTGGGTCCTTAATAGATATTGGCATGAGGGTGACATCTGGATTGAGCTTTTGAAGTTGTTTACGACACTCTAGTAATGAAAAATCAAAGTGTTCTGCTAAATCCATTTTGGTGATTAATACCAGATCAGCACGTCTAAACATGACAGGGTATTTTTCAATTTTATCGTCACCTTCGGGTACTGACAGTAAAACGATATTTCGATGGGTACCAACATCATAGCTTGCAGGGCAGACCAGATTACCAACGTTTTCAATAAAACAGATATCAATAGGCGCAAGATCGATATGATGTAATGCTTGATGAACCATAAATGCGTCTAAGTGACAAGCTGAACCCGTTTGTACTTGGTATGCTTCTATGCCTTTAGCAATAAGACGATCCGCATCGCGTGAGGTTTCTAAATCGCCTTCAACGACAGCATACTTTTTAGCTAAATATTCGTGTAAGTGTTCGAGTAATGTTGTTTTGCCACTACCAGGGCTACTCATTAAATTAAAAGCACGAACCTGATTAGCTTCAAAATGCTCACGATTATGCTGAGCTTCATGATCATTTTTGTCGAGTATTTTATGAATAACCGACAAGGTTTTCGTGTCATTCAGCTGTGGGTTACTATGAAGATGATTATGATCTGTCAGTGAGCATCCGCAATCTTGGCACATATATTTACTCCTTTAAAACGCCCTGAATCTAGTACAAACCAGTATCAATAAGCGTTGGTAATACTTCTTTGATTCATATCAGCTATTTATCTCTTATCATGAGTTAATGCTGAGTTTGTGATCTATTAAGTTGCTGATACGCGTACCAAACTTGCCCAACTGAAATTCCCGAATCATTAATGGGTACTTTGTGACTAGGTAAAATACGTGTGTTTTTCATCGCATTTATTTCTGAGCGGTTGGCATAGGTTTTAAGGTTACTAACAAGGTGAGTGTCATGGGTAGTGAGCTTAATTCTTACGAGTTCATTCAAAAGTTTATTTTGAAAAACGCCGCCGCAGAGTACGACTTTAAGATGTGAAGACTGGTTGGCTATGTCATACACCATGTCAGCGATACTATTGATAAATGCTAAACAAAGGTGCGCTTGCTTATTATCTGACGAGGTTTCAGGTAATGCCTTAACTAGCTGCTGTATTAATAAAGCCGTGTTAAATACGGCCGGACTTTTATTTAGTACCTGATCTTTACTTGTATTTGCTTCCATACTCAAATGGGGAACAGGACAAGCGTCAGGCAGTGTCTGGTCTAAGCGCTGTAGTGTAAGCAGATCTAAAGCATTAACTTGATTTTGAGGGGATTGCAGCGATTTAATGGCTTCATTTGCATAAGTTTCAATTAACATGCCTGATTGAGCTTCAAAATCATTTTGTACAATTAAATCAAGTGCTACAGCGACGGCATCAAACAGTCGCCCCATAGAGCGACTATGGATACATGCCGTATCATTACGCCACATGGTATGTAAATTGGTAATCGTGCTTTTGTCCATTTGTTGTATTGCATTAATGGGTAATGACATGACTTGTTCAATTGTCATACTCTCAAATAACAAAGCCAGTAAAATTCTTACTGGTTGTTTGATAGCTTGTTCACCGCCAATTAATTTAAACGAGTTAAGATGTGCTTTAAGTTCAAAACCGTCAGCATCAGCAACCATACACTCGCTGCCCCAGAGCTGTTCATTATCTCCCAAACCTGTGCCGTCAAAACTAAATGCAATTACGTTATGCTGATAATTGTTAGCCGCTAAAACACTTAATACATGTGCATAGTGGTGCTGAACTTTAGCTAGGGGGAGTTGATGTAAATCAGCTTGTTTTGCAGCCCACTGGCTTGAAGAATAAGTCGGGTGTTTATCAGTAATAATCTGTTCAGGGTTAAATTGATAAAGCCGGTTGAATGTCGATAAGGTTTTAATGAAATGCTGATCAGTTTCTAAATTAAATAAATCACCAATATAAGGGCTAACAAATGCGTTCTCATTAAAAGCGTAGCATTGGGTATTTTTTTGCTGTGCACCCACTCCTAGTAGGGCATGTTTTAAAGAGTGAGGTAATGGAATACTTAACGGTGCGTAACCCCGAGCAAGCCTTATCACTTGTAACTCATCATTTATGACCTGCACGACACTGTCATCACACGCATTGACGATATCTCGGTTATGGTCGAGTATTCCATCAATTACATCGCCTAGTTGACTCATGATGTTTTGTGAGTCCGTGATGATTGGCATAGAAGACTTATTGGCACTGGTTGCAACAATAGGTTTTTTAAATAAATCTAACAGTAAGTAATGTAATGGTGTGTAGGGTAAAAATACCCCTAAAGTATCAATACCCGGTGCAATGTCGTCGCATATTGTAGATGCAATATCATCACGTTTTTTTAATAATGTTATGGGCTTTTCAGCTGAATTAAGGATTTGCCACTCTTTTAATGAACCCGAAACTATTTGCTTAGCTTGGTTAATATCAACAGCCATAACTGCAAAAGGTTTAGTTTTACGCTGTTTACGAAGGCGTAGAGTGTTCACTGCTTTGGCGTTTGTTGCATCACATATTAAATGAAATCCCCCTAAGCCTTTTATTGCGATAATTTTACCTTGGTTAAGATCGTTAACCACTGCTTGCAATACATGTTGACTGTTGTGAGGTTTGGCATTGGCATTTGATGTGATTGTTTTATCCGAGTTGATTTGAGAGTAGCGTATTTGCGGACCGCAATTAGGACAACTCACAGGTTGAGCATGGTAACGTCGATTTAATGGGTCATGATAGGCATGTGCGCAATCATCACACATTTCAAACGTTGCCATTGAGGTATTAACGCGATCATATGGCAATTGTTTAACGATACTATAGCGTGGCCCACAATTGGTGCAGTTGGTAAAAGGATACAAATAATGTCTGTTATTAGGATCGCGCATTTCCAGTAAACAATCTCCACAAGTGCTTTTGTCTGCGGATATTGAAACGACTGCGACGTCTTCACTGTGACTGGTTTTTATTTCAAATTGTGTTAAATCGCGATCAATCGCTTCTTCTTTGATCATCAATTTATCAATTCTAGCTAGAGGAGGCGGGTTCACCTTTAATTGATGCACAACACGGTTAATATCGGTGTTTAACCCTTGTAAATGAATACAAACGCCTTGCTGATTATTCAATACTGAACCGACGAGATTCAATTCAGTCGCTAACCGGTAAACAAAGGGTCTAAATCCAACCCCTTGAACAATTCCATTGATGTTAAGTCTGACTTGTTGACGGTAACCTTGGTGTATGGTCATAAAAGACTCCTTAGTAACGTCGACGTTTAGCTAGGAATAAACCACCCACTGCGAGGTTTGCACCGTCTAAATCAAGTAGTCGATTGACGACAATTGGATAATTTTTCCCTAAGCGCAAACACAGCCTATCTGCTAACACTGAGTACCTGAAATCACTTCCGGCTAAGACAACAGCATCAAGACCCATTTCCTGGTCAAGATGATCCATCCAGTTACTTAAATAGTCAGCTAAAGAGTCAAAAAAACCAAAGGCCACTATTGCAGGGTTGGCATCAGCAAGCATAAAACTCATTACTGATGAAAGCGTTTGCTGCCAGTTAATCGAACGTTTTTGTGAATCAGAAGTGTTTTCTCCGTTATATGCACATAACGGGAAGTCGATACGTGGGGCATTGTTTCCATTGTATAATTGGGCTAATTGATGAAATTTAGCGGCTAACTGGGCGATGTGCTTACAAGTTAGCGGTTGAGTTTCTGCATCAGTCGTTAAGTTACACGGCGTAATTGCCCGTATGTCCGCTTCAGATAATACAAACAAGGCCACTACTGCGATAAATCGCTCTAAGCTATTGCTAGTATTGTGTGAGCTAAAAGAAACAGATTTAATGATTTGGCAACGTTGACTAGATTTTTGTTGAAACTTATCGCTAATTTGATGCTTGTTTTTATCTAGTTCAGCGAGAATGCTTACGCCTGATTTAGCAATATCGGGCATCATTAAAAAGCAATCATGCTTTGCTGATGTATCTTGAGTGATCACACAACTAGGGTGTTGGTTTGATAAGTAGATACAGGCTGCACTCGTTGCTTTTTGTTTGTTTATTTGACGTCTAGTGGCTTTATATTGAGATGCTGAGAAAGAATTCGCCAGTATCCCAGCATGTAATGCACAGCTCGCGGCCTCAAACCCTGAAAATACCTTTGCTATCGGAGTAACTGTATCTGGTATTTTTACATGTGGACTGCTTGTTATACCGCTTGGTAATAGCGTTGATTTACAAGTAATCGTCTCTTTTAAATTTGTAGCCTCATATTGATCATAAGTTTGAATATCATGTCTTGGCATAGGAGCAGGGATGTTAACCTCTGCAGCATTAGTTTTGTTTGCGACCCAGGCAAGGTTTACCCAGCTTAATGCGAGGTCATCTTGTTGTTTATCAATATAAAGCCAATCAATGCCTTGTAGTCGCAAGTGTGTTGATAGTTGCAATAGTAGCCGTGAATCTGCAAAACACACTTGATAATGGGTTTCACTTAATCTCGATTCAGCCTCTGAAGGCTGCTTGTTAGGAAGTAATGTTATTGATGGTTTTTCAAGGCTTGATAAAGCATGGACTTGATGTGGCGCAATATGGAAATAACGACTGATACGCTCAGGGTTTGTCACTAAGATATGTGGACAAATTTGTTGACGCCATGCTTTTTTGTCAAGCTGCTGGGCTGCTAAAGGAAGTAAAGATAACCTGATGCCATTGGCTTGATCTATACTGCTTGCTTTCAGATCAGAAGTTAGCTCAACCGTGTCGCCCTTAATCAGTTTTGTCGTAAGTTGAGCAATATCATGATGACTATAGCCTATCTCATAAGGTTTAAGATTATTTTCACCATGGCATTGTTGGCAAGCGAATGAGATATCAGCTGGAATTGTATGGTGTGCTATGGGCTTACTGCAAGCATGACAAAAATATTGATTGAGCTTTGAATGTTGGATTTGCTCCTGTGAGCCGATTCTTTCTGTAATACGAATAACTTCGGCTCGTTCAAGCCAAACTGAATATAAAAAACGCTCGGCTATCTCGTCTGCAATTACGGTTAGCTGATTTTCTTCAGCTTCAACTTCAATACAATATTGGTGCAACACATCAAATTGTTGCTCCCGATGCAGCTGGTGGATTGTAGTGAAAAAATACCGATTATCATTGATGTACTGATTACACAACTTTGCGTACAGCGCGATTGGTTGATGGCAATAAAAGTTAAACCTGATTTTAGGCATACATGTTTGCTCCACGCTTATAAGAATCAGGGATTAATGAATTGATGTCGACCTCTGCAATACATTTTGAGCTAAAGCCCTGAAAACTGAGATGCTTAAGTAAGGCTTGTTCCATCACTGGCACTGCGGCCTGTATTTGAGGGGTTAAACCTAATGTCATTGGTTCAATCACAGTTGGTGTTACACCAATAACATGGGTATTTGGACGGTCGCCCACCATTTCCATCATGATTAAGGTTTGCAGCATTTCAACTTCATGAGCACTACCTTGCCAATCAATTTCTGGTGGAGCTTGATCAAAGTTAAACGAGTAAACTTCGCCTGGTTGAACCCCAGGACTGTTGACGGTATCGACGACAATCAAATTATCGTAACGGCATAATATTGGAATTAACCCTTGGGCTAGGGTACCGCCATCTAATAAATCGAGTGTGATATTAGGATGATAAAATTGATATTTCTCTTGGATATAATTAACGAAATGTACGCCGATACCTTCATCGGCGTACAATACGTTTCCTATTCCTATAAGTAAGGTAGAGGTCAAGGCTTAATGATCCTTATGGTAGTCATAACCTGACACGATAGAGTCCACAGCGTTATGTTTGAAGCGAATACCAGACCACACGGCCATATAGACATGAATGACCACAAAGACGATAAATACCCAAGTCAGAATGTGATGCCATATTCTGACTTGTGCTAAACCCCCCATTATCGCAGTGAACCATGCAGACACATCCCACAGTAAGCCACCTAAACCTTCATGATAAACGTTGGCGTAAAGTACCAAGCCAGTAATGCACATGAATAACGCTACCAATGAAATGGCAACATAAGTGACAAACTGAAGTGGCCCGTAAACACCCGCTTTATCAAGGTGTCCCATCCAAATGTAGGATTTAATTTGAACAATCCAGCTTTTAACACTGAGTACATCTTTCATAGAACGTCTTTCGATACTGCTTTTTCCAAAAAAGAACAAATAAAAACGAATAAGCGTGACACTAGTTAATACAAAGCCAAAAACAATGTGAGCAAACCTGATCCAGCCTTGTACCAATACATCAGATGACTCTGGTGCCACTAAAAAAGGCCAAGAAATGTAAAAGCCTGTCACAACTAACACAACAATGGCTAATGCTCTAAGCCAATGAAATATCCTTATTGCTGGTGAAAATATGAGTTCTCTGTGATGCGTAGCAACCTGAGTCATAATTCAATCCTCTTCGACAGTCGTCTCGTTATAGTCCATTAGAGTCCATTAGGGTCGATACGAAACTCGCCTAAACTGGTACCTTTAAAGTCCATCACATGTACAGCACATGCCATGCAAGGATCAAACGAGTGGATGATACGAATCACTTCTAAAGGTTTACTAGGATCTTCAAGTTCAAGCCCAATTAAAGACGCTTCATAGGGGCCTACTTTACCGTTTACATCTACGGGGCCAGCATTCCAAGTCGTTGGTACAATCGCCTGATAGTTTTCAATTTTTCCGCCTTTAATGCGGATCCAATGACTTAGCATTCCTCTAGGGGCTTCAATCATTGCGTGACCAACATAATCCTTAGAAGAATCTATTTCTGGTGTAACAAAGGTGCTTTCGTCTGATTGCATATTGACTAGCATCGCATCAAAGGTTTTTAATCCTTCTTCTGCAACAATTACGGTTTGAAGCATGCGAGCCGCTGTGCGTCCTAATGTGGTAAATAAAGCTTCAATGGGTAATCCAGTTGCTTCAAGTAAACCATTAACTGAATTAACAACGACCTTATTACCACGGGCATAACTCACAAGTAATGATGCGAGCGGTCCAACCTCAACGGGTTCATCTTTGTATCGTGGTGATTTAACCCAAGAGTATTTACCATCACCATCTACCGTTGGTAATTTGCCGTAAACCGTGTCTCGTTCAACAAAACCGGTATAGTTAGGGACAGTAGTGCCTTCGTATGGATGTTGCGCATTATCTGCTTCATACCAAGCATGCGTCACATCTTCTTTAATTGAATCAGGATCGATATCAGTTACGCCTGCTAAATCACCATTCATAATGACGCCTTGGTCAAACATGTATTGACCATCAGCTAATACAAAATCATTGGTGGCCATAAAGTTTTTGACATTAACGCCGCCTAACACACTTGGTTCTGAACCAAATGCTGCCGCTGCCATGACGATATCGGCTTTATAAGCACGTAATATAAAATCCTGTACGATTGCGTGTTTTTGTTTCCATTCTTGTAAGCGAGCAGGGCTTAACATATCTCGAACCGCTGTCACTCCACCAACTACTAATGATTGCGGGTGAGGGGATTTACCCCCGAATATCGCCAGCATTTCAGCTGCTACTCGTTGTACTTCTAATGCTTTGAGATAGTGAGATAGGGCTATTAGATTTTGTTCTGGCGTAAATTTATAGGTTTTATTTCCCCAGTAAGCATTGGCAAACGGACCTAGTTTACCGGTATCAACTAAGCCTTTAACACGCTCTTGAGCGGCACGTAAGTCACCTTCACCAGCTGCAATGGGATTTGCCGTATATTTTAATGCCTCTTGTGCAGCGAGCGCGGGATCAGCTGATAATGCTGAAACCACATCAACCCAATCCAAACCGTGTAAATGATAGAAGTGAACAATGTGATCATGCATATAGAGCGAGGTTTGCATTAATGAGCGTAAATACTTTGCATTCAGTGGTATTTTAACGCCAAGCGCATTTTCAACAGCCTCGGTTCCGCAACGGTAATGAGAATAGGTACACACACCACAGATCCGTTGCACAATCAGGCCAACATCCATTGGAGTTCTGCCTTTTAAAATGACTTCTATGCCACGCCATAAAGTTGAAGAAGACCATGCTTTTTGAATGACATTATTTTCATCAACTTCGACTTCAACACGAAGGTGACCTTCAATACGAGTAATAGGATCGATTACGACACGTTTGTTCATGAGTTATTCCTCTAAAGGCTTGGCAAAAAGGCTAGCGACGGCATGTGCACCGATTCCTACAACGGTTGCGCCTAAAATAACTGCGCCGATAGTGTCTGCTGTTGCATCAACTCCGTGAAGTAATTGCCTCCCGAGTGGTTTTTCAAAATCAGCCATGTCATCCCAGAAGTTCGGTTCTGAGCAGCCAATACAGCCGTGCCCTGCAAGCACAGGCCAACTGGTGTGGTGGTTAAATCGTTCAGTTGGGCAATTGTTGTAGGTGTATGGGCCTTTACAGCCGACTTTATACAAGCAGTAGCCATCTTTTGCACCTTGGTCACCAAAGGTTTCAACAAACTCACCGGCATCAAAGCGACCACGTCTTTCACAATTGTCGTGAACGCGTGCGCCATATGCCCACTTAGGACGGTTAAACATATCTAAAGCGGGAAGTTTGCCAAACATAATGAAATACATCAGAGTGCCGACGATGTTTTTTTCACTTGGTGGGCAGCCTCCTAAGTTAATAACAGGTTTGTTAATGACATCTTGTACCCCTTTAGCACCAGTTGGATTTGGCGCTGCTGCTTGAACACCACCAAAGGCAGCACAAGTGCCAACTGAAATAATTGCAGCAGCACCTTCAGCTGCTTCTTTAACGATATGAAGCCCTGTATGTCCTTTACAGCCAACGGTTAAATAGGCGCCATTATTTGCGGTCGGAATAGCCCCTTCAACTGCGAGTAAATAGTTACCTTTATAAGCTTCCAGTGCATGTTCTAAATTTTCTTCAGCTTGCCAGCCTGATGCAGCCATAAGGGTTTCATGATATTCAAGGGAGATATGATCAAATATTAAACTGTCTAAGTTAGGTGTATCAGTTCGTATAAGTGATTCTGAACAACCAGTGCACTCAGCCATATGTAGCCATATAAGTGGCACACGATCGGCCAGTTCTGCAGCTTCAGAAACTAAACTCGTAAAAGGCAAGGGCAGTGCTAATAAAGCCGTTACTGACGCACTCCAAGTCATAAATTCACGACGAGTGATGCCATTTTCCTTTAATTTTTCTTCTAGGGTAACGGTTTGGCGAGGTGCAATTTCACGAAGTTGTGCCAATCGTGTCTTGCAGCGGTTATAGAGAGCTGAGTGTGTATCCATGAATCAACCTTATTCCGTGGTGAAGGATCAAACTATATGGACACAATATAAAGAGGCTTGAACTGAGGCATATTGATATAAATCAACTTTAAAACACTTGATTGATTTAATTTGCGAACAATGAGGTTTGATTTGATTTTAATCAATTGATGCTAATTTAGGTTGCTAAGGTTTAAGAGAGAATTCGCAGAATAAAACCCTTTTTCCTTGTAAAAACAGAGCGAATTGCAATAAATATAATTGCGTTTCCATTTATAGGAAATGCAATTTTTGGATATCTGTTTTAGAAGGGGGGGGTTGGATTGCTGGAGGTTGTTCTTAATTTGATATATATAATTAACCTTTTCAGATAAAAGCGCTCACACAGACTAGTGACTCAAGATTACAGAGTTTATTGTAACCTTGAGTGCACTGTAAGGCGCGTACCTTAATCTAAAAATAGTCATTCATGCTTAACGTCCAGTTAATTGCTTAATTACCTGTGGAGGAACAATTTTTGACAGTCGATTAATACAAGCATTCGTTGTTGGGTCACGATGTTTTATTTTAAACTCGCATAACGCATACAAATGTTGTGGGTTATTACCCACTTTATAAGCTTGCTCGATTGAGTTCATTGCTTTTTTTATATCTATTTTCTCTTGCGCGAGTCCGAATACATACCAGTATTGAGGATTTCTTGGTTCTACTTTCGTTGCTTGTTCGAAGTAGTCAATTGCTTCTGCAAGTTGCTGTTGTCGATATAAATTAAGTCCTGCGCTATACCTTAGTAACCCCGCTTTAGGTTGATTAGTTATTCCTTGTTTTAAAATAGCTAAGGACTTGTCATCATCACCGGTTTGTCGATATAAATCAGCTAAATTGGCATAACTTGTGGCAAAAATAGGTTCAATTTCAATTGCTTTTAAATAGCTCTTCTCTGCTTGTTGTATTTTTCCTTGGGCTAAATATACGTTAGCTGTATTCATCAAACCAAAACCTCGATCTGCATTAAAGGATTGAATTGCTAGATACTCATCCAAAGCGGAGCGAAGTTTTTCTTGTTGGGTATGAGTCATACTTGCCCAGTCATTAATGAGAGAACTTGCCGTTTCTGTTCTTACTGCAAGTACAGGGTCATCAAGTAACGGACTTATGATTTGCCAACGGTCAGAAAATGGATATGAGGTCACACCAGCAATAGCACCCAGCCTGATTTGTGGATCTTCTTGTTTAACACCACGCATGATTGCAACTAAAGCATTTTGTCCAGGGTAATCACTTAATCTACTTAATGCTGATGCTCTTATGATATCTGGGTTAGCATTATTTTGAGCAATATACGATAAGCTATCTCCGCTCGTCGGTACGCCTACAGCAGCTTGAGCAAACACTGTAGCAAAAGAGTCAGTTTGTCGATAATTTGATTGTGGGTAACGTTGCTTAATTGCATTATCAGCCCATTGGTTGTCTTTATCGGTATGACAAGATGTGCAAACGTTAGGAGTGCCGATTTTTAAACTGATATCTGGTCTAGGAACTTTAAAACTATGATCGGCTCGAGGGTCAACGTCCATATACGTCGTTTTAGGCATATGACAGGTCACACACTGCGCTGCGTCTGTGCCTGATTTATGTTGGCTATGAGTGTCAGCGGTATATTCACTAGGTAAGTGGCATTTAAAACAAATCGACTCGATTGGCGCATTAAGTTTATTACTATGAGGGTTATGGCAATCACTGCAGACTACCCCAGCTTGATGCATTTTGGATTGTTTAAATGAACCTAAAACAAACACTTCATCATAAATTTGACCATCTGGATAATACAGATCTGCAGTGACAGCATTCAAAATGTATTTATCATAAAAGTTGCCTTTAATGTGATCATTTTGGTCACTTATTTGCGCTCTACGGCTATGACATTGACCACACGTGGCTAATTGATCAGATCCCTTAACTTCTGTTGGGGTTAATATTTTCTGACCTTTTTTATAGACCCATTTTCCTACTTTCGGCGATAAAGTACGCTCAAAGCCGAAAGTCGCTTCATTTATTTTCGTTTTACTATCATCTTGGTGCGTCGCTTGGCTATTGCCTTTGATTTTAGCTTTTACATTTGAGGTGTTAGGTTGCTGGCTTGCCCAATACAAGTGATCGCTGGCGGGGCCATGGCAAGCCTCGCAACCTACATTAATCTCGGACCAAGTCGTATTGTATTGATTTTTTTCAGCATCATAATTTTTGCTGATGTTTGTAGAATGACAATCAGCACACATGTAATTCCAGTTCTGGCCATTATTAGTCCAGAAGAATTCATCATAGGGTTCCATATCTGGGTAAAGGTGAAACCATCTTTGCCCACCTTGCTCTTGATCTCGGGCATCCCATGCTAATGGAATAAGTTGTAGCCTACCATCAGGGAACTCAACCATATATTGTTGTAATGGATGGTAGCCAAACGTGTAGCTGATTTGATAATCATTAAACTTTCCGTCAGGCCCTTTTGTATTCACCCAGTATTGGTCATCTATTTTAAATAATCGATATACTTCACCTTTGACTGTGAGAGAGGAATTGTCGAAATTCCCTAATACCGATTCGGCATTTGCATGACGCATTGACATATCATGATGTGAACCTTGCCAGTCTTTATATTCAGTTTGATGGCAATCTATACATTGATCCGTTCCGACGAACTCAGCGGCTTGTGTTATTGAGTGGTAACAATAAGAAGTAATAAGAATGCTGGCATACAAAACTAGCTGATTGAATTTCATATTAAAACGGCTATTTATCAAAAGGACTTTTATAGTAAAGCCAATTTTACATTTTACCAACACTAACTGATGACTAATTGAAAAAGCCAAACATAAGTTTGGCTTTTTGTTTGCAATAGATATAACCACGAAACGTCGTTATTTTGTAAAAGTGATTAATCATTAAATTGTTTAATCACTTCTTTTAATGGAAAACCAGCAGCACTCGATGGCGCATTAATACCAAGAATGGCACTTAAGGTAGTGGCTACATCGACGGTGGCGACAGGTCGTTCAATCTGTTGCCCATCGAGTTTAAATCCAGCAAAGATTATTGGAACGTGAGTGTCATAACGCCATGGGGAACCATGTACAGATGCGACATTGAGGCCATCGAAATCTGCTACGAATACATTTGGCTCAAATACGATGTAGATATCACCTGAGCGGCTGGGGTAAAAACTATTAATGACCTTTTGAGTTATCTCATCTTTAGGCACTGCACCTTCTAGTAAATGATGATAACTGTAGGCACGATGTATGCCTGCAACATTATTTAGAACGTTAGCGACTACAGACGTTGCATCTTTCAATTTAATTCCACTTTTTTTAAGGGCATCGTGATCTAAATTGACATAAGGTTGCCAAGCATTGGAAAACAAATTACCGCTAATCTTCCAGCCTTTTTTTAGTTTAACGATATCTTGTTGTTTTTCTAGAGAGGCTAAATCAAAATGAGTGGCTTTGGTGCCAAATTGGGTTAAATAGCCAGGTGCTTCAGGTGCGCCATGATCTGCTGATAATACAATTAACGTATTATCTAAACCTACTTTGTCATCGACATAAGAAAATAAACTGGCTAGCGTTCTATCAAGACGAAGTAAATTATCTTCTGCTTCTAAACTAGATGGCCCAAAAATATGGCCAACATAATCCGTAGACGAAAAACTAACAGATAAATAATCAGTGACTTTGTTTTGACCTAATTGATTATGTTCTATGACTGATTTAGCAAAATTGGCCGTCATTTCGTCACCGACTGGGCTGACAGTTAAAAACGTACTGAAATACGGATTGTCTCGCTTTCCAAATTGATGTGGGAATGTAATACCGTAACCTGGTAATTTAGTTTTCCAGTCATGAGCCGCATTATCACCAAACAAATATTCAGTTGATTCTTTTGATAACGTCCAAGACGTATCTGCATATTTTGCAATATCATTTTGTTGATTGAATTCATTAACCCATTGTGGATATTGATCAAAATAATATTGACTGCTGACAAACTCACCCGCTGATTTAGAGAACCAAAAAGCTTTTCCTGTGTGACCTGCAAGTGTAATTGCAGCTCTGTCTTTTACTGACACTGCAAATACTTTGGATTTACCATTGTTACTGGCAGTGAGCTCATCACTAAAGGTGGTCGCTAAGATATTTTTAGGTGAACGGCCTTCAACTTTACTGGCTTTTTGCGTGGGGTCTATTTCATTTTCAGCATCAACAGCGGCATTGGCACTGATCAAAGGGTGAGTTTTATCTTGAACGTTATAGATGGGCTGCTGTAATTGTTTATCAAACCATAAATTACTCACCATACCATGACTCGAAGGATGTGCGCCTGTCGCCAAAGTGGTGTGGCCAACAACTGTTTCTGTAATGGCATGTTGGTGATGGGCTTCGGTATAATACACGCCTTCATCAATAAGGTAGTTGAATCCTTCATCGGTAAAGTGATGTTGATAGCGGTTGAGTAAATCAGCGCGTAATTGGTCAACAGTGATCTGTAAGATTAATTTAGGCTCTTTAGCATCAACCTGATTTACAAGACAAACTGATAAAGCGGCAACGATTGGCGTCCATTTCATTTGATATCCTTTTCAACATAGTGGTCGAAGTGTGTACTCAATATTGATACTTACTTAGATATGTTTAACAGAGATCCTTAAAATGATAAATAAGATAATGGTGTTGTAACGCTGTTTATTTCAATAATGCTTGCTGACAGAGTGCTAACGATAAGCGAATTGAGTCAAGATATTGTGATGCCTGATTGTCAGACAAATACCATATTCCTGCGTTTTTTTCAGGTTGTAGGTTAAAGAAAAGGGGTTCTACGTCTAATAAGTTGGATTGTGTAGAACATGCTAACCAGTGCGATAACGGTAAATTCGCTAGTTTCTCTAGCGCTATAACACCTTCAGGTGTGCTTGATTGTAAGTTGGCAATTTTAGCTAGTAGGGCAAAAGGAGAGTCGTTAATGCTTTGCTCTGATGTGACGTCTACTGCACGATAGAGGGCTTTATTGTTATCTGATGATAACAATAAAGCAGGCCAATTAATCTGTGATCTTGGTGACTCTTTAATTTGGCTTAGTGCGATTCTTCTTTCTCCAAGCCAGTTATGAACAACGCAAGGCAGGTGCTCGTTTTTTGCCATTGTGTTATTACGGGCTAAATTAGGCAATAACGACATTCTTGTTAATGAAAGGGGAATCGTTAATCGACTAAATAAGATAAAACATGCCAGTCCAGAGGAAGGCCAGCAATTCAATCTGCTTTGAAGTTCATGAGCAATAGCGGAAAGTTGAGTGCTTAACCATTTATTATGGTGGCCGGTAACGACAAAATCTTCTGTCGAACCTGCAAAAGGGCCATTACAAATATTAATGATATGCTCTCCTTCAGCAACAGTTCCATTAAAAATTATCGAGTAGCCATTTTTAGATGCTTGCCAATCTCCGTTGGCATTGCCAATAATTGTCACTTGGCCAAAATGTGGCGACTCAATTAATTGCATGTTAGAACCATAACGATGGATGAGAAAAAGAGAAATATTTACCAGTAAGCTTAACAGTAATCCAGAAATAGCGCTAAAAATTGCCTTGCAAACGTCTGCTTTATAGGCAAAAAATAAGTTCTTTTGAATTACTGTATTTAATTGAAAACACTTTCTTGTAAACCTTAGCGTCAAAAGTGGCATTATTTGATTGAATTTTAAACTGTGTGATCTACATTCTAAATACGTTAGATTTATTCTTGTAAATTTATAAAGAACGAACATGGTTTATTTAATAATCAAATGAGGCTTTTATGTTAGGTGAAAATCACTCTCTTAGAAATGAATTTCCAGATCATTTAGACACAATCACTGCACTAAACAGTAGTGATGCGAACTTTGCTGAGATTTTAAAGCGTTATGATGAACTCGATAAACAAATACGTGATTTAGAGCTCAAAGACTCGCCAATTGCCGATGATGCAATCCATGATTTAAAACAACAACGCGTTGAAATGAAAGATGCGCTTTATCATAAAATAATGGAATCTGAAGCTAAGTAACTATCGCTATATTGTCTACTCCTTGGTTGTTATAAAGCCTGTTAATGACAACAGGCTTTTTTATCACCAAATAGGGGATCCGTTAAGTCATAGGATTACGGTTTGCGCAGCAAAGGCGACAAAAAACGTAACTCACCATCAATATCATCGGGTATCGTTAGACCTAAAATATTGGCAATCAAAGGGTAGAGATGAATATTATCTGCTTGAGCAATTGTTGCCTGATTAAATGCAGGCCCTTTGGCGTATAAAACTGTATTCATATCGTGAATAGTTTGTGGATCATAGCCATGCTTTCCGATTACGCCAGGTTTTGCATCTGTGGAAGTAATATAGTGATTGTTACTAATAATAACGGCATTACCAATTGAGGGGTTTCCACTAAAATGGAGGCGTTCTGGCATTTCAGCTTGTAAATAAAACGCTAAACCTTCTACCTCTTCCACAAGCGCTTTCAGCCTAGCTAAATCTTGCTTTTTATTTTCACCTATGGCTGTGACTAATGAGAAGGCAGCATCATTATTAAAGATAAACTTATCCTTTAAATTAGCGACTTTACCCACTAATTTATCAGTGTAAATTCTATCAAATTCATCTACTTTAGCCATGCCGTGATCTGAAGTGATGATGACATTGATATCAATCGGTAAGTCATTTATTTGTTTAAGTAAACTCGCAATAAGTTTATCAATGTATTGCACTGCGTTGTATGTCTGTGTTGACTCTGGACCGTGATGATGGCCTGCGCTATCAACATCCGAAAAATATAAGGTAACGAATTGTGGTCTTTCGCTTTCTGGTAATGAAAACCACTCAACAACTTGTTGAATGCGTTGCTCATTTGGGGTTCGGCCATCATATTTAAGCCAGTAATTAGGTCTAAAACCAGCAATTTCAGCTTCAGACCCTGGCCAGAAATAAGTGGCAGATTTTAATCCTTGTTGACGCGCCAAAGACCATAAAGGCACACCTTGATAGAACTGGCCATCGGTGACTGCTTCATGAATATTCATTGCATAATCACGTTTTAATACTGGATTATAAAAACGATTCGACACAATACCGTGATTTGCCGGATACAGACCGGTCACTAAAGTTAAGTGATTAGGAAAAGTTACTGTAGGAAAAGCCGGAGTGAATAACTCAACCGTTGCGGCATCCTTAGCAAATTGATTAAGTGCTTGAGGGTTATGTAGCTGATTGTAATCGTATCGATAACCGTCAATAGAGATTAATAGAACATTTTGCTGTTTAGCTGCTTTTTGACTGTCTGCGTTAACATTGGCGGAAAGTAATACGCACCAGGTTAAAAGTACGACTATGAACAACCTATTTTTGAAGGGTACACTTGCTTGCATTGTGATAATTTTCCTTTGAAAGAAGTGAAGCACTGCTGAGATTAAATCTTCGTTTTCGTTAACACTAATAATGCTTTACGCGAGTTAATATAACTTAGTTATATGACAAATCGACAAAGACAGGTTTAAAAGTAATAAAAAAGCGAAACCTAAGTTTCGCTTTTTTAATCATTAGCCGTTAATTCTTTGTCAGGCCAATTCAGAAGTTAATCCCTTGCTAGCTTGAACTATTCGTTAACGAATTAAGCTCTGCTAATGCTTGTTCCTTTGTTTGTGGTACATAAAGATGATAAATCTTACGTGCAATACGTCGCATATCTTCTATCGCAATATACAAACATGGGATTAAACATAAGGTAACCACAGTCGCAAACAACACGCCAAACGCTAATGAGACTGCCATGGGAATAACCATCTGAGCTTGCATGCTTGTTTCCGTCATAATAGGTACAAGCCCAATAAATGTGGTTAATGACGTTAACATTATCGCTCTAAAGCGGCGACAACCTGCATTAATAACAGCTTCATTCAGTCTAATGCCTTGTTTACGGGAATTATTGACATAATCGACCATAACGAGGGAGTCATTGACTACAACACCTGCAGCGGCGATGATCCCGAATACCGATAGGGCACTTAAATCAATGCCTAATATGATATGTCCTAACATAGAGCCAATCACACCAAACGGGATCACTGACATGATCATAAAAGGTTGCACATAGGATTTAAGCGGAATCGCTAACAAGCTATATATCACTAGCATTGAAATAATAAAATCACGCATTTGCGTATCAGCACTATCAAGCTGCTCTTGAATACTGCCTGAGACTTCACTTTTTACACGAGGATATTTGGCTAACAATTCTGGCATAAAGTTATCGCGAATATCTTTAGCCAGTTTGAAAGGCTCTGCTTGCTCTGCATCAACTGAAGCCCATACATTGATGGTGCGATTACCATTTTCACGACGAATACTACTCACACCTTGTACTACAGTAATGTTAGCTACTTCAGATAAAGGCAGTTCTGCGCCTTGTGGGGTTTTGATCAAAACATCTTGAACCAAGGCGATAGAATTACGTTGTTCCTCAGGGTAACGAAGCATCACTTTAATTTCTTCACCGTTGCGAATAATACGTTGCGCCTCAAGACCATAAAAACTGTTACCAACTTGCGATGCAATGTTGGCTAAGGTAAGACCTAAGCTATGGGCTAACGGCTTTAAATCAAATTGAACTTCTTTGGCTGAAGATTGGCGGCTGTCATTGACGTCACTGACACCTTTTAAGGTGTTTAGTTTGTCTTTTAATGCTTGAGAAGCAGCTAACAGTTGTTGTTCATCATTTCCTTCCAACCTAAAGCTAATATCACCGTCATCACGTCCACCGCCAAATAAACTATCTTGAACAGTGAACGATTTGACTCCTGGGATTTTAGGCATTGCTTGGCGCCACATTTCTGCGACTTCAAATGTATTGATAGGACGTAAAGATGGATCAACAAGCTTAGTTCTTACTTCCGCACGAGTACGACCTTGTAATTCAACTTGTAGCTCTGCAATCATGCCTTGACCATATTGATCCTCTAGCTGCTTTTCAACGGTACGTAAGGCTTTCTCGATTGAGTGAGCTGCATCTAAAGTTGCTGTTTCCGCAGCATCGACATTCATTTCCAAGCTGATGCGAGGGAAATCATGTGGGATCTTAGGTTGGCCAATAAACCTAACTAATCCACTGATATATAATGATGCGCATATAACAATTAACATCACAAAGGTTGCAATAACCGCATAACGGTATTTAACCGCAACAGTAAGGCTTGGTTTATAAACGTTTTTTATGAACCAAGTCAGATTAGTTTCGATTTTCTTCTGAATGAAATTGACCCCATTTCGCAGCCAATCCAACGGATTCTTTGAACCTGGTTGAACGACTTTGGGTTTGTTCATATGGGCTAAGTGAGAAGGTAAAATCAGCTTTGATTCAACTAAAGAAAATAATAGACACAATATGACGACATAGCCGATTGCTTGGCCAAAGGCGGATGAAGGACCGTCATCTAAAGTAATAGGTAAAAACGCGGCAATGGTGGTCAGTACGCCGAAGGTTGCAGGCATAGCAACTCGTTTTACCCCTCTAATAACACTATCTATGTTTTGGCCATTTTCTTCACATTCTGTGTGAGCACTTTCGCCCATGACGATGGCATCATCTACCACGATACCGAGGACGAGAATAAATGCGAATAAACTAATGACGTTGATTGTCACGTCAATAAAACCCATTGGCATAAATAAAAGGGTACCAAGGAAACAAACAGGTAATCCCATCATTACCCAAAAAGCTAGCCTGACACGTAAAAATAGCGCTAACATGAAAAACACAAGAACAGCACCTGTTTTCATACTATCTAGCATCAAATCTAACCGACCATCTAGGTAATAGGTCATATCTACCCACGGCTCTAATGTTACACCTTCTGGTAACAGCGCTTGTTTCTTAGCAATGTATTCCTTCATTGTGTCAGCAACATCGGTGATGCTTTGATTTTTTGCTGCTCCGACAAAAAATGTGACGGCATTTTGTCCATTAAATTTTGAGTATTGAATACCTTCTTCAAATCCATCATTAACCGTGGCAACATCGCCTAATAAAAGGTTAGTACCATCATCTAAGGTTAACAGTGGCAAATCTTCAAATTCATAACCAACATAAGCTTGGTTTTCAACACGTAAGTTAATATAGCCGTTTTCAGCTTTGATTTGTCCAGCAGACATATTACGTGAGTAGCCACGCACAGCTTCTGCAACATCATTAAAGTTAAGACCAAATTCACGCAAACGGTCTTTACTTACCTCGACACTGATTTCGTAATTTAAACCACCA
This sequence comes from Shewanella sp. P1-14-1, assembly GCF_001401775.1. NCBI lineage: Bacteria > Pseudomonadati > Pseudomonadota > Gammaproteobacteria > Alteromonadales > Shewanellaceae > Shewanella > Shewanella sp. P1-14-1. The sequence continues at coordinate 40,669 of NZ_LKTL01000008.1, read as the reverse complement.
TAAAACTCCGAAATATTCACATTCGGTAATTGCATGATCTCTTTATGGATTTTTTCGCCTAAATCTTTTAGTTGTCGCTGAGATAGATCGCCATACAAACTTAAATACATGACTTCTTGACGAATTTTGATTCGCTCAACTTTTGGAAATTCCATCCCCGCAGGAAAGGTTGATACAGAACCAATTTCAGACTTTACTTCATCTAAAACAATCTGTGGGTCATAAGAGTCTTCAATCCTGAAGTAGCCGTTTGCTTGGTTGCGGTTAGAGTAGGTGATGACACGTTGTAAACCTTGAACGGTTTCAAGTGCTTGTTCAATTTTTACTGTTATACCTTCTTCAACTTCTTGTGGTGCTGCGCCAGGATAAACTGCACTAAATTCAATCCAGTTAATTTCAACGGCAGGGAAGAACTGCTTACGAATCGTATTAGCAGTCAGTAAACCACCAAGTAAAATAATGATCATTAGTAAGTTTGCTGCAACACTGTTACGAGCAAACCAAGCAATTAAGCCTTTATTTGTATCTTCCATGAATTATTCCTTGTCTTCCATGGCAACAGCGGTATCAGAATTCACCCCAATTTTTGGCTCAGTTTGTAAAACCTTATCCTGTGGTAAAGCAACTGACATCCCTTCAACAGGATAATCTAGGGCTGAAGTGATAATGTTCATACCATTTTCTAATCCACTCGAAATAATGACGTTACTGCCATCTTGTCGAATGATATTAACGGGTAAATAACGCAACTTATTTTCTTTATCCATGGTAGCGACAAGACCATTTACTATAAGGTGCCTTGGAACCACAGCAACTTCACCAGCATGGGTTCCACCAATATGTGCTGTGACATAAGTGCCGTAACGTAACTCTTTATGATCCCCTTTAAGACCATAAGGATCGTCGACTTCAGCCACGAGGTAAGTCATTCTACTTTTACTATCAATAATGCCTTCACTGCGGACAATAGTGCCTATCCACTCTTGCTTTTCACCGGCAAAATTACCAACAAGTTTAACTTCTGCATTGGCACCTTTACGGTCAAGATATTGCATTTCTTTATCTGCGAGAGGTAATCTCACTTCCGCTTTGTCTGTGCTATAAACCAACCCAATTGAAGCGCCATTACTGACATAAGTACCAAGACCTATGTTACGACTGCCAATAAGCGCATCGTATGGGGCTTTAATAATGGCACGTTCAAGGTTGCGTTTAGCCCGTAATAGTCCAGCTTCAGCGCTTTTCAGTTTAGCAATCTCTTGTGCCAGTTGTGGTTTACGAAGACTTAAGTCACTGGGTTTGCTATCAGTAATTTCTGCCCATTCACGTTCGGCTACTTGAGCGTTTGCTTTTTCTTGTACTAATGTCGCTTTTGCTGATGCAAGATTGGCTTGTGCATCTAACAGCGCTGATTCATAGTCACTTGGATCAATTCTGGCTAGAACATCTCCTTTTTTGATGAAGCCGCCTTTAACAAAGTTATCTGATAGATAGGTAATTTCACCACTGACTTGAGCGACTATTTCAGTATGGTATTTCGCATTGACAACCCCGTAAGAACTGACGGTAAACGTCATTGGTTGGTATTGTATTTTTTCAATTGATACGAGAGGCGTATTATCAATTGGTGGCTTTTCTTCAGGTGGTTTTTGCATTGAAATAAACACGCCTGAAATCAAAAGACCTACACCAATGATCCCTATTGGGAATAAAATTTGTTTTGCTGTAGCCACGACACTTCCTCTTGTTGAAGCTTATACAGGCCAAATGCCCGCTTAAATATTATGGTTATAGATATTATACGAGTATGTTACACGCTTTGTTAAAAGGTGACTGTTTCAATGTGTAATTTTTTGTGTCAATTAGGTATACATAATATGCTGCGTTTTAGATCACTTATTGTTTTTAATAATCAATCATTTAAACTTGATTATTATAATTTCTCAGGTTTGTTAAGTACGTCTAAATTCATATTTAAGGTGTAGTTCAAAGGTTTATACAGTTCACTTTGTAACCATTTTGTTACTCGTGACGAGGGTGGGTAGGCCTCAGTCAGCATGTCATTGTTAATCATTCATTGGTGAATACTGCATATCGTTAACAAAAAACAATCTGTATAAAGGTACATTTTTACGATAGACTTAATTTCATTAGCTAATTTTGTCATTAACGTTCAAAATTACGCTCAGCAAATAGCACATTTAAGTAAAAGTATTTCACAAGGAATAGAAATGAACGTTTTAGTCACTGGTGGTGCGGGTTATATTGGTTCGCATACGGTTTTATCGTTACTCGAAAATGATTGTAATGTAATTGTTTTTGATAATTTATTTAACTCAAACCTAGAATCGATTAAGCGAGTTGAAAACCTAACTGGAAAGTCTGTTCATTTTATTCAAGGTGATATCAGAGATAAGTCGCAGCTTAAATCATTATTTAGTCAAAATAATATTGATACAGTCATTCACTTTGCTGCATTAAAAGCAGTTGGTGAATCAGGACAAATTCCATTGGCTTATTATCAAAATAATGTGCATGGTTCTGTTTGCTTACTGGAAGTGATGGCTGAACATAATGTGCATAATTTTATTTTTAGTTCATCGGCTACAGTTTACGGAGAAGAAAACGATGTTCCGTATGTTGAAACGATGAAATTAGGTACGCCTTCAAGTCCGTACGGTGCCACTAAAGTAATGGTTGAGCGCATTATGGCCGATACCGCTGCATCAAATCCTGATTTTAGAGGGGTGTCACTCAGGTACTTTAACCCGATCGGCGCACATGAGAGTGGTCAGATCGGCGAATCGCCTAAAGGAATACCAAACAATTTACTGCCATATGTCGCACAAGTTATGGTTGGGAAAAGAGAAAAGTTAAGTGTCTTCGGCGATGATTATCCGACTAAAGATGGTACTTGTGAGAGAGATTATTTACACGTAATGGATCTTGCTGAAGGTCATGTAGCAGCGATGAATTGGTTAACTCGTCATCCAGCATTTACCGGGGTTGAAGCGTTCAATTTAGGTACAGGAAATGGCGTTTCAGTATTTGAAATTGTTAGCGCTTTCGAATTAGCGGTAAAAAAAGCCATTCCTTATGAAGTTAGTCCAAGACGTGCTGGTGATTTACCGGCTTTCTGGGCCAATGCTGAGAAAGCCAATAAACAGCTTAATTGGAAAGCCACTCGTACATTGCAACAAATGATGGATGATACATGGCGTTGGCAATCTGCCAATCCAAATGGCTACGACAAAGAATAAGTTTCTAATTATAAGGGCGATGAATACATCGCCTTTTTTATTGCGTTATAAACGCCTATTTTATCAGGTACCGTTAAATCAGACCCTTGAATGCTTTTACTCATAATAATGTCCTTATACGGTTACGTTAAACTTTACTAAGTTAACCATTCTCAGTCAGCCGCTTCAAATCTTGAACGCGAAGAAATGAATGTCTTCTTATCAATGTCTTTTATCATTGTCGTGACTAGTCAATAACGCTGAACACATTCTAGTTAGCCGTTAATTTCTCTTTATATTACTCCACATCAAGCTTGTTGTTACTAAATGGTTAAATTTTCATTAAAGGGTATTTACAATCTAATTTTAACCATATAGTATTTTTGACTATAACGAGTTAATTACATTTGACTGGGGAATAAATGGAAAACGCAAAGCTGACCATCAAAGAAAAAATGGGGTATGGGTTAGGTGATACTGCCAGTAATATCGTGTTTCAAATGGTCGCTAATTTCATGTTGATTTTCTATACCGATGTTTATGGCCTGTCTGCAGCTGCAGCGGGTACCTTATTGCTGTCGGTCAGGTTATTTGATGGTTTTACTGATCCAGTCATGGGCGGCATTGCCGATAGAACGAGAACCCGTTGGGGATCGTATCGTCCTTATATTTTGTTTCTTGCGATTCCTTATGGTGTTTTAGCGTGTTTAGCCTTCATTACTCCTGATTTTGATACCACTGGAAAACTTATCTATGCCTATATCACTTATGGACTATTGATGACCTGTTATACCGCAATCAATATTCCTTATGGCGCACTTGGTGGTGTCATGGTTAATGATCCTAAGGAAAGAACGTCATTACAGTCTTACCGATTTGCAATGGCTATGGCTGCGTTAGTGATTATCGTGTGGGCAATTCCGAGATTAGTTGAGTTTTTTGGTCAAGGTTCTGATACCAAAGGCTATCCATTAGCAATGGTGTTCATGGGAGCCTTAGCTGCAAGCTGCTTCTTGTTATGTTTTAAAATGACGAAAGAAACTATTCAGGTAACAGAGAGAAAAAGCTTTAGACACATTTATAAAGACTTCTTCGAATTATTTAAGAATGACCAATGGTTAGTGATAGCCATTATAAGCTTAGCGACGTTAACACTCATAGGGATCCGTGCATCTGTCGCACCGCATTACATTAAATATTATGTGGGTGACGAGAGCCTTCTATCAAACTTTTTAACAGTAGCAGCTATTGGGTCTGTTCTAGGTGCAATTTCAACAAATTTCTTATCTAAATACTTTGAAAAAAAGGTGTTGTTTCAGGTTGCTTTAGTTGTTGTCATTATCTCTCATAGCTTATTTTACGTGATTGCTAACGATCAAATACTGCTGATATTTATCATCTATTTTATTGCTAATTTTGCACACATGATTATTACGCCCATTATGTTCTCAATGGTTGCAGACACCGTTGACTATGGTGTTGAAAAGATAGGTAGACGCCTGACTGCAATTACTTTTTCGGGCCATTTATTAGCTATCAAATTTGGTTTCGCAATAGGTGGAGCATTAGCAGGATGGTTGCTGTCGGCTTATAACTATATACCTAATCAACAACAAACAGATGAAACCTTGTCTGGCATATTATTAGCCTTTGCCGGCATACCTGTGATTTGCACTGTCATTTGTTTAATTGTAATTGCGAAATACAAGCTAACAGAAGTTGAAGTTAAAAAAATTCAACTCAAATTGATAGGGACTGAGCAGCAATAAGGCAAAGACTTGTTAATCGCTACAGAATATAGACGGTAAGGATTGTTTCTATAACAAGTTTGCCAACGTTTAATAATGGATGAGATGTAAACAACATGGAATCGGAAAAGAAACCAGAAGCTGAAATGAGTGATGCTGAGCGTAAACAACAACTTGACTTAAAGAAAGCGAGATCTTTTAAGCCAAAGAATCCGCCATTAGTCACCAATATTTATACAGCAGATCCTTCGGCTCATGTATTTAATGAAAAAATTTATATTTACCCTTCACATGATATCGAAACCGACAGTGCGATAAATGATGATGGCGACCATTTTGCTATGCGTGATTATCATGTTCTTTCGATAGATAACCATAGTGAAGAAGTGACAGATCACGGCGTGGCATTAAGTTTAGAAGACATTAAATGGGCTTCAAAACAATTATGGGCACCTGATGCAGCTGAAAAATCGGGTCAATTTTATTTCTATTTTCCAGCTCGTGATTATGACGGTATTTTTAGAATTGGTGTTGCGATTAGTGACACGCCATCTGGACCTTTTAAAGCACAGGAAAGCTATATCGAAGGGAGCTTCAGTATCGATCCCGCCGTGTTTAAAGATGATGATGGCAGTTATTACCTTTATTTTGGTGGTTTATGGGGCGGTCAGTTACAAAACTGGCGTGATGGTAAATTTAGTATTCAAGATAGCTACCCAGCTGATAATGAGCCTGCGTTACCAGCAAAAATGGCTAAATTATCAGACGATATGTTAACGCTTGCTGAGCCTGTAAAAGATATTGTGATTGTTGATGAATCAGGCGCTCCAATCACAACAGGTGATAACGAGAGGCGCTTTTTTGAAGCATCGTGGCTACATAAATATCAAGGCAAGTATTACTTTTCATATTCGACAGGTGATACCCATAAAATTGCTTATGGCATAGCAGATAACCCTTATGGGCCATTTGTTTATCAAGGTGTGATTTTAAATCCAGTTTTAGGATGGACGAATCATCATTCAATTGTATTTCATCAAGAAAAATGGTGGTTGTTCTATCATGATTCTAGTTTGTCATCAGGTAAAACCCATCTGAGATGCGTAAAGAAAACAGAATTAATACACGATATAAATGGCAAGATTTTGCCAATAACCGCGTATGACTAGCATTAGAGCAAATTTTTTTGCTTATTTTAGTTATGGTCAAGTTGACATTAATTGTTAAGTCAATACAGAAGATGTCAACGAGAAATAAAGCTGTAGTCAATTTTTTACAGCTTATGAAGCAATAAATGTACAGAGTATCGGTAAGGACTTGATAGTTAATGTTTTTAACTATTTAATAACATCTAAACCGATAGCAGTCTTTGTTAGCACTCTTTATTGATAATGATAATTAGGTTTTCAAGTTTTTTATTGGCTTGTGTAAACCAAAAAGGAGTCATTGCCGATTTGGCAATAATGAAGAAAAGGGGAGAGTTAGATGTTTAACAAAACGATTATAACAACTTCGATTCTAGCAGCATTAAGTTCAATGGCTGCTAATAACAGCTACGCTGATGAAGAAGTTGAAGTCATTACCGTTACCGGTATTCGTGGAGGCTTAGAAAGAGCCATGGATATTAAACGTGAATCAGAAGGTGTTGTTGATGCAATTTCTGCAGAGGATATCGGTAAATTTCCAGATACCAACTTAGCAGAATCATTACAGCGTATTACTGGTGTATCTATTGACCGAGCTAGTGGGGAAGGCAGTCGTGTCACTGTACGTGGTTTTGGCGCAGCGAATAACTTAATAACTTTAAATGGCCGTCAATTACCAAATACAACAGGCGACAGAACGTTTGATTTTGCCAATGTTGCAGCTGAAAGTGTTAATGGGGTACAAGTTTATAAAACCTCTAATGCCAGTGTTACATCAGGTGGTATTGGTGCAACGATTAATCTTACTACTTTTAAACCACTTGATAATCCAGGATTAAAAGCCACTATCAGTGGTAAAGCAATTGAAGATAAGTCATCAGATAAAGCCAGTACAACACCAGAGCTAAGTGGTCTTTATTCACAAACTTTTGCTGATGATAAATTTGGTATTGCCATTTCAGGCAGTTATCAGGAACGTGAAAGTGGCATGCAGCAATTCCTTCAAGATCAAGGCTATCGTGCAAGTGACTATACTAATACTGGCTGGGGTGGTGTTCCTGCAGGTGCTGAAGGTGGTACAAATCGTCCAACTTCCGGTATTTACTCAAATGCACAACAACCTCGTTATATCTTTGAAGAACGTCAACGCGAACGCATAAACGGTCAAGTAACTCTGCAATATCGCCCAGTTGAAAACTTCACTGCAACAGTCGATTACACTACGTTTAGAAATAACATCGAAGAACAGCATACTGATGCATCTGTATGGTTCAACTATGCTGGTGATAGAAGTGAATCTGTTTGGAGCGGAGAACCTAACGCGTGGCCTGAGATTTACTCTGAAATATATAACATCAATAGTCCTGCAGATTTACAAGATACGTCATTAACTGTCGGTGCTTGGGGCCGTGAAGAAACAACAGATTCTATTGGTATCAATTTAGATTGGGATGTGACTGACGATTTGTCTTTAACGTTAGACTATCATAACTCCTCAGCGGCGATGGAAGCGAGTGATCCTAGGCACGGAACACGTAATAACGTACAACTTCCTTCTTATACCCGTAGCCGTACAGGTCTCGACTTAACCGGCAGTCTTCCGGGGATTGCGACTGGTAATATCGAAAACTTTAATCCTAGCACGATGCGTTTATCGGGTAGTTGGTTTGCTAATGACAAATATTCTTCTGATATTGAGCAAACTCAATTAAGTGGTAAATATCATTTAAATGAAGATTTAAATATCGATTTTGGTGTCGCTTACAATAAAGTGAATAACCATTATCGTCATACTCAAGTTCAGCGCCCAGATTGGGGTGGTGTTGGTGAGGTGGGTGACTTCGCTGGTATTGATTGGACTGAAGACACTATCTTAGATAAATTTTCTGGTACACCTGGCAATTTCGAAGGGACGCCTACGCAAGAAGATTATGATCTATTCAACAAAATCTTTTATGCCGATTTCGACCAGATTGTTAATGCTGCAGAACTTGCTGATCCTGAAGCGAATGTTGATGGTTTATACGGTGATTGTCAGGCTGCCCCAGGCGCGGCATCAGGCCCTAATGGTGAAGGTCAATTCTGTGCTTCAACGCAATGGGATGCAGGAACAAACCGCTTTACAGAAGAGAAAACTACAGCTGCTTATTTGCAAGCCAACTACTTTGGCGAAATCTCGGATATGCCTTTTAGTGTTCACGTAGGATTACGCTATGAACAAACAGATGTGTTCTCACAAGCGTCTGCTCCAGGTTATAGCCGTGTTGAATGGACCGAAGCAACCTCAACTTCGGTAACAGGTATTACAGGTATTGAATCTTTGAGTCAATCAGCTGATTACGACCAATTCTTGCCTAATTTAAACTTCAATTTATCAGTCACTGATGATGTTATGGTGCGTGCTGCTGCAAGTAAAACCATTTCACGTGCAAGTTACAATGATTTGCTAGGTGGAACTTCAATTAATACTGGTGGCAGTTTAAGTGGTTACTCTGGTAGTTCAGGAAATCCAGGACTTGAACCTTTAGAATCAATTAACTACGACTTCACCGGTGAGTGGTATTACGATGAAGGCAGCTATGCCTCTGTTGGTTACTTTAGAAAAGATGTTTCGAATTGGATCCGTACCGGAACAACCACCTCTAATATTTTCAATTTATCAAATCCATTAAGTGGACAAAAGTTTGATTCAGCGGTGGCTGCATTGGGTGCTGGTGCAACGAACGAAGAAATTCGTGAGTATATTTTCGAAAATTATGAAAATGATCCGAATGTTCAACCAAACTATGATGCAGACGGTAACTTAGATGGCGGAACAATTATTGGTGATCCTGCTACCGACGACGAAGTTACATTTAACTTGAATGTTCCTGTTAATGGCGATGAAGAACATACCATTGATGGCTTCGAATTTAATGTTCAGCATTTATTTGGCGAAACTGGCTTTGGCGGTATCGTTAACTACACCATGGTTAACTCAGATCTTGAATACGATAATAATTCGCTAGAAGACACTGAAGCATTAGTTGGGTTAAGTGATACGGCCAACTTAGTTTTATTCTACGATAATTATGGTTTACAAGCGCGCGTTGCTTATAACTGGCGTGATGCATTTTTAAATGAGCGTCGTGTAAATGGTGATTTAACTGCGCCTATTTATACCGACGAGTATTATCAGATAGATTTCAACGTAAGTTATGACATCCCTGCTGTAGAAGGCCTAACAGTATTCTTAGAAGGTATTAACGTGACTGAAGAGTACGTTAAAGAATACGGTCGTGTTGATCAGTTAGTGTATAAAATAACTCAAACAGGAGCACGTTATGGCTTAGGAGTTAGATATACATTCTAACAATGCGTCACTGGCTCATCTATTTCGGTAGATGAGCCAGTACGATTAATTTGAATGTGTATCTGGTGGATCACAACATGACTTCAACAGCCATTAAAAATATCGTTATTGTTGGGGGCGGAACTGCGGGGTGGTTAACCGCTGCAATTTTGGCTTCTAAAATAACTCATGATGCTGTCACTATTACCTTAATCGAATCACCTGATATCGCGACGATCGGTGTCGGTGAAGGGACGTGGCCTTCAATGCGTCAAACTTTACAAGATATAGGTATTAGTGAGGCTGAGTTTTTAACTGAGTGCGATGCCAGTTTCAAACAAGCCTCAAAGTTTATTAATTGGAATGTGAGTGATACTAGTTGTAGTGATAATTCTGTCACTCATAGTTATTACCATCCATTTTCACTGATTAGCTTCCCCTTTACCGATGCTTTCAAGCAATATCAAACGATAAAAAATAATTTACCGTTTGATATCAAGTTTGCCGATGCTATGGGGTATCAAACCCAGTTATGTCAGCAAAATCTCGCACCTAAGCAGATATCAACACCAGAGTACCAATTCGTTTGTAATTATGGATACCATTTAGATGCGGCAAAATTTGCAAACTTATTAAAACAACATTGCGTGAATAGACTTAAGGTGAGTCATATCGCTGCTAATGTGGTTGGTATAAATAACGTAAACCAAGGCGTTGATGTTCAAATATCAGATACCGAGTATTCTGAAAATAATAGCGTTACTTGCCGCCATGGGCATATTGAATCAGTGACGATTAAAGATTCAAGTAACAGGGATAGAAAGATTCAAGGTGATTTGTTCATTGACTGCAGCGGTCAGCATTCATTGTTATTAGGCCAGCATTACAAGATCCCATTAGCGTGTCAAAAATCAATATTATTTAATGACAGTGCGATAGCGGTTCAAATCCCTAACGACACTGCAGCCAGTATAAACTCAAGTACGTTATCAACAGCTGTAAGTGCGGGGTGGATTTGGGATATTGGGCTACAAACAAGAAGAGGTGTAGGTCATGTATATTCCTCTTCTCATCAAACAAAGGATGAGGCCTTAACCGAAATTAAGCGCTATATCGCGACAAGTACGCCTAATTTGTCTGAGCAGCAACTAGAAACTTTGTCATTTAAACATCTTGGTTTTTCACCAGGTTTTCGTCGCCAATTCTGGCATAAAAACTGTGTCGCAGTAGGGATGTCTGCGGGATTTATAGAACCACTTGAAGCGTCTGCCATTGCGCTTGTTGAACAGTCTGCAATTGAAATTGCACAACAATTTCCAACAGATTTGGCAATTCTTCCAATCGTTACTGAGCGTTTTAATAAGCGCATGAAGTTACATTGGCAGCAAATTATCGAATTTTTAAAATTGCACTATGTCTTATCCAAGCGACGCGATAGCCAATATTGGTGCGAACATCAAACATTAAGCTCAGTACCTGATTCACTAAAAACATTACTCAATCTGTGGCAACACCAATTACCAAGTGCAGCGGATATTACTCACGTGAATCCTCTCTTTCCTAGTGCGAGTTACCAATATGTTTATATGGGGATGAAGGAGACGACAACAGCTAATACACCTGATCCAAAGGTTAATTTATTGAGTCCAAACTTAGGCATCACTCCTCGTTATATCGCCTTTTTAGAAGATGTGATGAGTAAGCGACAAACATTATCTCAACGAATGAAATCTAATCGGGAACTGTTAGATCTTGTTAGGCAACAAGGCTTTTCTGCTATCTAACTAAAACAAACTAACCAAGATAAACAAAATAATATGAGATTGTGGGTAAGGGCAATCTTGTCGGGAGAATAAGATGAATCATGTATTACTCAACAATGTAGAACACAAAGAATTACGTATCAATACTCAGCGTTCAGCAGAACTTGGCGATGATTTATGGTTTGCTGCAACTTTTTTAGCAGAGATCAAAACTGCGCAAGCCCATTATCCCATCTTATTTCAGAAGCATTCTGATACTGGCGAGTTTAGCCCTGTCACCTTATTCGGTTTTAAAAACCAAGAAAATCTATTTTTAACTGAAAACGGCTGGGATGCGATTTATATCCCACTATCAGTTCAAAGGATGCCTTTTTATATTGGCTATCAAAAAACAGCGCAAGACGGTGTTACTGATATGCAACGTGTCATTACTTTAGATACAGACTCTCCGAGAGTGAGTAGTAACCAAGGAACAGCTTTGTTTCTTCCGCTAGGTGGTAACAGTGATTATCTAGAACATATTGGCAGTGTGCTTGAAACCCTACACCTAGGTTTACAAGAAAATCAGCAATTTATAGCAGCGTTAATCCATTGTGATTTATTAGAATCAGTGTCAATGGACATTAAATTAAATGATAGCTCTCATCATCAATTAATTGGATTTTATATCATTAATGAAGAACGACTAGCCAAATTAGAAGATGCAGAACTCCTAGGACTTCACCATGCAGGTTATTTAGAAGTCATTTACATGATTATCGCGTCTCAAGCTCACATTAATAAGCTGATTGAACGAAAAAATAAACAGCTAAACAATTAACTTCAGAGTGTTAACAGCAAAGGTTGACTTACCCCCTCACAGAGTTGATTGAAGAGAATGATATGGCCAATAAAAAATTAGTAATTAGTGAATATACTGGTGTCACGCCCCAGAATATCGACAGAACACTGTTATATTCAGAGCAACCAGTCATATTAAAAAACTTTGCTAGTGATTGGACACTTGTTCACCATGGTAAAAAGTCATTACTTAAAGCCATGGATTATTTACGTAAAAAATTTGATGGTGATAGTGTTAATGCTTGTTATCTACACAACGACCATCAAGGGCGAGTTTTTTATAATAAAGATTTGTCAGGATTTAATTTTGATCCTGTGCAGTTGCCTTTAAATGATGTGTTAGCACAACTCATTGACCAAATCTCAAAGCCGCATCCCGATACCATTTACGTAGGTTCAACGAGCATTAAGCACTATTTCCCTGAATTATTGGAAGAAATTACAATCGATACCATGCCAGATGATGCATTAACGAATATCTGGATGGGTAATCAAACAAATATATCAGCGCATTATGATGTTGCGCAAAACCTAGCATGTTCAGTCGTTGGAAGGCGTCGTTTTACTTTATTTCCGCCTGAACAAATAGATAACCTTTATATTGGTCCAATAGATCTTGCTCCTGGAGGTCAGCCAATAAGCTTAGCTGATTTAACAAATCCTGATTTTGAGCGATATCCAAAGCTTAAACATGCATTTAACGCTTCTCAAGTTGTCGAATTAGAAGTGGGTGATGCGTTGATTATTCCTAGCATGTGGTGGCATCAAGTTGAAGCCTTAGCACCATTTAATGTGTTAATTAACTACTGGTTTACATCAGGCTTGGGGCATTTAGGACAACCGAGTAACGCTTTAATGCACGGTATTTTAAGTCTCCGTGACTTACCTAAAGTGCAAAAAGATGCTTGGAAAAAATTGTTCGATCATTATGTTTTTAACGATGAATACAGTAATTTTGAACATATCCAACCATCTGCACAAGGTGTTTTGCGATCTCCATTAAATGAAATAACGGCAAGAAAATTACGTGCGCAAATTCAAAATCAGTTAAGGCGCTAAAGTTTTAATATAGAATAAAAACAATAACCTAATAATCTAGGTACAAGTGGGGATTACAATGTCAAATAAAATTAAAAATGTAGTTATAGCTGGTGGCGGAACGGCTGGTTGGATGGCTGCTGCGGCTTTCTCAAAATTATTAGGAAAGCTTATTTCAGTCACTTTAATTGAATCTGATAACATTCCTACCGTTGGTGTTGGTGAAGCGACAATCCCCACGCTTCATTTATTCCATGACCTGTTAAAAATTAAAGAGTCAGATTTTATGGCGGCAACGAATGCGACATTCAAGCTTGGGATTTCTTTTGAGAACTGGAAACAAGTGAATGAAGATTATATGCACTCGTTTGGCTATATTGGCCAAAGTTGCTGGGCTGCAGGTTTCCAGCATTTTTGGCTCAAAGGTTATCAACAGGGGATAGCGAGTGACATTGGTGACTATTGCCCTGAACATTTAGCCAGTCGATTAGGTAAATTCGCCGCTTTACCTAATCAAGACCGCAACCATGCTTTTCATACCGATGCCGGTTTATATGCAAAGTTTTTACGTGCCATTTCTGAACAACATGGTGCCAAACGGGTTGAAGGTACTATTTCAAAAGTTAACCTTAATCATTCAAACGGTTTTATAAAATCGCTGACCTTAGCTGATGGTCAACAGATCAACGGCGATTTATTTATTGATTGCACAGGATTTAAAGGATTACTCATTGAAGAAGCACTTCATACTGGTTACGAAGATTGGCGTCACTGGTTACCTTGTGATAGCGCTATTGCAGTGCAAACAAGACAAACTAAACCGTTAGTGCCGTACACACGCTCAATAGCGCATCCATCGGGTTGGCAATGGCAAATACCACTTCAATATAGAATGGGTAATGGCTTAGTGTTTTGTAGTAAATACATGACAGACCAGCAAGCAAAAGACCTGCTGCTTGAAAACATTGAAGGTGACAAGCTCAATGAACCTAGAGTCCTGAAGTTTAAAACTGGTACTCGCCGTAAACACTGGAACAAAAACTGTGTAGCAATTGGTCTTGCTAGTGGCTTTATTGAGCCACTAGAATCCACGAGTATCCATTTAATTCAACAAAGTGTCGTTAGATTGATGCAAAGCTTACCTTCTACAGAAATGGAACCAGCTGTAGTTGATGATTTTAATCGAAAGATGCGACTTGAAATCGAAAATGTTCGCGACTTTATTGTGCTGCACTATCATGTAACTCAGCGAGATGACAGTGAGTTTTGGCGCTATTGTAAATCGATGGAAATACCAAAAAGCTTACAAGATAGAATTGATTTGTTTGTACAAAGTGCACAAGTATATAAAACAGATCAAGAATTGTTTGGCGAAGCGTCGTGGTTACAAGTGATGATTGGACAAGGACTCATGCCCAAAGAATATCATCCAATCGTCGATAACATGTCTGACGAGGAGTTAGCGGGTTTTCTAAATACCATAAAATCAACAATTCAGAGAAGGGTAAACAGCTTACCTAATCATGTGGATTTTATTCAAAATTATTGCCGCTCTGCTGAAATGAGCTAAGTTAATTTTAAACTTCTGCCATTTGTTATTTAACGTGGCTTTGATAAAACAGTAGGGCTAAATTTTTATAAGCTTGCTAGTAGCTGATAGTTAACTGCTAACTTTTAAATAATTCTATTAGGAATAACAGATTATGATCAGTAAAAATTATCAGTTATCTCGTGTTTTTGTATCTAGTTTTTATCAATCCAAATTACTTGGTTTTTTGCTTCTATTATTTATTTCAGCTTGGTGTTGTACGATTAAACAAGTTAATGCCACGGGGTTTGATACGTTGCCTAAAAAGCAATTTAATGTATTAGTTTTTAGTAAAACCTCTGGTTGGCATCATAAATCTATATTAAATGGAGTGAAGGCAATAGAAGAATTGGCCGAGAGACATTTCTTCAATGTTATCTGGCATCAGGAAGCACATTATATTAATACCCAGTACCTTGCAGATGTGGATGTGGTTATTTTCTTGGCAACAAGTGGCGACATTTTAAATGAAAAGCAAAAGCAAGCACTCGAAACATATGTTCAAAGCGGTAAAGGTTTTGTAGGTATTCACAGCGCTGCTGATACTGAATACAGTTGGGAGTGGTACCATAAATTAATTGGCCATACGTTTATCATTCATCCAACAGTGCAAACTGCGCTCGTTAATAAAACTGCCATTGATTTTGTCGGATCTGAACAATTGCCTGCTTCTTTTTGGTTTACAGACGAGTGGTACGACTTTAGTGAGGCCAATACACCATCTTTGCAATACTTATTAACCGTAGACGAACAGACTTATCAAACGCAATCTGATTGGGGAAACAAACAGGGTGATGGGATGGGAGATTTTCACCCCATTGCGTGGTTTCAATATTTTGATGGTGGTCGCTCATTTTATACAGGCTTAGGTCATCTGGGTGCAGTGTATCAAGACCCGTTGTTTTTAGCCCATTTATACGGGGGCATTTATTGGGCGGCAACAGGCCTTGGTTATCGTCAGTAAAGTATTATTTAACCAGGAACTTTTGTTGTCAGTTTGAATAGCCCATTACCTGTTGTAATGAGCAGTGTTTTCATATCTTTTCCACCAAAAGCGACATTAGTCAATTTGGGTGCAATGAACACTGACTGAATCAAATTTCCTTTTTTATTATAAATTTTTATAAAACCCTCGTTATGACTTGTAGCATATAAATTGCCAGCACAATCAATAGCCATTCCATCAGGTGTATCTATACTAATTTTTTGCGTAATTTCTGCTAATGTTTTACCCGTTGTTAAGCGATAAACATAAATATGATGCGAGTAATCCCCGATATAAATATGCTTTTCATCCCTAGATAAAGCGATTCCATTAGGTTTATTAAGTGACTTATTAATAAGTTGGACATGACCTTGCTTGTTTAACGTATAAACACCAGTATAAGGAGTTTGCTGCTCTCGTGGCCCTAGCTGCCAATCAGGATCAGTAAAATACAGTATTTCATCTTTATCCATGACGGCATCATTAGGAGAATTAAAATGTTGGCCTTGAAACTGGTTAGTAATGACGTGTTGATTTAATGACGACAAATTCATCTTGCTGATACCACGGTTAGCATGATCAAGCAGGTATAACTCATTACCTTTAGCGTATAACCCATTCGTACCAACATCATTGATTAGTTTATTGACACCGTTTTGATGACTCCATGTATAAATTGTTGAAATAGGTCCTGATGTCTGAGGCCCGTCAAAATCCATTTCTGAAAAATAAAACTGTTGTTTCACTGATGACCAGGTTGGTCCTTCGAGAAATCCTAGATCTTTAGTAATCAATTTTGGTGTGGGATTAACAGGCAAAGGTGGAATATCTGAATGACATTGTGCTTTTGTATCTATCGCAGCGTTTGCCTTGTTGTTTGAATAAGAGTTGATTGACCTTGTATCACTTGAGCTTTGAATGAAATCTTGTTGAGTGGCCTTATGAGGCTGAACAGGATTAGCGAAAACAGAAGGAGTAAAATAAAAGCTCATGCTAAAAAGAAAAACCATATTTATGAAACAAAGATGTTTGCTGCCCATTTGATCCTTTTCCCAATATTCCCTGTTAATGATTGCTTAACATCATAATTACCTCGCATCTAATAGTCAAATTGACATTTAGTTGCGTCGTTATATATGCTTAAAAAAGTGAGGATAATTAAATCACTCATGAGGAAAAGCTAATTACAAAAGGAGGGGTAAATTGAATAGTCAAAGGTGTTCCAAGGGAAAAAGATACAAGAATATTACCAGTTCACTATATGGTGTTTATCTTAAGCCAATAATTATCTGTATTTTTACAAGTCTGTGTTTCTTTTCAGGGTATACGGTGGCGAATAATGAACAAACCCTAACTTTAGAGACTTTAAAAAATCACTATAATGGCCACTTTAAAGTTGGAGTTGCGATAAATGAATCAATCCTCAACGGTAATTCGCCTAAATTGACCGATATTGTAACGACTCAGTTCAATAGCATAACGTTAGAAAATGCCATGAAAGCTGATGTTGTTAATCCTACACGTTCATATTATGAATTCACTGAAGCTGACAATTTTGTTGAGTTCGGTTTACAACATAAGATGTTCATTATTGGGCATACATTAGTTTGGCATAACCAAACACCTGATTGGTTTTTCTTACAACCTGACAACTCAGCAAATTCTTCTGAGCAGCAATTAGACAGAATGAAACAGCACATTAAACTTGTTGCAGGAAGATATGCTGGCAAAGTCGATGCATGGGATGTTGTTAATGAAGTGATTGGTGAGGATGGATATTATCGCCAAACGAATTGGGTTAAGGCCGTGGGTGATGGGGATAAACTCGTGAAATATGCATATCAGTTTGCTGCTGAATATGCACCCAATACAGAACTATATTACAACGATTTTAATGCATGGAGGCCAAATAAACGTGATGGCATCATCCGAATGGTCAAGTTACTACAGGATGAAGGCATTAGAATTGATGGTATCGGTATTCAAGCACATTGGGGACTTAATTATCCTGAAATTGAGCAAATTGAAGCAGCAATTGATGCATATGCAGCGCTCGGGTTAAAGGTAATGATTACAGAATTAGATATAGACGTACTACCATTTACCAAGCATGGGCAAGTCATTGGACAGGCTTTCTCACACCCACAATTTCAACTGTCAGAGTTTAAAGCATATTTAGACCCATATCGTGATGGTTTACCTAATTCGGTTCAAGTGCAACTTACTAAAAGATATCAGGCTTTGTTCGAATTGTTTTACCGTAAGAAGGATAAAATTGACCGAGTCACGTTTTGGGGAGTACATGACACGATGTCTTGGAAAAATGATTATCCTATTCCACAAAGAACTAACTATCCATTGTTATGGAATCGCGATTTAAGCTATAAACCTGCTCTAACTTCAATCTTGAACATACCGAAAATTCAATAGCGGGCTAAATCTAGTATTGTGTAGCTAGTTTTAAGTTACGCAATATTTGACCAAACAATATTTTTAGTAACTATCTGAATTATTGTGAATAGATACATGACAACTGATTTATAAGTTGACCCCAAATCGCCAACAAATGATCTAAATTTTATCCTTGAAGCCTTTTGTAATGGGCATCAAGGGTATCTTTCAAAAATGATTGTTTATTGAAACTGCGTTAAGTGAATTTATCTGCTTAAAAATCACATCAGAAAAAATAAACAATTAAACTTTATCAAGCCCAAATTGCCATCATTTAATTTTACTTAACATTAAGTAATGCCTTTATTTGCCAATAATTTAGTAAACCCAATTGCTTATCATTTGTGTGTATTACCAGTATCGGTATTGTGCTCTTTAAAATAGATAGATCAAAAATTCAGCTTGTTGTCAAAAAGACCATATGTTAGTTTTTTGTTATTCGGTTTAAAAAGCAGTCACTGAATAAGAGCTAAAACAATCAAAAAATCATTTGGGCTTTCTTTGCCTTAAAACTGAATCTATTTAAGGATTAGTTAATGAACAAGCATGTAAAAAACGGTGGGTTATGCGCGTTAGCATTAGCCACGTTAACAATAAATATTGCGGAGGCTGCTCCGCAAAAAAAATCGGATTGGAAAAAGTTTAATTTTTTCAGCCATGTCGAAACTCTTGCAGATGCAAGTAAAAAAGCACGTAAAAAAATGGGGACTGCACCGAGTTATGGTGTCATGGCTTCAGGTGAAGAAGATTATTTATCACTACTTGCATCTGAGTTTAACTATATTACTCCGGAGAACGTAGCAAAGTGGGGACCTTTGCAACCCGTTAGCGCCAATGAATGGGATTTTAGTGCTTTTGATTCCATGTTGGCGGTTACCCAAGACAACAAACAAAAAGTTAAAGGACACGCATTAGTTTGGCACAGACAGGCACCAAATTTTGTCAATGAACAAGTTGATGCAGCAACGCTAGCACAAATGATTGATAATCATATCACCACCACAATGCAATATTATGCAGGTGAAATTTATGCCTGGGATGTTGTTAATGAGGTTATGGGTGATGATGCTAACTATAGACAATCTGTTTTTTACAAAAAATTAGGAAAATCTTATATTGCTGATGCCTATATTTCAGCAAGGGCTGCAGATCCAAGAGCGAAATTATTTTACAACGATTATGGTATTGATTCCATCAATGCTAAATCAGATGCCGTTTATACCATGATGGCTGAATTAATTGCTGATGGTGTACCTATTGATGGAATAGGGTTTCAAATGCACCTAGATGCCGCTTCTGCACCTAGTACTGAAGAGATGACAGCAAATTTACAACGTTTTGCGGATCTTGGCTTATCAGTCAACATTAGTGAGATTGACGTTAGAATATCTTCACTTCCTTGGGACGATGTCACCAATCTAGCGATACAACAACAAGTTTATCATCGTGCTGTGAATGCATGTATGAATGTACGTCAATGTGATGCGTTTACGCTTTGGGGATTCACTGACAAATACACCTGGATTGATGGAGAGTTTGGTGAAGATGATCCACTCATCTATGATGATGAATATCAACGTAAACCGGCATATTTTGGTGTTGCAGATGGTTTATTAAGAATTGAAGCTGATGAAGCAGGGCAACTACCCAATTTAATCGCTAATGGTAATTTGGAAATCGGTCTTGATGGCTGGTCGACCTGGGCTGGTGAACTTAAGCGAACCGCTTTTTTTGCAAAAAATGGCCGTGGTGGATTAAGAGTAAAGAACCGTACTGAAAATTGGCATGGTGCAGTTTACGATATAAGTGAAGTTATAAAACCCGCTCAAGAGTACGATACTAGTGTTTGGACTCGCGTACTTGCACGAAATCAACAAGTATCATTAAGTTTAATGACACAGTGTGATAGTGAAGGTGCGATATACCAATCCTTAGATACAGTCTCTCCTCGACTATTTCGTTGGTCTCAAATTACGGCAAGCTTTACAACACCTGATTGCGACTCATTAACGGCATCTTTATATATAGAAGGCCCACAAGCAGGTATAGACTTATTTGTTGATGGCTTAACCCTGAGACCTAAACGCTTAGTGCCAAATACTGAAGGATTTGGGCCTAATCTAATTGATAATAGTGATTTTGAGCAGGTTAATCATGAATGGTTTTCATTTGGTGATCCTGTCTTAACAATAACAACTGATAATGCCTATTCGGGGTCGCAAAGCCTGCTTGCTGTCGACAGAACAGAAACCTGGCAAGGACCTGCATTAGATTTAACCAATATAGTAACAGCGGGTAATTCATATCAGTTATTTGCACAGAGTTTAATTTCAGCCTCTCAAGCCACCGTAAAAGCGACCATTCGAGTAACTTGTCCTACTGGGGATCAATATATTGGTGTAGGAGGGACGACAGCCAGCAATACTGAGTGGCGTTTACTTGGCGGCTTGGTCACTATTCCTAATTGTAACTTCATTGAAGCTGTATTGTATTTTGAAGGGCCATCTCCTGAGGTAAATATATTCTTAGATGACGTGGTATTACATGAAGCCATCACGCAACCCATTAACGCGGTTATACAATATAGTGATTTTGAACATGGTCTTGATAGCTGGAGTGCGTGGGGCGGAGATTTACAAGTTACTTCAGCGCAGGCATATCAGGGGACTCAAAGTGCATTATTATCTAATAGGACTGGCACATGGCAAGGACCGTTAATTGATTTATTATCACGTGTTCAAGCGGGTCAATTGATTAATATTAATGGATATACACGCATTGAAGGTATTGAATCCAATCCTGTTAACATTACAGTTAAAACACTCTGTGCTGGTGAAACAGAGCAATATCAACAATTAGCCAGTGTTCAAGCAACTAATGATGGTTGGACAGCTATAAATGGTTCGTTAACCTTACCAAATTGCCAATTGGAAGAGGTATTTGTTTACTTTGATGGACCTGTTATTGATGCAAATATCTATCTAGATGAAGTGACTATCAGTACAGAATTGCTTGAAGACCCAAATAATCTCATCACAAACCCTCATTTTGAACAGGATACACAAGGTTGGGTAACATGGGGAGATGCAAATATTAGCCAAACTGATATCGATGCTCATTCAGGAAATTTTAGTGCATTGGTTCAAAATAGGACTGCAGAATGGCAGGGCGCCGTATATGATTTATTACCTACGGCAACAGCTGGTCAGACTTATCAAATCACAGCTTGGTCTAAAATCAGCAGCATGAGCACTATTGAACACAATATCTCTATTACGGTTAAATCACGTTGTGAAGGTGACAGTGAACTGTATAACGGCGTAGGTGCTGGATTGATCAATAATCTTGATTGGCAACAAGTCACCGGTGAATTAGTGGTACCAGAATGTACATTAGCGGAGTTATTTATGTATTTTGATGGATTACCTATAGGAGTGGATTACTTATTAGATGACGTATCAGTTAATCCATAACTAACATTTTTATCTCCCCCAACAAAACACCATTGATTATTGATGGTGTTTTTTTGTGGTACAAAAAAACCAGCTTTCGCTGGTTTAGAAGTTAAAGATGGTACAACTGAGTGGATTCGAACCACCGACCCCCACCATGTCAAGGTGGTGCTCTAACCAGCTGAGCTACAGTTGTATAATATCTTTTAAATGGTACAACTGAGTGGATTCGAACCACCGACCCCCACCATGTCAAGGTGGTGCTCTAACCAGCTGAGCTACAGTTGTATCGTTTAAAGACTACATATTCATGTAATCTTTGGAACGAGCGATATATTACGGTATACGTCGCTTGATGCAAGTAAAAAAACAAAAAAATTGTTTGAATGGTGAATTGCTGTTCAAATTGAATCTTATTACAGCACAAAGGCTAAGATTTATTTAATTTCCGCTGTAAAACTAAGATTTTATTTGGTTAATTCAAATCGATAGTCGCTATTAACTGCGTTCTTCAATGACTGCTTTAAATTTCCCAGATTTTTGTATGTATCTTAGACGCAGGGCAAATAATATTGCAGCACTAGTTAGGCCTGCAATAAGACCAATCCAAAAACCGTGTGCACCCATGGCTGGTACAATGATATCGGTTCTTGCTAATAAGTAACCTAACGTCATTCCGATAGCCCAATAAGACACAAGGGTAATATAAAAGGCACTTTGAGTATCTTTATAACCACGTAATGCACCTGCAGCAACCACTTGGATTGAGTCAGATAGCTGATACAGTGCCGCTAGGAACATTAAGCTACCAGCTAACGCGACCACTTCAGGGTTGTTATTATACAGTAGGGCAATTTGGGTTTTAAATAACACTGTGATCACGGCCGTAATGACGGCTAATGAAAAAGCAATGAATAACCCTATCTTGGTAACTAAGTTAGATATGTCGAGTTTGTCTTGTCCTAAGTAATAACCCACGCGGATAGATACTGCAATACCAATAGATAATGGCAACATAAATACGATAGATGAAAAATTTAGCGCTATCTGATGTCCAGCGACAACAGTTGCACCTAGTGGAGCTAACAATAATGCTATGACGGCAAATAAACTGACTTCAAAAAATAATGCCATTGCGATCGGCATACCGTGCTTCAACATTTCCCAAATGGTTTTCCAGTTAGGTTTATTAAGGCGTTTAAAAGGTTCGATTTCGGCGAATTTTTGATGAAATTGCATGTAAATCATCATAGCAATCATCATGGCCCAAAATACGAGTGCTGTTGCAATACCACAACCTGCGCCGCCCATCGCTGGAACACCAAAATGTCCATAAATAAAAATATAGTTAGCAGGAATATTCACAGCTAAACCAACAAAGCCGATGATCATAGTCGGTAGTGTATAGGAAATACCTTCAGAGCAACCTCTGAGTATCTGATACAAAATAAACGCTGGAACACCCCACATAAAACCATGTAAATATCCAGCACTTAACTCAGCAAGTTCTGGTTCTAATTCCATCATGTCGAAAATAGTTTGCGCAAATGAGAGGAACAGCAACACACCCAGACTACCAATTATGGCAATATAGAAAGCTTGTGACATGAGAGGTTGAATCGCTTTAGGATTATTTGCACCATGATGATGGGCAAATACAGGCGTAAATGCGAGAATAAGTCCTTGCACAAATAACAGTGCTGGTAACCAAAGACTAGTACCAATAGCAACCGCTGCCATATCAACAGCACTAACTCGACCTGCCATTACAGTGTCAATAAAGCCCATCATGGTTTGTGTAACTTGGGCAATTAAAACGGGCAAAGCTAATTGGATTAACTTTTTGGCTTGAAAGCCTGTGTGATTCATTAAGAAACCTTATAACTAACGAGTGAAAATATGTTTACTGGTATCGTTCAAGCCACTTGTGAAGTGGTTTCAATTATAGAGCAAAGTGGTTTAAAAACATTTGAAGTTAATATTCCAGAAGAACTACAACAAGGACTTGAGACAGGTGCAAGTGTTGCCAATAATGGAGTTTGTTTGACTGTCACTAAACTTGAGAATAATAGTGTTTATTTCGATGTAATGGAAGAGACCTTACAAGTGACAAACCTGAATTTTGTTGAGCCAGGTAACAAAGTTAATATTGAGCGCTCATTAACGTTCGGTAAAGAGATTGGCGGACATATTTTGTCTGGTCACGTACACACAATGGCAGAAGTGACAGAAATTAGTCAAACGGATAAACATTACAACATAACACTTACTGTACCTGCACGGTGGATGGACTATATTTTTTATAAAGGATTTATAGGTGTTAATGGTTGTAGTTTAACCGTTGGTGAATTAAGTGGTAACAGCTTTAAGCTGCACTTAATCCCCGAAACATTAAAATTGACTAATTTGAGTGATATTACTATTGGCGATCGAATCAATATAGAAATCGATAGCCAAACTCAAGTTATTGTAGACACTGTAGAACGTATATTAGCTAAAAAAGCGCTAGGTTAGTCTAACCAAAACGATAAGCTTCCTTCATCGTTTAGTGTTATACCAAGCACTAGCGTAGGTTAATTAATATAGTTGCTCATCATCGGTATCTATAAATAGTTGAATGGTGCGATTGGCATCATTCACTAATAAGGTCATGTGAATTGGGTTACAGCATACTCTGCAATCGTCATAATATTCTTGATCTCCGCAACTTGTATCTATATGAACATGCTGATTATGTCCACAATGTGGGCAACTGATCACTCTGCTGACTAAATTCATAACATACTCCTTTATATAGCATTCAACATTGTCCGAAACCTGTGTAATTGGGTCAAAATTACGCTTTAGAATTAAATTATAGTTGAGTGTCTAAGTAAGGATATAAAATCTTAGTATGGGATTAACTATCAGCATTTCTTTGTATTGATCATCTATTATGCTGTTCATATCAATTAATTTATCGATAACAAGCTCTATTACTCCGCATTACTTGATTGCAAAAGGGCTTTTCAATTAGAATGCAAACTCATGCCGCTATTAACTCAGGCTCCTGTAATGTCTGTAGTTTGGTGGCATTTCTTTTTTATTTATTATTACCAAGTGGCCCTACGTGTGGGTCACCACTGGATAAGGAAATACAATGCCTATTATTACATTGCCTGATGGCAGCAAACGCGAGTTTGCAGATTCTGTATCAACATTAGATGTCGCAGCCGACATTGGTCCTGGTTTAGCTAAAGCTTGTATCGCTGGCCGCGTTAATGGCGAGCTAGTAGACGCTTGTGACTTGATCACAACAGACTCAGAATTGTCTATCATTACGGCTAAAGACGAAGAAGGTGTTGAAATCCTTCGCCATTCTTGTGCGCATTTATTAGGGCATGCTATTAAGCAAATGTGGCCTGAAACCAAAATGGCGATTGGTCCTGTTATCGATAACGGTTTTTACTACGACATCGATTTAGACCACAAGCTAACGCAAGAAGATATTGATGCGCTTGAAAAGCGTATGTTGGCATTAGCAAAAACAAATTATAGTGTTGTTAAGAAAGTTGTTTCTTGGCAAGAAGCTCGTGACACTTTTGAGTCACGTGGCGAAGAATACAAAATTGCAATTCTTGATGAAAATATTAGCAAGGATTCAACACCTGCTTTATATCACCATGAAGAATATACTGACATGTGTCGTGGTCCGCATGTGCCAAACATGAAATTCTGTCATCACTTTAAACTAATGAGTGTTGCAGGTGCATACTGGCGCGGTAACTCTGATAACAAGATGTTGCAGCGTGTTTATGGTACAGCTTGGGCAGACAAAAAAGCATTAAAAGTGCATTTGAACCGTCTTGAAGAAGCGGCAAAACGTGATCACCGTAAGATTGGTAAGCAACTTGATCTATACCATATGCAAGAAGAAGCACCAGGTATGGTGTTCTGGCATAACGACGGTTGGAGTTTATATCTAGAGCTTGAGAAGTTTATTCGTCAAAAGCTAGGCCAATATACTTACCAAGAAGTTAAAGGTCCGTTGATGATGGATCGTAACTTATGGGAACGTTCAGGCCACTGGGACAAATATGCTGACGCGATGTTTACCACAAACAGTGAAAATCGTGAGTATGCGATTAAACCAATGAACTGTCCTGGTCACGTTCAAATCTTTAATCAAGGACTAAAATCTTACCGCGACTTACCATTGAAAATGGCTGAGTTTGGTTGTTGTCATCGTAATGAACCATCTGGTTCACTTCACGGCTTAATGCGCGTACGTGGCTTTACCCAAGATGATGCACATGTTTTCTGTACTGATGAACAAGTTCAAGAGCAGGTAAGTGAATGTATCCAAATGGTTTACGATACTTATGGTAGCTTTGGCTTCAACAATATCGTTGTTAAATTATCGACACGCCCAGAAAAGCGTATCGGTGATGATGATATGTGGGATAGAGCAGAAGAGGCACTTAAGCAAGCTTTAGATGCAAATAACATTGAATTTGAAGTGTTACCAGGAGAAGGTGCATTCTACGGCCCGAAAATCGAATTTACATTACATGACTGCTTAGACCGAGCTTGGCAGTGTGGTACTGTCCAATTAGATTACGCATTACCAGCGCGTCTTGGTGCAACTTACGTTGCAGAAGATAACACTCGCCAGACACCAGTTATGATCCATAGAGCTATTTTAGGGTCTCTTGAACGTTTCTTAGGTATTCTTATTGAAGAATATGCAGGTAAATTCCCAACATGGCTTGCACCTGTGCAAGTAATTGTTATGAATATTACTGATAAACAGTCTGATTATGTTGACGAAATTGTTAAAACTTTCAAAGAAAGTGGCATTCGTGCATCTAAAGACTTGAGGAATGAGAAAATAGGCTTTAAAATACGTGAACATACGCTTAAGCGTGTACCTTATTTATTGGTCGTAGGCGATCAAGAAATGGAAAATAAGGAAGTTGCGGTAAGAACACGTGACGGTATCGATTTAGGTAAGATGAAAATCAATGATTTCGCTGCCAAGATACAAGAACAAATTTCTAGCCGTAGTCTATTATTGTTGGAGGAATAGGTCATAAAGATCAAGAGAGCAGCAGGGCGACAGCCAGCCCCTAATCGTATTAACGATGAAATCACTGGCGTACCAGAAGTTCGTTTATCGGATATCAATGGTGAGGCAGTTGGAATCGTTAGTATTTCACAGGCACAGGAATTAGCTGACGAAGCAGGTGTAGACCTAGTTGAAATCAGCCCTAATGCTGAGCCACCTGTCTGTCGCATAATGGACTACGGTAAGTTCCTTTTTGATAAAGCGAAAGCACAAAAGGAACAAAAGAAGAAGCAGAAACAGGTCCAGCTGAAGGAAATAAAATTCCGTCCTGGCACTGATGAAAACGACTATCAGGTAAAACTACGCAACCTGATTCGTTTTCTTGAAGATGGGGACAAAGCGAAAATTACGCTGCGTTTCCGTGGTCGCGAAATGGCACACCAAAGCCTAGGTATGGATCTTTTGAACCGTATCAAAGGTGATTTGGAAACATATGCTGTAGTTGAATCTTTCCCTAAAATGGAAGGTCGACAAGCAGTTATGGTCCTCGCACCTAAAAAGAAATAGTAGGGCAACCCACTAAAAAGTAGCAAAGTCCTTTTGAGGGTTTTGCTCGCCTTACGTTTTATTAATGTCCCAATGCGGAGTTTTAGCAATGCCTAAAATGAAAACAGATAAGGGTGTTCAAAAGCGCTTCAGAAAAACCGCTAATGGTTTCAAGCGTAAACAAGCACACTTACGTCATATTTTGACAAAGAAGAGCACTAAGCGTAAACGTCACTTACGTGCTAAATGTTTAGTTGCAAAGTCTGATGTGCCAGCAATCGCACGTCAACTACCATACGCTTAATTAAAGGAGATATGAACAATGCCTAGAGTTAAGCGTGGTGTAACCGCTCGTGCTCGTCACAAGAAAGTACTTAAATTAGCCAAAGGTTATTACGGAGCTCGCTCACGTACTTACCGCGTTGCTGTTCAAGCAGTAACTAAAGCTGGTCAATATGCTTACCGTGACCGTCGTCAGAAGAAACGTCAATTCCGTCAACTTTGGATTGCACGTATCAATGCGGCTTCTCGTCAAAATGGTCTTTCTTATAGCCGTTTCATTAATGGCCTTAAAAAAGCATCAATCGAAATCGATCGTAAGATTTTGGCTGACATCGCTGTATTCGACAAAGTAGTTTTCACTACTTTAGTTGAAAAAGCAAAAGAAGCTTTAGCTAAGTAATTAGCTATTATGCTTAAAGAAGGAGCCTTCGGGTTCCTTTTTTTATGCCCAAAATTCTTATAGGATAGTAAAAACACCGAATAAAATGTTGTGTTAATACTTTAGAGAATAGGTGTACTTACATGGAACAGTTACACACTGAACGATTGCAAATTAGTTTAATGACACTCAACGATGGCGACTTGTTGTTTGAGTTAGATCAAGACCCTGCTGTGATGCAATACATAAACGGTGGCAAAGTCACTTCAGCGCAAGAAATAGAAGACATTTATATTCCGAGGTTAGCTAAATACATCAACCCAGAACGAGGTTGGGGACTTTGGAAAGTATCTCTTAAAGAGCATCCTAGTTCTTTTCTTGGTTGGATACTCATTCGACCTATGCATTTCTTCACTCTGTCTCCTTCATATTCTGATTTAGAAATTGGCTGGCGTTTTAAACAATCAACATGGGGAAGAGGAATAGCGACTGAAAGTGCAAAAGCTGTGATGGAGCATTTGCTTACAACTCAGCAAAACATAAAGCACTTTTCCGCCATTGCAGATGAAGAAAACCTAGCTTCAATTAATATAATGAAAAAACTGGGTATGAAATATATTGAAAAACTGTCGCACCCTGATGTGGAAGGCGATGTAGACGTTGTTTTATATTCAAAAGACACAAATAAAGCCAACTAAATAGTTGGCTTTATTCTAAAAATAGCAATTTATTTTTGAGCGTCTAAGAAACGTTCAGCATCTAACGCTGCCATACAACCAGAACCGGCAGATGTAATAGCTTGACGATAATGTTGATCCATAACGTCACCACAAGCATAAATACCTTCAATACTCGTTTGGGTAGCATTTCCTTGTAGTCCACTATTTACAGTAATATAACCATGATTCATGGTTAATTGACCATCAAAAATACCGGTATTTGGACTATGACCAATAGCAATAAATACACCCGCAACGTCTAAATCTGAAATCGCACCATCTTTAGTACTCTTCATCTTTAGACCCGTAACACCCATATTATCGCCAACAACTTCATCGAGAGTTTGATCTAAATGTAGAATAATGTTGCCACTCGCTACTTTATCCATTAATCGGTTGATTAAGATTTTTTCAGAGCGGAAACTATCTCTACGATGAATCAAATGAACTTCTGATGCGATATTACTTAAATATAGTGCTTCTTCAACGGCAGTATTACCACCACCTACAACGGCCACTTTTTGATTTCGATAAAAGAATCCGTCACACGTTGCACAAGCAGAAACACCACGTCCCATGAATGCCTCTTCAGAAGGCAAACCTAGATATTTAGCTGACGCACCTGTTGCGATAATTAAGGCATCACAAGTGAATTCACCGTTGTCACCTTTTAATTTAAATGGGCGCTCACTGAAATCAACTTCGTTAATATGGTCAAAGATAATCTCTGTATCAAACTTTTCAGCATGCTGCTGCATTCTTTCCATTAATGCAGGGCCAGTAAGATCATTCGCGTCACCAGGCCAGTTTTCAACTTCGGTCGTTGTCGTAAGCTGTCCACCTTGTTGCATACCAGTGATCATAACTGGTTTTAAATTTGCGCGTGCAGCATAAACTGCAGCCGTGTAACCAGCAGGGCCAGAACCTAATATCAGTAGGTTAATATGACGTGCTTGACTCATTGTTATATCTCCGTATTCATATGCCTAAGCAATTTGAATGGATTGTAGGGAATTTAACGGGGCGGGTAAAGCGCAGTTCGGTCTAACTTATAGATTGCTTTAATCGACTATGTACACAAAAGACACCAAAGTGGTGCCTTTTTATACTTATTTTCAGCGCTTACTTGTTAAAACGAAATATGGCAGCTCGGTAAGTCATTCTTTTCTAGATAATTTTGGTGGTATTCTTCGGCAATGTGAAAACGCTTTAATGGTACAATTTCTGTAACAATTTGACGGTTTCCCCATTTGCCACTGGCGATTAATTGTTGTTTTGCTGACTCAGCTATTTCTTTTTGTTGATCATCATGGAAAAAGATAGTGCTTCTATACTGTGTGCCAATATCTTCACCTTGTTGATTCAAGGTCGTCGGATTGTGATTTTGCCAAAAAACAGCGACTAAGGTTTCGTATGAGACGATGGTTTCGTCAAATTCAACTTGAACTACTTCGGCATGGCCAGTTCTACCCGCTTTAACTTCAGCATAAGTTTGGTATTGATCATTCCCGCCCATATAACCGCATTTGGCATCTAAAACACCTTCTACTTGTTTAAAGAAGTATTCGACGCCCCAAAAACAGCCTGCACCAAATGTTGCTAATGTCATAGTTATACCCATAAAGAAGTCTAGATGGCTAAAAGTATATTTGTTCACAGCAGGAATGCAAGCAAAGATTTACATTTTGTTAAATGACACTTAACGTTCGCGTTCATTGAATGTGTTAGAATCAACACGATTATGAAACCTATTCGTTTAAACGTCTTTCAAGGAGTCTTTGTGTTTCAGCAATTAATGGACGATCATGACTTTCTCGCTTTTACTTTGGCCAATATTGATAAGCCTTTAAAAAGCCAAGCATTCACATTATCAAATCAAACAACAGTCACAATCTTAGATAATGGTGTAATCAGCTTTAGCCCCGCATCTGGCTCTACAAAGGATGTGGTTTTATCATGTGCCATTCATGGTAATGAAACCGCGCCTATAGAAATATGTAACAAACTCATCAGTGATTTACTTACTTGTAAAATAGAAACGCTGCATCGTGTTTTATTCATTATTGGTAACCCTGATTCTATATTGACTCAAACACGCTTTGTTGAAGAGAACATGAACCGTTTGTTTTCAGGTGCTCATTCAGATGGAGAAGGGCTGATAAATAAAGAGCGAGTGAGAGCTAAAGCGCTAGAAAAATACGTCAGTGATTTTTTCTATGACAATGATAACTCGCAGCGTATTCATTACGATTTGCACACTGCTATCAAGCCTTCAAAGCATGAAAAGTTTGCGATATATCCCTACAGACCAGGCAGATCATTCAGTGCAAAACAAATAATGTTTTTAGCAGGCTGCGATGTAGATACGATTTTGTTTCATCACGAACCCACAACAACATTTAGTTATTTTTCATCAGAGCAATTTAAAGCTGATGCGTTTACCGTTGAGCTAGGTAAAGTTATGCCATTTGGTGAAAATGATATGCATAAATTTGCAAATACCCACAAAATGTTAGCGGCGCTAATTACTCAAATAGAACCAGAATTAGCAGTATTCGATAGCAATAAACTCAACCTGTATAAAGTATCACGTTCAATCAATAAGCATTTTGATGATTTTGCTTTTTCATTTTCTAAGACGACTGAAAACTTTACAGGCTTTGAGCAAGGCCAGACTTTAGCAATTGAAAATAATCAACAGATAAAGGTTATAGAGCCCTACGAAGCTATCGTTTTTCCAAATGAAAATGTACCTGTTGGGCAACGCACGGTATTATGTTTAGTACCAGCGCCCAATGAAGATATTCAATAACTTGTAAAGTTAGATATACAAATTTTTTGCAAGGTTATTTACCAACAAGAAAGCACATTAGTTGATAGTAAGTTTACGTTAACGTAATGTGCTTTCGCATATAATAAATTAAGCTTTATTTTATAAGGCCTCAGATAACAAGAGCATAATATGAGCAACGCACCGCTGAATAATGAAACAGTGCATCGTGTCAGCTTCTTAGACAAAGCGTCATTGCACATTCCTATTTTAAAAATTCTGCAAGCAGACGGTACCACATATGAAAATGCGGTGATGCCTGTCATTGATCAAGCACTAGCTGAACGTATTTACGACACTTGTGTATTTACCCGTGTTTTAGACGAACGTATGTTAAGTGCGCAGCGTCAAGGTCGGATTAGTTTTTACATGACCTGTACTGGTGAAGAAGCCTCAATTATTGGTAGTACAGCTGCGCTTGATGATGGCGACGTAATTCTTGCCCAGTACCGTGAGCATGCTTCTTTACGCTATCGTGGTTTCACTACAGAGCAGTTCATGAATCAAATGTTCAGTAATGAGAAAGATTTAGGCAAAGGGCGTCAAATGCCTATTCATTACGGCAGTAATGAACTTAATTATCAAACCATTTCTTCACCTCTAGCGACGCAAATACCGCAAGCAACAGGTGTTGCTCATGCATTCAAGTTACAAGGTAAACGTAACGTAGCAATTTGCTACTTTGGTGAAGGTGCAGCTTCAGAAGGTGATTTTCATGCTGGCTTAAATATGGCCGCAGTGCTTAAGTCTCCGACTATCTTTTTCTGCCGTAACAATGGTTACGCCATTTCAACTCCAACCGAAGAGCAATTTGCTGGTAATGGTATTGCGAGTCGTGGTGTTGGTTATGGTATGCACACTATTAGAGTTGATGGTAATGACATGCTTGCAGTATTAGCTGCAACACAACAAGCTAGAGCTTATGCACTTGAGCATAATGCACCAGTGTTGATTGAAGCGATGACATATCGTCTTGGTGCGCATTCATCATCGGATGATCCTTCAGGTTATCGCTCTAAAGAAGAAGAAGCCAAGTGGGAACAACATGATCCCGTAAAACGCTTTAAGCTTTGGATGATCAATAAAGATTGGCTAAACGAAAAAGACGACGCTGCTCAGTATGAACATTACCGAGAAGAAGTGTTAAACGCAGTAAAAGTCGCAGAGAAAGTGCCATTACCGCACCTTGACTCATTGATTACAGATGTATTGGATAAGCCAACGCCAGCCCTTGAAAAGCAATTGGCAGAGCTAAAACAACATATTAAGAAATATCCAAAGTCATATCCAAAAAGTGCAGGGAGAATTTAATCGTGGCTGAAATGAATATGTTACACGCCATCAACGATGCGTTATCAATCGCAATGACTGATGATGAGTGCATGGTAGTATTTGGCGAAGATGTTGGCCATTTTGGTGGTGTTTTCCGTGCAACTTCTGGTTTACAAGAAAAATTTGGTCGTGAACGTTGTTTCAATACACCGTTAACAGAACAAGGCATTGCAGGTTTTGCCAATGGTCTAGCCTCAAACGGCATGACTGCAGTTGCTGAAATTCAATTTGCTGATTACATTTTTCCAGCCTTTGATCAAATCGTAAATGAAACTGCCAAATTCAGATACCGCAGTGGCAATCAGTTTAATGTCGGTGGTTTAACCTTTAGAACACCTTACGGTGGTGGTATTGCAGGTGGTCATTATCATTCACAATCTCCTGAGGCTTACTTCACACAAACTCCAGGATTAAAGGTTGTAGTACCCCGTAACCCAGAACAAGCTAAAGGGTTATTGTTAGCATCAATTCGCGATCCTAACCCTGTTATCTTTTTTGAACCTAAACGTTTGTATCGTGCATCTGTTGGCGAAGTACCTGCTGGTGATTTTGTTATCGAACTCGGTAAAGCTGAAGTCGTTAAAGTAGGTAGCGATATAACCTTATTAGGTTGGGGCGCTCAGATGGAAATTTTAGAAAAAGCGGCCAAAATGGCAGAAAAAGACGGTATTTCTTGTGAAATTGTCGATTTACGTACTTTGTCTCCATGGGATGTTGATACCGTAGCTGCATCGGTTAAGAAAACAGGAAGACTTCTGATTAACCACGAAGCACCTTTAACAGGTGGATTTGCTGGTGAGATTGCTGCGCAAATCCAACAAGAATGTTTTTTACACCTAGAGTCGCCAATCAGCCGTGTTTGTGGTCTTGATACACCATATCCTTTGATTCTTGAAAAAGAATACATGCCTGATGAGCTAAAAACTTATGAAGCTATTAAAGCTTCAGTCAATTATTAGGAGCAAGATATGATTAAAGATTTTATTTTGCCTGACATTGGCGAAGGTGTAGTTGAATGTGAGTTAGTTGATTGGATGGTCAAAGAAGGCGATGTTATCGTTGAAGATCAACCTATCGCTGACGTTATGACAGATAAAGCATTAGTACAAATTCCAGCACCACATGGTGGCGTTGTGACTAAGTTATACTATGCAAAAGGTGAAATAGCTAAAGTACATGAGCCTTTATACGCCGTTGATATTGAAGCAACGTCAGCCGAGAAAACAGAAGAAAGTTCATCACAGAATCACGATGATCAAGTATCGACTGAACAGCAGAATGTAGAAATTAGCTCAACGACTGATTCAGTAACCGTATCTGGTAAAGCTGTTGAAGAATTCCTTTTACCGGATATAGGTGAAGGTATTGTTGAATGTGAATTAGTTGAGTGGCTTGTAGAAGAGGGGGATCAAGTCGTTGAAGATCAACCCATCGCCGATGTCATGACTGATAAAGCGTTAGTACAAATACCAGCAATTAAAAATGGTAAAATTATTAAGCTGCATTACCGAAAGGGTCAACTTGCTAAAGTTCATGAACCTTTATTTGCTATTGAAGTTGAATCAACAAGCTCAGTGGTTGAATCTACGCAAGTAGAAACGGCAACGACAGCCGTGGCTTCAGCGACTTCTTCAGTACCACAAGGAAAAGCATTAGCAAGTCCTGCCGTTCGTCGCTTAGCGAGAACGTTAGATATCAACATTGCTAATGTACCCGGCAGTGGTAAGAATGGTCGAGTATATAAAGAAGATGTAGAAAACTTTGCCAATGGCAGTTCTTCGAATGCTCAGGCTCAACCTGTTACGACTCCGACACAATCACCTGTTAACGACACGGTTTCACAGTCTATTGTCAAACAAGCTGCAGATACAGTAGAGCCAATTAAAGGCGTAAAAGCGGTTATGGCTAAGATGATGGTTGAGTCAGTTTCAACTATTCCTCACTTTACTTATTGTGAAGAGTTTGATTTAACAGAATTAGTAGCACTTCGTACTGAGATGAAAGAACGTTATTCATCAGATGAAGTAAAACTAACCATGATGCCTTTCTTTATGAAGGCAATGTCTTTAGCAATCAATTCATTCCCAGTGATGAACAGCCAAGTTAATTCAGATTGTAGCGAGTTAACATACAAGGCAAGTCATAATATTGGTATGGCCGTTGATTCAAAAGTGGGTTTGCTAGTACCAAATGTCAAAGACGTACAAGATAAATCTATTCTTGATGTTGCCGCAGAAATCACGCGACTAACTAACGCCGCTAGAAGTGGACGAGTCAGCCCAGCGGATTTAAAAGGTGGCACGATTTCAATTTCTAATATTGGCGCTTTAGGTGGCACAGTAGCCACGCCAATTATCAATAAACCAGAAGTCGCAATTGTTGCTTTAGGTAAACTACAGGTATTGCCTCGATTTAATGCTAAAGGTGAAGTTGAAGCACGTAAGATTATGCAAGTGAGTTGGTCTGGCGATCATCGTGTTATTGATGGTGGCACCATTGCTCGTTTTTGTAATTTGTGGAAACAATATCTTGAGCAACCACAAGAAATGCTATTAGCGATGAAGTAGTCATCATTGTTTTCAGCATAATCAAATTAAAGGACGCTAATGCGTCCTTTAATTTTGTTAAGTGTTTTTGTATAATCCTCGGACGTTGTAACTTCTCGGAACCATAATGATCACCTCGGCACCGAATATTGACTCTATTGAATATCCTTTTCCTGCTAAACCTGCTGTGTTGTCAGACGCTGAAAAAGCAGATTACAAAGCAAGAATTAAACAGTTATTAATCGAACAAGATGCTGTTTTAGTTGCACACTATTATACCGATCCTGAAATACAAGCTCTGGCAGAAGAAACAGGAGGGTGTGTATCTGATTCTCTTGAAATGGCTCGTTTTGGTCGTGATCATCCTGCCAAGAAACTCATCGTAGCAGGCGTTAAGTTTATGGGCGAAACGTCTAAAATCTTAAGCCCTGAAAAAACAGTTTTGATGCCGACTTTAGAAGCAACATGTTCGCTAGATATCGGCTGTCCAATCGATAAATTTTCTGAGTTCTGCGACGCACATCCTGATCATACTGTTGTGGTTTACGCTAATACATCTGCAGCTGTAAAAGCAAGAGCAGACTGGGTCGTGACATCAAGTATTGCCTTAGAAATCGTTGAACATTTAGACGCCGAAGGTAAAAAAATTATCTGGGGGCCTGACCGTCACTTAGGTAGTTATATTGCCAAAGAAACCGGCGCTGACATGTTAATGTGGCAGGGTGATTGTATTGTCCATGATGAATTTAAAGCAAAAGCGTTAAGAGAACTAAAAATTCAGCATCCCAACGCAGCAATTCTTGTCCACCCTGAATCACCAGCAAATGTGGTTGCTTTAGCAGATGCTGTTGGGTCAACCAGCCAGTTAATTAAAGCTGCGCAAACAATGGCTAATCAAGAGTTCATTGTTGCTACAGATCGCGGCATTTTCTACAAAATGCAGCAAGCTGCGCCTGGTAAAACATTAATTGAAGCACCGACTGGTGGTAATGGAGCGACTTGTAAAAGTTGTGCTCATTGTCCTTGGATGGCAATGAATGGTTTACAAGCAATTGAAGCTTCGTTAAGTGCTGAAGATAAAACGCAGCATGAAGTGTTTGTTGATGACGCGCTACGTGATGAAGCGCTTATTCCATTAAATAGAATGTTGGATTTTGCAAAAACCTTGAATATGAAAGTTAAAGGTAATGCTTAGTATCTAACTTTAATTTTATTTCAGATACAAAAAAGCCCTGTATTAACAGGGCTTTTTATTATCTATCATTACTTAGCATTCATTAATGCGACAGTATTATCTAGCATGCGGTTACTGAAACCCCATTCGTTATCGTACCAAGCCATTACTTTAACTAAACGACCATTAACACGAGTTTGTGTTGCATCGAAGTTAGATGAGTAAGGGTTGTGATTGAAGTCAATAGAGACTAATGGTTCTTCATTGACAGCAAGCACTTCACTCAATGGTGCAACTTGAGCAGCTTTAGTGATGATCTCGTTAATCTCTTCCACGCTAGTATCTCTACCTGCAACAAACGTTAGGTCAACTAATGACACGTTTACTGTAGGTACACGAACGGCTAAACCGTCAAATTTACCTTGCAGTTCAGGAACAACAAGTCCAACAGCGGCTGCCGCACCAGTTTGAGTCGGGATCATCGACATTGCAGCGGCACGAGCACGACGTAAGTCAGTGTGATAAACATCTGATAAACGTTGATCGTTTGTGTATGCATGAATAGTTGTCATTAAACCAGACTCAATACCGATAGAATCGTTTAACGGCTTAGCAAAAGGTGCTAGACAGTTGGTAGTACAAGAAGCGTTTGAGATAACTGTCATATCTGAAGTTAATACTTCATTATTAACACCATAAACAACGGTAGCGTCCACTTGTTTACCTGGTGCAGAAATGATGACCTTTTTAGCACCCGCATCTAAATGAGGTTTAACAGCGTCTTTAGATGTGAAAATACCTGTACATTCATAAACAACATCAACGTTTAATTCTGCCCATGGTAATTTAGAAGGGTCACGTTCTTGGAAAGTTAAGATTTTGTCGCCGTTGACATAAATAGCTTCGTCATCGTGATCAACTTTAGCATTGAAACGGCCATGAACTGAGTCGTATTTAGTAAGGTGAGCATTAATTGAAGCATCACCCAAATCGTTTAAAGCAACGATTTCGATTGGATAATCCTTTTCGCTTTCATAAAGCGCACGTAAAACATTTCTACCGATACGGCCATAGCCGTTAATTGCAACACGGATAGTCATCGCATATCCCTCAAGTGATTATAAATCTGTTACGTAAATCGTATGGTAGTAAAATTACCAAATTAGAGCATTTCGTCAAGTAAAAAAGCCCAAAAAGCGACATTTATCGTGAATATGTCTGTATTTTATTTACAGAATTCAAAATAAAAGCGGTTTTGAGCTTTTTTATGAAAGTCCAATACAGCGAGTGCTGTAAATGATTTGTGTTTTAGTGTAGCTAATAATTTTACATTTGGTTATTCAAAACGATGTTTTATCTGACTGCTTGCAAACTTTCCTTGCTTGATGTCCTTTACCAGCTCTTTCGCTTCCGCATCTAGTTGCACCGCTAAGTCTGAATTGTTTGCTATTAACGCTAATAATTTTTCTTCTGAGGCAGTGTTATCACTTATTAAAGTATTCGCCTTAGTTAACAAATACTCGTTTTGTACATTTTGTTCTCTTCTATATATGGTTGCTAGAGCGAGGAGCCAATCTGAATCAATATTGCTCGCCTTAACATGGGAGAGTAAATGCAAATAAAGTAATTTAGCTCTGGCGACATCTGTTTTTATATAGTGAGAGGCAACTTGAGCGAGCATAAAGGTTTCAGTGAGCTCACCGGCTTGTTCGGCTTTAATAACAATATCGCGAGAGGGGAAGTCATTAAATTTAGTCCAACGATAATACGCAAGGTAAATATCAGGATTGTCTTTGGTGTACTCTTGTAATTGGGCTAAGTTTTGAGTGCTAACAGCATAAGCACGTTCTCTGTCTTCTGTTCGATGTGTGTTTATTATATGTTTAACGCCGGCTGCGAGTTCAATGCAGTTGCTATAAGATTCAAGTTTAATTAATTGATCATATAGTTGCTTACCAGACGGATTTTCAGTGATCTTTAATTGATAACGACTACGGATTAAGTCTCCTTTTTCTACTAAACACCAACTATCCTTGTGTAAATCGGCACAAAGTTCAGGATTTTTTTTACAAATGCTGCCACTATTTCGGCCAACATCACAACCAAATAAGCCGAATAAAGCAGCATAAATTGAAAATGATGTAATTATTACTAAACTTTTGTTCAAAACTAGCTCCAAAACAGGAAATTATCTAATAAAATTACAGGTTTACTAAAAATTTCTTACTGGCGAAAACGCATAAATTTCATTACAATGTCGCCGACCAAAAGGGGTTAACCCTACCAAATAATGATTATTGGTCTTTTCTTTTCGTTACTCAATTCTTTCTGCGACAAAAAGCTGAAATATGAGATAAAGGATCTTTTTAATGAGCGCTGATAAACACCTACAAAGTTGGCAAGAACGTTTCGAAATGGCTGAAGCAATGCAGCCTTTATTAGGAAAACTATACCGCAATCAAGGCGTTGAAGTCTTAGTGTATGGTAAACCTCTATTAAACGCATCTACAATTGAAATTATTAAAGCGCATCGACTTGTTCGTCGCCATATTGGTGAAAAATTACGTCTACGTGAAAGCTTCCCGTTTGTTGAAGCATTAAGTAAGTTGTCAGTAAAACACTGTAAAGTTGATATCGGTAAACTAGCGATTAATTACTGGCGTGATAATAAAGACGCTTCTCAAATTCAAGCTTACATGACTCGTGAGCTGGAAGCAGGTCTTAATTTTGGCGATGATGTTGAATCAAAAGACGTTGTTTTATATGGCTTTGGACGTATTGGTCGTTTATTAGCACGATTAATGATCGAAAAAACAGGTAAGAGTAATAAACTTTGTTTACGAGCCATTGTTTTACGTGGTGGTAAAAAAGGCGATTTAGAAAAGCGCGCGAGCTTATTACGTCGTGATTCAGTTCATGGGCCGTTCAACGGTTCTGTTGAAGTTGATGAAGAGAACAACGCTATCATTGCCAATGGTACGTACATTCAAATCATCTATGCCAATTCACCTGATCAAGTCGACTACACACAATATGGTATTAATAATGCGCTAGTAGTTGATAATACAGGTATTTGGAAAGACGAAGATGGTTTAGGTCTTCACCTTAAGAGCAAAGGTGCAAGCAAAGTATTATTAACTGCACCTGCTAAAGGCGCGATTAAAAATGTTGTTTACGGTGTTAACGAAAACGATATTTTACCTGAAGACATGATTGTTTCAGCAGCAAGCTGTACTACTAATGCAATTACGCCAGTACTGAAAGCTGTTAACGATAAGTATGGTATTGAAAACGGTCACGTAGAAACGATTCACTCTTATACCAATGACCAAAACTTAATTGATAATTACCATAGTGCTGACCGTCGAGGCCGCAGTGCACCATTAAACATGGTTATTACTGAAACGGGCGCAGCAAAAGCTGTTGCAAAAGCATTACCCGTTATGGAAGGTAAATTAACAGGCAACGCTATTCGCGTTCCGACACCAAATGTCTCAATGGCAATTATCAGTGTTAATTTAAATGGTGAGACTAATCGCGAAGAATTAAATGAATATCTTAAGGATATTGCGTTAACTTCAGATCTTAAAAACCAAGTAGATTACACCGATTCAACTGAAATTGTTTCGAGTGATTTAGTCGGTTCTCGCTATGCTGGTGTTGTTGATTCACAAGCGACAATTGCTGATGGCAAACGTGCGATATTATATGTTTGGTATGACAACGAATTTGGTTATAGCTGCCAGGTTGTTGGTGTTATGCAAAAAATGCTTGGATTAACGACGTTATCTTTACCAGAAGCTTAAGATTTTTAATCTGTCTTTAATTATCTAAAAGACACTTTAAAAAAAGCACTTCAATTGAAGTGCTTTTTTATTGTTTGAGTTTTATTCGTATTGTTAATTATTCACTCAATGCGTAGATTTAAACATCAAACAAATTCAAAACTGCTATTATTTAAAAAATCTGCATTGACAGTCATGCGTAAAACGGTAAAATCCATTTCGAAATCAACAACGGAGATTACTCCTTATTGATTACTTGCATTGAAAGGCGACATTAGCTCAGTTGGTAGAGCGATACCTTGCCAAGGTATAGGTCATCGGTTCGAACCCGATATGTCGCTCCAATTCAATAACAAGTTTCGGCGCGATGGCAGAATGGCTATGCTGCGGATTGCAAATCCGTCGACCTCGGTTCGACTCCGGGTCGCGCCTCCACAAATTTTGTTTAA